>NZ_CP109150.1:6707569-7012458 GCF_035920365.1 Micromonospora sp. NBC_01740 | reverse complement strand
ACGACCAGGCCGACCCCGCTGGCTCCCGTAGCGGTCTTGGTGGTCCCATTCGTGCATGAGGTGGGACGAGTGCGTGCCGGAGCTGCTGGAGCACCTGGGGGAGATGGGTCTGGTAGGACTGGTCAAGATTGACGGGGAGCGGGAGCGTAAGCCCTGGACCGTGGTGATCTCGGGTCAGCGGCTTGACGGCGCGGCGATCAGGGTCGACAGCCATAGCCTCGACTACTGCCTGAAGCATGCGGTCGCCGCGCTTCACGAGCGCTTCCCGGACGAACTCGCGCTGAGCTGAGATCCGACCGTGGGGCGGTGTCCCGGCGGCTGTCGGTGGCTTACCGCCGGCCGGGCTTGCCGCCCCGCACCGCGCGGAGCGCGGTGCCTTGATCCAAAACAGAGGAAATCGGCAACAGACGTGGAGGACTCACACTCGCGATCCGACCGGTATGCGATGGTGCAGGTAGCAAAACCACATCGCGGTATGACAGTCCGAGCGCGACTGCGGCAGATGAACTTCCACTTTCCAGCTCGGGCCTCAATATAATATAGTAACCGGATGGCAGCGAACGGTGACGACTACAGCATAGAACCAGTCTCACTGGAGAACTTAAAGTCGCTAGGCTTCGATTCTCGGAATACAGCCCCGGAAACCCGCGCCAGATTCCGATACCAGGACGAGTGTGTCGCTGTGGCTGTGCTGAACCATCTTCCTAGCGATAGCCTGGCTGGAATCATCGTAGAATATTCGACTGATGTAATCCTAGTCCCGTCGCGTGGGGCTCCAGAGCTCGTATCGATTAAACACCGTGAACCTAACCAGTACGCTGAACCTTCTTGGTCTTGGTCTGCCCTAAAAAAGCAAGATGTTCTGCGGCACTTGCATCTCGCTTGGACTGCTTCAAGCAAGAGATGTAGCGTCGCGTTTTGGAGTAATGGCGGGTTTACGGGGGGAACGTATGCATTGTGGAAGACGTGTGCGCTGCAAGAGCCGCTAACATCGGAAGTGGTCAGGCAGATGTCCGCCCACCTTAAGGTGAACGTGGCTGAGGCTGAAGATTTTATTCGTGCCTTAACCATACCTCGACAGCCACTCCCTCGGCGGAAAGAAATCTCCGCAGTGGGGATTAGCAAGGTGCAACGACTTCTCCAGCGGCATGGCGACCCAACGGGAAACGAGGCGCAGGAATCGTATGAAGCCCTCGTTGCCTTGATAGCGGAAGCCAGTACCGACAGCCCTGTAGACGAGATTGGGCTCGGGGCCACCCTGCATGCCGCAGCCCGAGGCGAGGCTGATATACGTATGGGAAGCTCTTGGCTCTCCCGCGATCGGCTTATGCGGGCGTTGCTCGAGCCACTGAAGGACAGAAATCGGTTAGACCCGACAACAACTGCATACCCCTACTCTTGGGAACCCGACCCGGGATTCGTTGGCCGAGAGTCCTATCTTGACGAGGTGGCAGAGCTTCTTGATGTGGAAATCGAGGATCCTGTAGCTCCGGTAGTGATCCATGGCGTCCCCGGCTGCGGTAAAACCAGCTTTGCCCTCCAATTTGCGGCTCTCAGGAGCGACGTATTCAGTCCTGTTATTGTCAATGGAAGCACCAAGGCCTCGTTGCTGAGAGACTTGTGGGCAATCAATCCACAAGAAGATCTCCCTGGAGTGGCAGGTCTGTCAAGCTTGGGTACATCGGTTACACCATCCCTTCCCTATGGTCACCGAACAATTCTGATTGTTGATGGTGTAACTGACGCGGCTGTCATACGAGGCGTAATACCGCGACGAGCGGCATGCCGTGTACTGATCACCAGCACCGTCCCTTTCCTTGACTTAGGGTTTCGCCACATAGAGCTACCTACCTGGAGTCGGCGAGAAACGCTGCGCTTTCTTAAGGCCGGCATACCTGACGCGATGGACGCCGAACTCGACAGTGTCGCTACGGCACTCCACGATCACCCTCTTGCTGTTGTTCAGGCCACCAGCTATTGCCGGTCCACGAACACGTCCCCTTCCATATTCCTTGAGAGACTCGCGCACGAGCCCTTGCGAATACTCAACAAAGGGGCCGCTTCGGGGCATCCCGAAAGCGTTGTAAAAACCGTCCAGCTGAGCGTTTCGGCGCTGTCCGAGAGAGCGCCAGTTGCTGCTGACCTCCTAGGTGTCCTCTCGTACTATGGGTCTGATCCCGTTGATCTATCACTCTTTCAGTCGGACTGGCCCATCGCCTATCTACGCAGCCAGGCATCGTTCCCGCGGCGGCTCGATAAAATAAAATCGACTATCTTAAGAAAGCTGCGGGCCGATCTCGTTCGAGGCGTGTCTAGGAGGGGTTGGGAGATATTTCAGAACCTTCACAAAGATTCTCTGCGGCAAGACTCGATCGACGCCCTCGTTGAAACATCGTTGGTTCAACGTCGTGGGAATGGGCTGGTGTTGCACCCGATTATCGCCATGATTGTGCGTAACATGAATTCCGACCCCGTGTCCTTGCTTGAGGTTGGGATAGGGCTAGTCAGTACTAATCTACCGTCTACTTCCGAAGATGATCCGCAATGCGACCCCTATGTTGGTCACATTGCAGCGCTGACAGTTCATGGACTGTCTGCTGGCTGCGATGGCTTAGCCATCGTTAAGGCTTGCTCATTCCTCTCGCGTCGCCTTCCGTTGCTTGGCGGTGCTGCCGGGCCCCATAGTGCAGTGATGTTCGCCGCTCAAGGGCTCGAGCTGGTTTCGGCCGGAGTCGATCGTGGTCGCATGCCGCTGATGGCGCTTGTGGTGCAGCGGCAGTCTGCTTCTCATGCATACTTCTGGTCTGGCGAGATTGACCAAGCAATAGATTTACTGAGTGCGAACCTGGAGACAGGACGCGATCTGCGACATGGCGAGACGATGGCGAACGCTGTCTGTGATCTTGGGGTCATCGCGGCGGAAACAGGTCGACGTGATCTTGCAGCGACCATTCTTTCCGACCTGCCACCCGAAGGGATTTTCGAGGGAGAGCCAGCGGCCCGCGTGGAGCTTGTCCGGATTGAGCTATTGCGGATGCTTGGCAGAGGTGTCGATGCCACTGAGCGCCTGAACAGATTCCTCGCAGATCTTCCGACCGGGCTCTCGCTAAATCTTCGCGCCGACTCTTACAGGCTTGCTTCGCTCCTGGCGAAGGACGTGAACGATATGGAAAGGTCGTATCTCTTTGATAAGAAGTATCATGAAGTCCAAATGCGTCGAAGTGGAACTCGGTCCGACATCCCGTTGGTTTATTCGTACCTTTCGCTCGCGGATGGAGCAATCGATATCGAAGATTTGAAGGAGGCAGCCAGCCAACTCAAGGAGGCGGAACGGCTGATTGACGCAGATTTTGGGCAGAATCCGGAGGTGCGATACGAGTACAATCTCAAACTAGGGCGCCTACGCTTCCATCAGCGTAGATATAAAGAGACAGTGCAACTGCTTGGGCCAACGATTGAAGCGCTTGAGAAGCTTCCGCGAGCAAAGCTCTCGCTGCCGGCTGCTTTGCTGCACTACGGACAGGCGTGTTTCGCTTTGCGTCAATCGAAGCTAGCTTTGGCGGCTATCCGTAAAGCATACGAAATAGATCTGTCGGTTTTCGGTCCCGATCATCCCGAAACGGTGAAGGACTTTGAGGTTCTTCATGCGCTTGAAGTATTCCTTAGAAAAAGGAAGTCGTGACCGTGTGGCGGTGAGCTGCTAGGTTCGAATGCGTGGATGTGTTGCTCTTTCCTCTGCGGACGCTTGCGCTGGCAGGATTTCTGTCGTTGGCAGTAGGCGTGATCTACCTTGCATTCCAGGTTGTTGTTTATTTCATCCTTAGAACTCAGATTGAGGCGGCCTACCGCCTTTGGCTTCTGTCTTTGGATGCGTTCCGTGCCCTAGTGACTTTACCTATGCTTTCCGCCGTCATGGCCATCTTGGCCGGCGTTGGAGTGAATCTCGTTACGGGAGGCGGAACGCGCGATGACTTCTTATCCGGATTGCAATTGATTTTTTTAGGCGTATCTGCGCTCTTGATCTTTGGTTTTACGCTAGCGGCTAGCTATCGCCCGCAGTCAAGCGCGCGAGCGCTGGCTCGACGAATTATGAAGATATCCGCTGGCCTTGAGGATCCTTTCGTGTCGCTTGAGAGCGCTCAGCGCTTGACGGCAGAACTGCGTCGGCACGCTAGTGTAGGTGAAAGGCTGATAGATGTAGCCCGCTTGATGAGATTTCGCAAGTGGGCCCTTGTTTATATGGGTGACAAGGAACTTCGACGGATGCTCGCAGTGGCATTCGCTGCACCTCTTGCAACAGCGGTTGTCATTTTCTGCGGTTTATCTCGTGAGGTGGTGCCCATTTTTGTGCACGGGTTTGTATTGGTTGGATTATTTTGCGGCGCCTTGGCTCCCGTTCTTCATTTTCTTAATGAGCGGAAGAGGCAAGAGGTATTTGGCGGTTTCCTTGTGCGAGAGTGTCGAGCGGTCCTGCTCAAGCTAAAGATTTTGGAGAAGAGGCGAAATCTTTCGCTCACCGAATCGCCCGGGTCCGGTGTTAGGGCCGACCGCAAAGGTTCATATGCTGGTGTTCGCGGTAGGCGTAGAGGACTGAGTCGAAGACAGTGAAGTGCAGGGCGCCGCACGCTTTGGCTTACTGGCGCCTTCGCATGCCGATTTTGGGGTATCGTTGCTGCGGGGCGGGTAGATGTGCCAGCCGCACTCCCTTTTTCAGAACGAATAGCTCTCGACGTGCCACGGCTTCCCCTATTGGGTTGAGCTGGTAGCCGTCAAGCCACATCCATCCGTCATAGGTGTGGAGTTCCGCCCGGATTTTAATGAGGCGGAAGAAGATCGGTCGTACGAACTGGGGACTTGCCGCACGGGTCAGGTGCAGGACATCACCGGGTTTCACGTCGGCTCTTCCTGTCGCGCCAAGCGCGTAGGGTTTCGCCGGCCGCCGACAGGCGTGGGCATCCGTCGTCGGAGCACTGCCGGCAGGTGGCGCGGTTATGGAAGTCGACGACGTTGCCGGCCATCAGGACGAGGAACGGGGGCTCTGGTCGCTGCTGCGGGATCGACATGGCCTACCTCTGGTTGAGGCACGTCGCGGTGTTCCTGGAGCGCCAGAGTCCTGCCTTGGTCATCAGGGGTGGCTCTGGTGCGGGGACGGCGGCGCGACCAGTCCATCTCTGCGGCTCCCGGCCGTACCTCGATGGGGCTGGCTCGCCGGCTACGTAGTCGACAGGTTGGTCGGGGCGTTGGAACCACTTGGACCTAGTCATGCGTAAAGGGTAAGCGACCAGTGGCAGCGCTATCTAGGTGTCTATCAACTTGACTCACGCCTAGTCGGCGTGTGCCTAGCGTCAGCGTCATGGGCAGGAAGCTGCGGTTGGTGGGTTCGGGGGAGATCCGGACCATGCTCGGTGGCGTCTCGCGCCAGCGCGTCTACCAGATCACCAACCGGCGCGACTTCCCGGAGCCCGTGGCCACGCTCCAAATGGGCAACGTCTGGCTTGCCGAAGACGTTGAGGCGTGGATCGCTGCCAAGCGCGGGGACCTGGACTAGCCCAGGGCGGCTGCACCGCGTCCTCGGGCCTGAGGTGAGCTGACGACACGAGAAACGCCCCGGTGATGATCTTCCGGGGCGCTCGTGTGCGGTGTGGTGGTGCTACAGCTCGTCGACGGCGAAGGCGGTCACCAGTTCGGCCATGCTGTCGATGACGACATCAGCGGCGGCGAACCGTTCGCGCTTGCCGGGCTTGTTGGCGTATCCGATGGCGGCGACTCCGGCGGCGTGGGCGGCCTCGATGTCGCTGACCGAGTCACCGACCAGGACGCATTCCGCCGGCTCCGCGCCCAGCTCCCGTACGGCTGCGAGCACCGGGAACGGGTCCGGCTTCATCCGCTCGGGCGCTGCCTCGGGGCGGCCGATGACCGGG
The DNA here is from genome assembly GCF_035920365.1 of Micromonospora sp. NBC_01740. Classification (NCBI taxonomy): domain Bacteria; kingdom Bacillati; phylum Actinomycetota; class Actinomycetes; order Micromonosporales; family Micromonosporaceae; genus Micromonospora; species Micromonospora sp. NBC_01740. The sequence continues at coordinate 7,006,537 of NZ_CP109150.1, read as the reverse complement.
TGCACGTACGAGGTGAGCCGGCGGGCGCTCAGGTAGGCGTGGACGGAAGCGGCCGAGTTGTTCGACACCACGGCGATCCGGCGGCCGGTCTGGTGGGCGGCGACGATGACTTCCCGGCCGTACGGGGTCGGCTCGGCGGTGCGGGCCGCGGTGACTTCCTCGCGGGTCATGGCCTCGTCGACCAGGCGGACTACGGCAGGGCGGCCAAGGGTGGCGGTGAAGCGGAGCACGGCGAGCGGGTCGCGTTCGGCCAGGATCTCGGGCGGCAGGGTGACGGCCTGGTCGACGAGCAGCCGGCGCAACTCATGGGCGACGGTCGACGCGGAGTGTTGGGCGAAGATGCTGCACACGGGGCCGTCGAAGTCGAGCAGGATCACGCGGGCGCGGTCGATCACGTTGGCCAGGTCGGGGGCGGTCACGAGGCGTACTCGCGGGCGATGGTGCCCCACATGCTGTCGAACCAGGCGCGGGCCTGCTCGACGTAGAGGGCGTCATTGCTGCTGTCCTCGTCGCTGGGCGTGAACGGGAAGAGGATCGCGTCCTTGCCCATCGCGTCGTAGATCGCCATCGGCTTGCCCTCGACGGAGACGGTGTGCTCGACGACCGGGTAGAAGCCGAAGAAGGCTTCCTGCTCGTTGATGATGAAGAGCTTGAACAGCGGGGCGGCCCTGTGGACGCGTACCTCGGTGGTGGCGGTCTTGACCAATCCGAGGTCGGCAAGTTCCTGGACGGCGTCGGTGAGGGCATGGATCGACCGGTCGGTGATGCGGCGGGCGCGGGCGCGGATGCCGGGGTCGTCGGCCTGGTCCTCGGCGCGGCAGGGAATCGCCATTGGTGAGGTCATGTCGGAGATCAGGACGCGTACCCGGATCGACTCCGGGGTGAGGCGCCCGATGCGGACCTTGTCCAAGGTCTCCTGGATCGCGTTGTACATCGTCTCTCCGGAGAAGCCGGCGAAGTCGATCGTGACGTTCGTGGCCTCGAAGGCTCGTTCGATGTGCGGCCGGAGTCCGACCGGGCGTTCCGTGTTGGCGCGGACGAAGGTGCCGCTGCCCTGACGGGTGACGATCAGCCGCTCATCTTGCAGCTTGCGAAGGGCAGCCTTGATCGTCTCGCGGGCGACGCTGAACCGTTCGACGAGGTCGTGTTGCGACGGCAGCTTCTCGCAAGAGGCTTGTCGTGTCCCGGCTGATGCTTTACACCTGCGTCCCAGCCGATGCTTGACATGATCGACGTTCCTCGCCGCTATGGCAGCCAGTCCGCCGTCTCGCGGTGGCGTCCGAGGCCGACCGCCTCGAACTCATCGCGGTACCTGTGGCGCTCGACACCAAGGCGCGCCAGCAGCTGAGAGATAGGGCTTCCTTGGGGAGCGAACGGTTCACCCTCGCCCACAAACAGCGGTCCGAACACCAACTCGCCAGCAACCCAGAGGGCCGCGCGCTGGCTGCCCACGCCCCCGAAGAAGTCCGCCTCGACATAGCCGACCGGTCCCACTGAGGACCAGGACGACAGCTCACGGTCGAAGCCGCCCGGCAGCTTCCAGAATCCGAGTACCCGCTCCGTCGTGCCGTCCGTGACGGCGTCGAACAGTTCGTCGGTCATTGGCAGCAGCGCGAGGTCATGCGCCAGCGGCACGGGCACAGCAGCCGGCCACTGGCTTGCAGCGGCGTGGAGAGCGCCGACGGAGCCGATGAGGGCATCAAGCGTGTAGCCCAACGGACAGCCTCCTCCTTCTTTCCGTTGGCGAGGAACCCACGCCGCCAACCTAGTGCCTCGTCATGCAGCTTTGAACGCGTAATCCTGGCGGCGGATCTTGGAGTTGATCGCGAACCCGGACGCGTACCTCGATGGTGGTGGTCTTGACCAATCCGAGGTCGGCAAGTTCCTGGACGGCGTCGAGGTGTGCACGCTGCCGGCCGCTCGTGATCCTGTGGCAGTCGCCGGTGTGCTTGGTGATGTACTTCGTGACGTACCTGATGGTGCGTTCTGCGTCCTCGGTGCCGGGCATGACGCCGCGCGCCGACCCGGGCCACCGGGATGCACGCGCTGCGTCACTTCTACGCCTCGGCGTTGCTCGACGCGGGGGGAGAGCATCAACGCGGATGTCGCTTTCCGCGCGTGAACCAAGGGCACGTATCAGTGCCGGGGCGGCCGGCGCGATCGGTCGCGAAATTCGCTGTCCGGTCGTCGGAGCACAGTGGTAGAAAGCCGGGTGCATAAAGTTCTCACGTTCCCTGATCATCTGCGGCTGATCAACGAACGGTCGACCGCCTTCCGCGCCGCGGTCGCCGCGGCGCCCCGCCTCGACATGCAGGTTCCGACCCATCCCGAGCGGACGTTGTTCGATCTTGTGCAACACGTGGGCATGGCTCGCCGCAAATCGGCCGCCATCGTCGCCGCAGGGCCGGCAGACGCGCCCCCGGAGAAGTCGGCTTGGGACGACGGCATGGGTGCGCCTCGGGAGCGCGAGGCACTGCTGGCCTGGTGGACCGAGTCCATCGAGCACCTGACGAGCGCGCTGCGTGAGGCCGGCCCGGATCGCAGTTGTTGGACGTGGTGGGATGACTCGCCGTCACCGCAAACCTCAGGTGCCTGGGCGCGGCGACAGGTCCCCGAGATCGCGGTGTACACCTACGACGCCCAGCTCACCCTGGGTGCCCCGCAGCCGCTACCAGACGAGGTCGCCCTCGACGGTTTCGACGACTGCCAGTTCACGGTCTGCGCAACCACGGTTGCCTGGCCACACGACCCCGCCATCGTCGATTACCACGCCACCGAGGGCCACTCCTGGCGCCTTCGGCTCTCCCGCGACGGGGCACAGGTCGCCCGCTTCACGCCCGCTGCCGGCGAGGATCCCAAAAAGGCCCACGTCTCCGCCCGGGGCACGGCAAGCGACCTGGTCCTGTTCTTCTACGGCCGCATACCGCTGGAGTCGCTGGAGTTCGAAGGCGACCGCCGTATCTTCGATCAACTCGCCGCCTGGGACCCGTCCGTGTGACAACCGACGACATGCGATCTTCGCACCTGCGACGCCTGACGGCCTGGCGACGGCCTACAGTGGCTGTTGCCAGGCTCCGCCCCAGGTCAACGCGGGTGCGATGATCGCAATCCGGCGTACAAATCGACTCGTCCGTCGCCCACCAGCTCCCAGCCCTGATCAAGGCTCTGAGCTGGTTCTATGTCTGGATGTCGATGGTCGTTCTTGGTCAACTTTGGCCGGCGTTTGACGCCCTGCGGACGCCCTGACGCCCTGGAGACGCCCTGAGTGCTGGGTCAGTTGGTCTTGCCTCGGTACGGCGCGCTCTGCCGTCGTGAGGGCCTTTTCCGGTCCGGCGCTTGGGGACCTGGCTCGATGGCCGGCTGCTGTGGGGGAGGCCCCGCAACGTCCTGGCGGCGGAGCTGGTGCCGCGACCCGGTGACCCGGTGGCAAACCAGTCCCGGGGTTGGACTGGCGCGGCAGCCGGAAGCCCTGACGATACGAGCGTGCAGTGCCGGTCACGGATCAGCTCGGTCAGACGGGTCAGGCTGCGCGTGGACAGTGAGACGCCGGCAAGATAGGTCAGCAACGAGGCTTCCGTACTGGCCGGTTGTTCTTGGTCGACTGCTGTCCTACCGGAGCCTCGTTCCATCTGGAGCAGCGACACACCGTCGCGTGTCCTGATCAGGCGCCCTTCATCACGATGAGTTGTTCGCCCTTATTCTGAGGCATGCTCGAAGCCGGTAGCCGCACCCGTAGCCAGCCACCCCCACCGGCCATCGTCTTCGAGGCGCTCACCGAGCCTGACCGCGACCCGGCGCGCCCCTGGCTGCGGCTGCTCGACGACGAGCAAACTCCGCAGATCCTGCACGCGGAGCATCCGCGCCTGGTCATGTGGTCGTCACTATGGCCCAGGCGCCCCGATGCTCAGGTGCGTTTCGACCTGGTGCCCGACGGTGCACAAGGCACGCAGTTGCGCTGGACGCTGTTGGTCGCCGAGCCCTTGCCCGACCCGTCACTGCTGGGACACCTACGCAAGCGGCTCAACGAACTGATCAACGCGAACCTGCGCTCCACTTTCGGCCAGTAGGCAGGCCACGATTGGTGGGCACCAGCCAACGATCGGCGCACCACGATAAAACTGCTCCCTCGTCTCTGCGCATAGGACGCGGGTCAGGTACGCGCGTGAGATGCGGTCATTCTGGACAGAACCACGAGCAGCGCTAAGAATGGCACCGGTGCAATGGCACGCGGCAGATAGCCGCGACCTGGTTGAGGCGTTCGCTGGCGCCACGGCGATGTTGATGGACGTCCTCGCCTCCGGGAGATGCTTGACGCTCGCGTCCCACCTGATGCCCGACATGTTCCTCAAGGCGCTCGCGGAGGCCTTCGCGGCGGGCGACGCAAGGATCGCGCGGCGAGGGACAATGCGTCGATGGAGGATCACCGACGCTGCCGTGTCTCCGTCAGCGACGACGAGTTGGAGCTTGCCGGTCCGCCGGCTGCGCTCCGCGCCCTCAGCCGGCTGCTTCGCCAACATGCCGAGCCCATTGAGGTGGCGGTCACCGACGGGGTCGTCAGTCAGAAGGCGACCGCAGGCCCGCTGCTTGTCGGTCTGCAAGGCGGAACCACGCTGCACTTCTCCGGCGGGCGTGAGTATCTCGACATCATCTGGGACATGCTGGACGGGGTGGCTGAGCAGGCCGAGACTGCCGATGATCGGACAGTCCGTCGGCATCAGCACATTGAGTACCTCCCTGGCGACGACTACCGGTCGCCGGACCTGGTCCCATTGGTCATCGTGGCTGACTGGCCAGAATCGTAGGTGCACGATCGCCGGGCGGTGGCAGTCCGTCAACTGATCTGCCACACCCTCGGCGCGCTGGTTGCAGCAGATCCGGATGTCTGACCGAGGTGCAGGCTCTCAGCGGGCGGCTGGCCTCGGAGCATGTGGTCACGTCTGGGGATGGCCGGTGATGCCCTCCAGGACGGTGATCAGGTTGTGGTGGAAGGTCTCCTCGGCGTTGAGGTGGGCGCCGTCGATGACGAGCCGGGCGATGGTGGGGTAGCGGCCTGTTTCGAGCATGCGTGTCAGGTAGGGCCCGAGGGCGGCCTGCCAGGCGGGCACGTCGGTGCCGGTGGAACGGGCGGTGCGTCGCTCGGTGACCTCGCTGCGGAGCGCCCCGATGATGAACGCGTTGAGGGCGCCCATGGCCCGCTGGAGGTCGTCGATGCCGCGTACGCCAGGGGCCTGGCTGAGCGCCGCCGCGGTCGATTCGCCCACGGCAAGCGCATGAGGTCCCAGGTGCGGCCTTGCGCCGAGCAGGTCGGCGAACCACTCATGCTCAAGAGCGGCGTCGCGGGTCCGGTGGACGACGGCCAGTAGCGTGGCGCGCCACTCGGAGTGCTGACCGGCCTCGGCGATCTGGGCGTACACGGCGTCGACCATCAGGTCGAGCAGTTCGGATCTGTTGGACACGTAGTCGTAGAGCCGCATCGGACCGACGCCGAGCTCTTTGGCGATCTTGCGAACCGACAGGCCGTCGAGGCCGTGTGCGTCGGCGAGCCCGATAGCCGTGGCGGCGATCTTCGCGCGGCTCAGCGGCACCGGCGCTGCTCGCGGCTGAGGCTCGGGCCGTTCCCAGACGGGCAACGGCGCGCTACCGTACGGCGTATCCATAAGATACAGCGTACGCTAACGGAGGTGATGATGCGGATCGCGATTGCCGGCGGTGGCCTCGGCGGCCTGACACTGGCGCGAATCCTGCACCGGCACGGCATCGACGCGGTGGTGTACGAACGCGAGGCGAGCCGATCCGCGCGATCGCAGGGCGGATCGCTCGACCTGCACCCGGAGTCCGGGCAGCGGGCCCTGGCCCAGGCGGGCCTCGCCGGCCGGTTCCGGTCCGAGGCGCGGCCGGAGGGCGAGGAACATCGCATCCTCGACCCGGCCGGACGCACCCTCGTGCACCACACGCCGCAACCCGGCTCATTCTCCGGACGCCCCGAGATCGACCGCGCCGCACTGCGGGATCTTCTGCTCGATTCGCTCCCCGGCGACACGGTGGCCTGGCAGCACCGGCTCGTCGCGGCGACGCCGCGACCCGACGGAGGCTTCGGACTGACGTTCGACGGTGGTCACCGCGCCGACTGCGACGTCCTCATCGGCGCGGACGGCGCGCGCTCGGTCGTCCGGCCGCTGCTCACCGACGCGAAACTGTCCTACGTGGCCACCCTGGTCGAGCTGAGCATCAGCGACGCCGACCGGCGCCACCCGGATCTCGCCGAGCTGGTCGGCCCCGGGAACCTGTGGTGCATCGGCGTGAACCAGATCCTTGCCGCGCAACGCCTCGGCGACGGCGGCATCCGGGTCGGCATCTCCCTCCGCGCGGACGATCGGCACCTGGACACCTACCGCAGCAAGCGCGCTCTGCTGGACATGTTCGACGGCTGGGACTCGAATCTCACCGCACTCGTCGAAGCCGGCGACAGCGCGCCGACGCCTCGAAGGATCGAGACGCTGCCCATCGGTACACGTTGGGCACACCAGTCGGGCGTCACCCTCATCGGTGACGCCGCGCACCTCATGCCACCGGTCGGCGAGGGTGCCAATCAGGCCATGCTCGACGCCGCCGAACTCGCCGGCGAACTCGCCGCCAACCCCGCCGACCCGGACTCGGCGATCCAGGCGTACGAGGAGGCAATGTTCACCAGAATCCACCCGATCGCCGAAATGTCCGCACGGGTCCAGGCAATGATGCTGTCCCCCACCGCTGCCGACGACATCATCCGCTTCTTCACACCACGGCCCACCGAGCCGGCACCCGCGGATTGACAACGCGCAACGCAGTCGGCCACGCGCCGCGATGCGCGAGCGGTCCCAGGCCCTGGTGCCCGATGCCATGGGGGTGCTGAAAGACCATCAGGCCTTCTTCCGGAGGGGCCGGTGCGGGGTGTGGCCCGGTGCGGCAGACCGTCGCCCACCAGCTCAGAGCCGCACATCTTCCACGATGTTCGGCCGCCGAACCCCGATTGGTCGGGCGCAATAGGATCCGGCGATGACCGATGAGCCGTTGGAGTCCGGCCCGCTGCCCGCCGGTCGGGAGCCGATGCGGCGGCCGTCCAGCATCGTCATCAGCATGGTGCTGCTCGCGCTCTGGTGGGCGTACACCATCGTCGTGGCCGTCACGCTGCTCGGCGCGGTCGGCGGCGCGGGAAACTGGCTCGCCCTGGCCTGTTGCACGGCGGCGGCCGCAGCCGTGCTCCGGGGGCTCTGGCACGGCGGCCCGACGGCGTGGCGGGTGGTGCACGGGTTCGCCGCGCCGGTCGCCGTCGCGTTCCTGGTGGGGGCCGGCATCATGCTGCTCTTCGGGCCGCGCCTCGGGTCGCTGATCACGCCCCCGGTCGACCTGGCCTTCGTCGCGGCGACGGCGGGCGGGCTGCTGGCGGTGCTGGCGCTGTTGGTCAGCGGGCTCCTGGTCCGTACCGCGCCGGCCCGCGCCTGGTGCGGCCGCCGCTGACTCCTCACCCGCGCAGTGCCTCCTCACGGCGGTCGGTTCGCCCCGCGGCGACGCCACCTGAGCGGCCGGTTCGGCCGTGCCGGCATCGGCCGGGCGCCGGCTGGCCGGCCGATGCGAAGCATGCGCAACTCGGTGCAGCGGGCCGGGGCGCCGGTGGGAGCGTTAGTGCCACCGTACGACGGGTAGTCGGCGAGCGCTCCTGACAAGTGGCGGGGAGGTCGTATGACGGCGACCAGTGCCTTCTTCGAGCAGTTGGCGGATGTCGGTCACGATCCACGGTTGTGCAAGGTCCGTGGCACCGTCCGGTTCGACATCCGGGAGGGGGACCGGGTGGAGCGGTGGCTGCTGGACATCGACCATGGAAGCCTGAAGGTGACGCAGAGCGACGCCCCGGCGGAAACGGTCATCACGGTCACCGCCGACGTCGCGGAGGCGATGTCGCGGGGTGAGATGAACGGCCTGGCCGGGATCACCCGGGGCGAGATCATGGTCGACGGGAACCTCGCGTTGGCGATGCGGGTCGGGCGGCTGTTCCCGGTGCCCCCCGCCTCACGGCAGCAGGCCGTCTCCGGTCGCGGGGAGTGACCCGGTGAAGGACATCCCGGGCACCGTGTCGTGCATCGACGGCAGCACCTTCATCGTCTCGGATTCCAGCGGTGACGTGGAGTCGTCACCCGCGACCCCGGTCGGCCTGTTCGCCGCCGACTCGCGTTTCCTGTCCCGATGGGTGCTCACCGTCAACGGCGAGCGGCTGACCGCGCTGTCGGTGGACGACAGCCAGTACTACGAGGCGGCGTTCTTCGTGGTGCCGGGCGGGCAGACCGACTACGTGGAGGCCGACGTGTCGGCGATCCGGCGGCGGCGGATCGGACCGGACCTGACCGAGTCGCTGACGCTGTTCAACTACGGCGAGAAGGAGATGGACCTCGACGTACGACTGGAGGTGGCGGCCGACTTCGCCGACATCTTCGACATCAAGTTCGACGTCCGCCAGAAGGCCGGCAGCCACTACCTCCACGTCGGTCCGGACGAGTTGCGGCTGGGCTACCGGCGCGGCACGTTCCAGCGTGAGGTGTCCGTCTCGGCCAGTGAGCCCGCCGACTTCGACCGGGACGGGCTCCGCTTCACGCTGCGGCTGCCGCCCGGCGCCCGGTGGTCGACGGAGCTGCGGGTCGTCATGCGGGCGCTGCGTCCGGACGGTGTCGACCTCCGTGCCTCGGTGCGGGCGCTGCGCCCGGACGCCGCCACCCTGCCGACGAGCGTGCGGGAGTGGCTCGCGGAGGCCCCGAAGCTGGACACCGACAGCAGCGCACTGCAACAGGTGTACCACCGCAGCCTGGTGGACCTGGCGGCGCTGCGCTTCGCCCCGCTCTCGCTCGGCGGCGCGGCCGTACCGGCGGCGGGACTGCCCTGGTTCATGACCCTGTTCGGCCGGGACAGCCTGCTGACCTGCCTGCAGACCCTGCCCTTCACCCCGTCGCTGACCCCGCCGACGCTGCGGATCCTCGCCTCGTTGCAGGGCGCCCGGACCGACAACGTGCTGGAAGAGGACCCCGGTCGGATCCTGCACGAGCTGCGCTACGGCGAGTCGGCCGCGTTCGAGGAGCAGCCGCACTCGCCGTACTACGGCACCGTGGACGCCTCGCCGCTGTTCGTGGTGCTGCTCGACGAGTACGAACGGTGGAGCGGCGACGCGGCGCTGGTGATGGAGCTGGAACAGGAGGCCCGGGCGGCCCTGGCGTGGATCGACCAGTACGCCGACCTGACGTCCACCGGCTACCTCTGGTACGAGCGACGCAACCGGGTCACCGGGCTGGAGAACCAGTGCTGGAAGGACTCCTGGGACAGCATCTCCTACGCCGACGGCAGGCTGCCGGGCTTTCCCAGGGCCACCTGTGAGGCCCAGGGCTACGCCTACGACGCCAAGATCCGGGCGGCGCGGCTGGCCCGTACGTTCTGGAACGACCCGGCCTACGCGGACCGGCTGGAAAGCGAGGCGGCGGCGCTGTACGAGCGCTTCAACCGGGACTTCTGGCTCGACGACCGGGGTTACTACGCGCTCGCCCTCGACCGCGACGGCACTCCCGTCGACAGCCTCTCCTCCAACATCGGGCACCTGCTGTGGAGCGGGATCGTGCCGCCGGAGCGTGCCGGGCGGGTCGCCGAGCACCTGATGGGGCCGGCGCTCTACTCCGGCTGGGGAGTGCGGACCCTCGCCGAGGGGCAGGGCCGCTACAACCCGCTCGGATACCACCGCGGCACCGTCTGGCCCTTCGACAACTCGTTCATCGCCTGGGGTCTGCGCCGCTACGGATTCGCCGACGAGGCGGGACGCATCGCCGAGGGCGTCATCGACGCCGCCACCTACTTCCAGGGCCGGCTTCCCGAAGCCTTCGGCGGATTCGACCGCCACACCACGCGGTACCCGGTCCGGTACCCCACCGCCGGCAGCCCGCAGGCGTGGTCCAGCGGAGCGTCCCTGCTGCTCATCCGGATCATGCTCGGTATCGAACCGCACGAGGACCACCTCGCCGTGAACCCGGCGCTGCCGCCCGGCCTCGACCGGCTCGCACTGCTGGACATCCCGGGCCGCTGGGGCAGGGCGGACGCGTTCGCCCGGCACCGCTTCGACCAGCCACGAACCAACGGCGGCGGGGCCGATCCGGGTCTTTCCTGAGCCATAATGCCCATGCCGCGACCGGGGCGACCGATCCGGGCACAGCATGTCGGGTGCGCCAACATCCCGCGCGCCTAGCGTTGCTGTTCGGAACGGGAAGGAGAACCGGGTGCTGGAGCGGCTCAACCAGGCCATGGAGCACATCGAGCGGCACCTCGACCAACAGATCGAGGTGGCCGAGCTGGCGCGGATCGCGGTGACGTCGGAGTACCACTTCCGTCGGATCTTCTCCGCGCTGGCGGGCGTCGGCCTGTCCGAGTACATCCGGCGGCGGCGGCTCACGGTCGCGGGCGCGGAGGTGCTCGCGGGGGAGCGGACGCTGCTCGACGTCGCGGTCCGCTACGGCTACGGCTCCACCGAGGCGTTCGCCCGGGCGTTCCACGCCGTGCACGGCGTGGGCCCCGGCGAGGCCCGGCGTACGGGGGCGGCGTTGCACTCCCAGCCCCGGATGTCCTTCCGACTCGTCGTCGAAGGGAGCAGCAGCATGCGATACCGGATCGTGCACAAGGACGGGTTCCAGCTGGTGGGCCGCAAGGCCCGGGTGCCGCTGGTGCACGAGGGGATGAATCCGTCGATCGTCGCCTTCGTCAAGGGCATCCCGCCGGAGACGGTACGCCGGATCGAGGCCCTGTCCGACCAGGAGCCGCAGGGCGTCGTCAACGTCAGCGCCGACGTGGCCGACAGCCGCGCGGAGGGCACCGAGCTGGACTACTGGTACGGCGTGGTGACGGGCGCGGACGCGCCGGAGGACCTGGACGCGCTGCCCGTGCCGGCGGGCGCCTGGGCGGTCTTCGAGACCTCCGGGGAGTTTCCGCAGGCGGTGCAGTACCTGTGGCGGGACGTGTTCACCCAGTGGTTCCCGTCCAACCCGTACCGCAGCCGGCCGGGACCGGAGATCTCCCGGACCCGGCTGTCGGCGGACGGCACGCAGGCGGACGCCGAACTCTGGATCCCGGTGGAGCCCGTCACCGGCTGATCTCGTCCAGCACACCCTGTTGGAAGGCGCGGGCCTCGGGACCGCTCGGCGGCGGCCCGCCGGCCCGCGCCGCGATCGACCGTTCGATCAGGTCGGCGGCCCCACCGCCGACCGGGTCGGCAGCCGCGCCGTCGTCGGTCGGGTCGGCCCGCCGACCGTCGGCGGCCAGCCGGCGGCCGGCGTCGACCTTCGACAGCCAGACGCCGTGGCGGACCCTGACCAGGGAGCGGCAGGCGCCGAGCACCGCGTCCTCGGCCCCCGGGGCGGGACCGTCGCCGGGCGGGGTCGGCAGGGCCAGCCACCAGCGCAGCGCGTCGGTCAGCAGGCGGCGCAGGTCGGCGGGGGAGAGGTCGGCGAAGGCCTCGGCGGCTGGCGGCCCGAGCAGGGCGTGCCCGCACTGGTGCAGGATGCTGCGGTCCAGGCCGTACCAGAACAGGCCGTCCTCGGCGGGGCGGTCGGCGGCGGCCCACGTCGCCCGGAACGGCATCCGCGCCCCGGTGTTCAGCTCGACTTCGAACCCGGGCTCCGGCGTGCCGGAGCGGGCGACCGCCCGGCGGTACACGACCAGCTCCAGCCCGCGCGCGGGGCACGGCAGCGCCTCGTGCCGCAGCCGCGCCACCAGCTCCTGCCGGCGCCCGAGGTCGAGGGCGTCGGCGCAGACCAGCGCGACGTCGACGTCGCTGCGCCCCGGCTGGTACGCGCCCAATCCGACCGAGCCGGCCGCGTACGCCCCGACGAGGTCGTCGCCGAGCACGTCGCGGGCGGCGGCGACCAGGTCGGCGAGGTAGCGGCGCAGGGGCGGGTCGAGGTCAGTCACCGGACTCGGTCCAGGCCGTCCCGGCGGGCAGGAACCACGCGCCCGCCTCGGTGCCGAGGGCGTGCGCGACGGTCAGCCGGGCGTGCCGGTCGAGCGCGGGCAGCCGGTCCGGCGGGAACCACTCCACGGCCACCGACTCGTCGTCGTTGACCCGGGCCGTGCCGGCGACCAGCCGGCAGTGGAAGCCGAGGTTGAAGAACTCGCAGCGGTCGCCGTTGGGGTAGGTGTGCGGGTGCGACACGACGCTGCTCAGGCGGACCGGCTCGACCTCCAGGCCCGTCTCCTCCCGCACCTCGCGGACCACCGCCGTGGCCGGCTGCTCGCCCGGCTCGACGATGCCGCTGACCACCGACCAGCGCCCGTCGTCGGCGCGCCTGCCGAGCAGCAGCTCGCCGGCGTCGTTGCGCACCACCGCGCTCACGCTCGGCAGCAGGAGCAGGTCGTGGCCGACGCGTTCGCGCAGCCGCAGGATGTGGTCCGGAACGCCCATCCGGCGACCCTAACCCGCCCCCCGTCCGTCAGTCGGGGCACGGCAGCCGTTCGAGGGCGACGGGACCGGCGTCGGAGGGCACGGCCAGCGCGAAGCACGCCGCCGAGTCGGCCCGCTGCCAGCCGAAGACGGAGGCTGCCGTCTTGGCGACCCGGACGCGGAACACCAGCCGTACGGTCGCCTCCGCGCGGGGCCCGTCGCTGCGTACGGTCAGCACCTCGACCCCGTCCACCGCGTCGGCGGCCCGCCGCAGCGTCGACTCCCCGGCCGCCGGTTCGGCGAGCAACCGCGCGCGGGCGAGCTGCGCGGTGGCGGTCACCTCCCGCTCGGCCTGTCGCTCCAGCCGCTGCTGTGACCGGTCCCGCAGCAGCGGCAGCCCGGCGGCCGCCCCGGCCACCGTCAGCACGATCGCCGGCGCCGCCACCGTCAGTACGCGCCGCGGCCACACCGATGTCCCACCCCCGTGTCGCACGGGGCGATTGTGCGCCACGGGCCCGCCCCGCGGCTGCCCCGTCGCGGGCCGACGGGGTGGGCGCCGTACCCCCGGGCGGCCCTGTTTTCGCAGTTCCAGCCCTTGCCGGCGGGAACACGTCTACTGTGGAGAACATCGGCGACTTGTGGTGTTCCGGTGGCGGCCGGGTGGTTCGCGGTGCACAGTGATCCCATGAGCGACAGCGGAAGCGGTGGGCACTTCTACTGGTGCACCCGGCACCACCGGGTCGAGACCGACGCCGACGTGTGCCCCGCCAGGCACGTTCTGGGGCCGTACGCCTCAGCCGCCGACGCGGAGAACGCCCTGCAGACGGTGCGGGAGCGCAACGACGCGTGGGAGGCCGAGGACGCCCGCTGGGCCGGGGAGAACAGATAGGCGGCGCGGGACGGCCCGCGCCGAGGCACGTGGTGCTCCGCGAGGGCGAGAGCACGTCCCCAGGAAGGGAACCGAGATGGCCGAAGCACAGCAGGCCACCACCCGCCCGGCCGCCAGACGTACGACCGCCAGGAAGACCGCCGCGGCGGAGCGGACCGCGGGCACGGCGCGGACGACGCGCCCGTCCGCCACGTCCACGGCGGCGAAGAAGGCACCGGCCAGCAAGGCGACCGGCGGCGCGGGACGGGCCCCGGCGAAGAAGGCCCCCACCGCGAAGGCTTCCGCTGCGAAGGCCCCCGTTGCGAAGGCTCCCGCGAAGAAGGCGGCGTCCAGGGTCGCCACCGCGGCGAAGCGGACGACGGCCGCGGCGAAGAAGACGACCGCCACCGCCGCGAAGAAGGCGCCCGCCGCGGCGAAGCGGACGACGGCGGCGGCCAAGAGCACGGCGGCGAAGAAGACGACCTCGGCGAAGACGCCAGCCCGGCAGGCGGCGACGAAGGCAGCCACCACGGCGAAGAAGGCCACCACGGAGAAGAAGGCCACCACGGCGAAGAAGGCCACCGCGCCGGCGAAGAAGGCCACCGCCGGCGGCACCGCCCCCGCCCGCAAGGTCACCTCGGCGGCGAAGAAGACCACCACGGCGGCGAGGAAGAGCACCACCACGGCGGCGAAGAGGACCACGACGGCGGCGAAGGCCCCGGCGAAGAAGGCCACCGCCAAGAAGACGACGCCAGCCAAGAAGACGATGGCAGCCAGGAAGACGGCCGCGACCCGGCCCACCGGCGGCGCCCGCAAGGCCGCCGCGACGAAGGCCCCCGCCAGCAAGGCCACCGCGACCTCCTCGGCCACCACCCGCAAGGCGGCGGCGAAGAAGGCCCCGGCGAAGACGACCGTCGCCGAGGCGCCGGCGAAGAAGACGACCGTCGCCCAGGCGCCGGCCAAGAAGGTCACCGCCCGCAAGGCACCCGCCCCGACGACGGCGGCCCGGGCCACCGCCCCCCGGGGCGTACGGGCGAGCGCGCGCCGGGCGACCGGCTGACCGCGACGCGGAGACCGGCACTCGCCGGGAAGCGGATCATCCGCCACACTGTCAGGATTGACCCCGTGGTGATCCGACGCGTACTCGCACCCCGCATCGACTTCGGCGCGCTGCGCCGCGAACTGGGGCTGCCCGAGGGGTTCCCGGCCGAGGCGCAACGCGAGGCCGACGCCGCGGCGGCCGCGCCGCCCCGGCCCGCCGCCGACCGCACCGACGTCCCGTTCGTCACCGTGGACCCCGCCGGTTCGCGCGACCTGGACCAGGCGATGCACCTCGCCCGCCGCCCCGGTGGCGGCTACCGGGTGTCGTACGCGATCGCCGACGTCGCCGCGCACGTCCGCCCCGGCGGCGCGCTGGAGGAGGAGACCTGGCGGCGCGGGCAGACCGTCTACCTGCCCGACGGCACCGTGCCGTTGCACCCCGAGACCCTCAGCGAGGGCGCGGCCAGCCTCCTGCCGGACGTCGACCGGGCCGCCGTGCTGTGGACGATCGACCTGGACGCCGACGGTGGCACCGTCGGGGTCACGCTCGAACGCGCGCTGGTGCGCAGCCGGGCCAAGCTGGACTACGTCGGCGTCCAGGCGGACGCCGACGCCGGCCGGCTACCCGATCCCATCGCCCTGCTGCCCGAGATCGGGGCCCTGCTCACCGCGCGGGGGCTGCGCCGGGGAGCGATCAACCTGCCGCTGCCCGAGCAGGACGTGGAGGCAGACGGCGACGGCTGGCGGCTGGTGCTGCGCGGACCGGTGCCGATGGAGGAGCACAACGCCCAGATCTCGCTGCTGACCGGGATGGCCGCCGCCGACATCATGCTCGCCGGGGGCATCGGCCTGCTGCGTACGATGCCGGCGCCGAAGCCCGAGGCGGTGGCGCGGCTGCGGGCCGCCGCCGCCCCGCTGGGCGTGCACTGGCCGGACGGCGCCGGCCCCGGCGAGGTGATCGCCGGGCTGGACCCGTCGCAGCCCCGGGCCGCCGCCTTCGTGGACCAGGCCGCCGAGCTGATGCGGGGCGCCGCGTACACGGCCTTCGACGGCGCGCCGCCCGAGCAGCGGGAGCACGGCGGGGTCGCGGCCGCGTACGCCCACGTCACGGCGCCGCTGCGGCGACTGGCCGACAGGTACGCCACGGAGGTCTGCCTGGCCCTGCACGAGGGCCGGGCGGTGCCCGACTGGGCCCGCGCGGCGCTGCCCCGGCTGCCCGAGGTGATGGCCACGACCGACCGGACCGCTTCGGCGGCCACCCGGGGCGCGATCGAGCTGGCCGAGGCGGTGCTGCTGGAGCACCGGGTGGAGGAGACCTTCGACGCGGCGGTGCTGGACGTCGACGCGGCCCCGGACGGCAAGGCCCGCCCGGGCCGTCGGCCCGGCGGCACCGTGGCGCTGGACGAACCGCCGGTGCGCGCCCGCTGCCTCGGCGAGCTGCCGCTCGGCGAGCGGGTGCGGGTCCGCCTGGTCACCGCCGACCCCGCCACCCGCACGGTGGCCTTCGAACTGGCCTGATCCCGCAGGCCCGCCCACCTCTGCGTGATGGCTGCCGGGCGGGCCCGGTCCCGCCTGCCCGCTCTGCCCGGTCGGTCCGCGCGGTGGCCGCCGGGTTGTCTTGATCCCGCTGGCTCGGTCGCCCTGCGCGGTGACCGCCGGGCCGGTCCGGTCCCGCCGGCGGATGCCTCGGCACCGTCGGCGGCAGCGGGGATTGTCACAGCGCCCGCCGGTGCCGCCGGCCTGCGGGTTTGCGAGGATGGCGGCATGGCTTACGACGCGAGCACGCTGCCCGACGTGTCCGGGCTGACCGTCGGCATCATCGGCGGCACGGGCGACCAGGGGAGGGGTCTCGCCTACCGGTTCGCCCGGGCCGGCCAGCCCGTGCTGATCGGGTCCCGTACCGCCGAGCGGGCCGTCCAGTCCGCCGAGGAGATCGCGGCCCTGCCCGGCGTGCCCACCGGGGCACCGGTGGCCGGCGGCGGCAACGAGGAGGTGGCCCGGCGCAGCGACGTGGTCATCATCGCGGTGCCGTGGGACGGGCACGCCGCCACCGTCGCCGCGCTCGCCGAGCCGCTCGCCGGCAAGATCGTCGTCGACTGCGTGAACCCGCTCGGCTTCGACAAGCAGGGCCCGTACGCGCTCACGGTCGCCGAGGGCAGCGCCGTGCAGCAGGCCGCCGCGCTGCTGCCCGACTCCCGGGTCTGCGCCGCGTTCAACCACGTCAGCGCCCCGCTGCTCGCCGACCCGGAGATCGAGCGGATCGACCTCGACGTGCTGATCTGCACCGAGGACCGCGAGCTGGTCGGCGTCGTCGCCGCGCTGGCCGCCCGGATCCCCGGCATGCGCGGCATCTACGCCGGCCGGCTGCGCAACGCCCACCAGATCGAGGCGTTCACCGCCAACCTGATCGCCATCAACAAGCGCTACAAGGCGCACGCCGGCATCCGCGTTACCGACCTCTGACAACACCCGCCCCGCTCGGCTCGGTCCTGCCCTGCTCGGCCCTGCCCTGCCCTGCCCTGCTCGGCCTGGCCCGGCCTGGTCTGGTCTGGCCCTGCCCGGCTCGATCCTGCTGGGCGTGCTGCACCCTGCTTGGCGTGCTCGACCCGGTCTAGCCCCGCCCCGCCCCGCCCCGCCCCGCCCCGCCCCGCCCCGCCCCGCCCCGCCCCGAGATCTTGGTACGGAACGGCCCCTCGGGGGGCCGTTTCCTACCAAGATCTCTGCTCGAGGCCGTGTGCGGGGCTTGCGTGCGGGTTCACTGGGCGGGGCCTGCGAGCGAGGCCGCTGTGCGGGGCTTGCGTGCGGGCTCATTGGGCGGGGCCCGCGAGCGAAGCCACTGAGCGGGCCTGCGTGCGGGGCTTGCGTGCAGGTTCATTGGGCGGGGCCTGCGAGCGAAGCCACTGAGCGGGCCTACTGGGCGGGGCCTGCGTGCGAGGCCGCTGTGCGGGGCTTGCGTGCGGGCCTACTGGGCGGGGCCTGCGAGCGAAGCCACTGAGCGGGGATCGCGAGCGGGGCTGGTGGGCCGGGCTGTATGAGCGGGGCGTGGTGGGCCGGCCCGGCGGGCGGTGCGGCCCGCAGGGTCGCACCGCCCGTAGGACGGCTCAGAAGGTGTGTTCCTCGGCGGGGAAGTCGCCGCCGCGGACCTCGTCGGCGAAGCGCCGCGTCGCGTCGGTCAGGGCGCCCGCCAGGTCGGCGTAGCGCTTCACGAAGCGCGGCGCTCTGCCGGTACGCAGGCCGGCCATGTCCTGCCAGACCAGCACCTGGGCGTCGGTGTCCGCGCCGGCGCCGATGCCCACGGTCGGGATCGGCAGCTCCGCTGTGATCCGCTTGGCCACCTGCCCCGGCACCATCTCCAGCACCACGGCGAACGCGCCCGCCTCGGCCACCGCCCGGGCGTCGGCGATCACGTCGTCGGCCGTGTCGCCGCGCCCCTGCACCCGGTAGCCGCCGATGGCGTGCTCGCTCTGCGGGGTGAAGCCGATGTGCGCCATCACCGGGATACCGGCGCCGGTGATGGCGGCGATCTGCGCGGCGCAGCGCCGGCCGCCCTCCAGCTTCACTGCGTGGCAGCCGCCCTCCTTCATGAACCGCACGGCGGTGCGCAGGGCCTGCGTGGGGCCCTCCTCGTAGGAGCCGAACGGCAGGTCGCCGACGACCAGCGCGTGCCGGGTCGCCCGGACGACCGCACGGACCAGCGGGAGCAGCTCCTCGGTGGTCACGGGGACCGTGGTCTCGTAGCCGAAGACGTTGTTGGCCGCCGAGTCGCCGACCAGCAGCACCGGGATGCCGGCCTGGTCGAAGATCGAGGCGGTGTACTGGTCGTACGAGGTGAGCATCGGCCACCGTTCGCCGCGCTCCTTGGCGGCGATCAGGTCGCGGGTGCGTACCCGCCGGGTGGCCGGGCCGCCGTAGAGGGCGGTCACCTCGGACGGGGTGGACTCCACCATGGCTCTCTCCTTCCTCGAGGCCGCGTGCGCGGTCCCCGGGTTCCGCCGCGATCGTCGCACCCGACGACCGGCCGGCGGCAGAGCGCAGTGGAGGATGTCACTCCCGGGCCGCCGCCGGCCCGGGAGCGACATGGCTCAGCCGTCCTCGCGCCACCGGTTCGTGATCGGCAGCCGCCGGTCCCGCCCGAAGGCCTTCATCGAGATCTTCGCGCCCGGCGCGGACTGGCGGCGCTTGTACTCGGCGGTATCCACCATCCGCAGCACCCGGTCGACGACGGCCGGGTCGTGGCCGGACGCGACCAGCCCGTCGCGGCCCAGGTCACCGTCGACGTAGCCGATCAGGATCGGGTCCAGCACGTCGTAGTCGGGCAGCGTGTCGCTGTCGAGTTGGCCCGGGCTCAGCTCGGCGCTCGGCGGCTTGCCGATGGAGTTCTCCGGGATGGGCGGGGTCTCGCCCCGGCGGGCGGCGTCGGCGTTACGCCACTTCGCCAGCCGCCAGACCAGCGTCTTCCAGACGTCCTTGACCGGGTTGAAGCCGCCGACCGAGTCGCCGTAGAGGGTGGAGTAGCCGACCGCCAGCTCGCTCTTGTTGCCGGTGGTCAGCACCAGGTGCCCCTCCTGGTTCGACAGCGCCATCAGGATCACCCCGCGTACGCGCGCCTGGAGGTTCTCCACGGAGACCCCGGAGAGCGACATGTTCGCCAGGAAGGTGTCCACCATCGGCTGGATCGGCTCGACCCGGTAGTCCAGCCCGGTCCGCTTCGCCAGCTCGGCCGCGTCATCCCGGCTGTGCTCGGAGGAGTGCTGGCTGGGCAGCGAGACGCCGACCACCCGGTCGGGCCCGAGCGCGTCGACGGCGAGCGCGGCCACCACCGCCGAGTCGATGCCGCCGGAGAGACCCAGCACCACCGAGGGGAACCGGTTCTTGTTGACGTAGTCGCGCAGGCCCAGCACGAGCGCCTGCCACACCTCGGCCTCGTCAGCCACCGGTGCGATGATCCCGCCCGTGGCGGCGGGGCCGGTGGGCGCCGGCGGGATGTCCCCGGCCTCCGTCCGCACCACGCGCATCCCGTCCGCCAGCTCCTGCTCCGGGGCGGCCGGCTCGCCGGCGGCGGGCAGCTCCACGTCGTGCACCAGCAGGTGCTCGACGAACTGCGGGGCCCGGGCGAGCAGCGTGCCGTCGGCGCCCACGATCATCGAGTCGCCCTCGAAGACCAGCTCGTCCTGCCCGCCGACCATGTTGACGTACGCGATCATCGCCCCGGCCTCGGCGGCCCGGCGGCGGACCAGTGGCAGCCGGACGTCGTCCTTGTTCAGCTCGTACGGCGAGCCGTTGACGCAGAGGACGAGGCCGACCCCGGCCTGGCGGGCGACGGCGAACGGGCCGCCGGCCTGCCACAGGTCCTCGCAGATGGTCAGCGCCACGTCCACCCCGCCGACGCGGACGACGCTCAGCGCGTCGCCGGAGACGAAGTAGCGGTCCTCGTCGAAGACGCCGTAGTTGGGCAGGTGGTGCTTGAAGTAGGTGGCGACGATCCGACTGTGGTGCAGCAGGGCCGCCGCGTTGCGGGCGCCGCGACCGGGCTCGGCGTCGCCGCTCACCTGCGGCGGGCCGTCGGCGTCCAGGTAGCCGACCAGCACCGGTAGGGCGCCCAGCCCGTCGGCGTCGAGATCGGCGGCGAGGCGTTCCAGCGCGGCCTTCGACGCGGCGACGAAGGACCGGCGGAAGACCAGGTCCTCGACCGGATAGCCGGTCAGCATCATCTCCGGGAACGCGACGATCTGGGCGCCGGTGTCGGCGGCCCGGCGGGTCCAGTCACGGACCAGGCCGGAGTTGCCGGCGAGGTCGCCGACGGTCGGGTTGACCTGGCACAGGGCGAGACGCAGGGTGGGCATGTCCTCATCTTGCCCCAGCCGTGCGGACCCGACACGCGGGGCGGGGCGAGACCACGGGAGCCGCGGGACAGGGCGGGACGCCCGCCGGCCGGTCGCGTAACGTCGGCGTAACGAGGCCGGTGGAGACTGGTCGGTCAGGCCGGGTCGACCCCGGTCGCAGGTGCGCAACGGTGTCGCGAGGGGTGGAAGTGGACCGTCAGCAGGAGTTCGTCCTCCGTACGCTGGAAGAGCGGGACATCCGGTTCGTCCGGCTGTGGTTCACCGACGTGCTGGGCACGCTCAAGAGCGTGTCGGTGGCCCCCGCCGAGCTGGAGGCGGCCTTCGAGGAGGGCATCGGGTTCGACGGCTCGGCGATCGAGGGCTTCGCCCGGGTCTTCGAGTCCGACATGGTGGCCATGCCCGACCCGACGACCTTCCAGGTCTTCCCGTTCGAGGGTGGGGCCAGCGGCGAGAGCGCCCGGATGTTCTGCGACATCCTGCTGCCCGACGGCGGTCCGTCCTGGGCCGACCCGCGGCACGTGCTGCGCCGGGCGCTGTCCAAGGCCGCCGAGAAGGGGTTCACCTTCTACACCCACCCCGAGATCGAGTTCTTCCTGCTGGAGAACGGCCCGCTGGACGGCTCGGTGCCCATCCCGGTCGACACCGGCGGCTACTTCGAGCACACCACCCACGCCGTGGCCCGCGACTTCCGCCGGCAGGGCGTGCTGGCGCTGGAGCGGATCGGCATCTCCGTGGAGTTCAGCCACCACGAGGTGGCCCCCGGCCAGCAGGAGATCGACCTGCGCTACGCCGACGCGCTCACCACGGCCGACAACATCATGACCTTCCGGCACGTGGTCAAGGAGGTGGCGCTCTCCACCGGCGTGCAGGCCACCTTCATGCCGAAGCCGTTCACCGACCAGCCGGGCAGCGGCATGCACACCCACCTGTCGCTGTTCGAGGGGGAGCGCAACGCGTTCCACGACGCCGGCGACCCGATGAAGCTGTCCAAGGTGGCCCGGGCGTTCATCGCCGGGCTGCTGGTGCACGCCCGGGAGTACACGGCCGTCACTAACCAGTGGGTCAACTCCTACAAGCGGCTGTTCCCGCAGGCGTTGCCGGACCGGGTGACCGAGAGCCCCGCGTACGTCTGCTGGGGTCACCTGAACCGGTCCGCGCTGGTCCGGGTCCCCGCCTACGGCAAGCCGAACTCCGCCCGGGTGGAGGTCCGCTCGCCGGACTCGGCGGCCAACCCCTACCTGGCCTTCGCGGTGCTGCTCGGCGCCGGGATGAAGGGCATCGAGGAGGGCTACGAGCTGCCGCCGGGCGCCGAGGACGACGTGTGGTCGTTGACCAGCGCCGAGCGGCGGGCGATGGGCTACGAGCCGCTGCCGGAGAACCTGTCCGAGGCGATCGACGTGATGGCCGGCTCCGAACTGGTCGCCGAGGTGCTCGGCGAGCACGTCTTCGACTTCTTCCTGCGCAACAAGCGGGCCGAGTGGGAGCAGTACCGCCGCGAGGTCACCCCCTACGAGCGGCAGCGATACCTGTCGCTGTAGGCCCGCCTCCCGGAGCCGGAGCGGGGCTCCCGCTGCTGGCGCGGTGCCGCTATCGTCTCGGTCACCGCGCCGGCATCCCCGCCGGGCGCAGAGTTCGGGAGGCAGTCGGTGCTGGAAGACCTGCTCAGCGGAGCCTGGCAGAGCGTCGTGTTCGGGGTCGTCGGGGTGGCCCTGATGGCGGCCGGGTTCGGGCTGGTCGACATGCTCACCCCCGGCAGGCTGCGGGAGCTGATCTGGGTGCGGCGCAACGGCAACGCCGCGCTGCTGCTCGCCGCCAACCAGCTCGGCATCGCCGGGATCGTGTTCACCGCGATCCTGACCAGCTACAGCGACTTCGCCAGAGGGCTCGCCTCGACTCTCGTCTTCGGCCTGGTCGGGCTGGTCATCATGGCGCTGGCGTTCTTCGTACTGGACCTGCTCACCCCCGGCAAGCTCGGCGAGATCATCTGCTCGGACGAGCCGCACCCGGCGGCGCGGGTCAGCGCCGCCACGCACTTCGGCGCCGCGCTGATCGTCTGCGCCTGCATCGCCTGACCTGTCCCGTCACACCCCCGTCGTAGGTTGCGGGGGTGAACCGGACGGACCGTCTCTACGCCCTGGTCGAGGAGCTGCGCGCTGTGTCGCCACGGCCGCGCAGCGCCCGCTGGCTCGCCGCCCGCTTCGAGGTGAGCACCCGCACCATCGAGCGCGACATCGGCGCCCTCCAGGAGTCGGGCGTGCCGATCTGGGCCGAGCCGGGTCGCACCGGCGGCTACGCGCTCGACCGGGCCCGCACCCTGCCGCCGGTCAACCTCACCCCCGTCGAGGCGGTCGCGATGGCGGTGGCGTTGCACCGGATGCGCGGCACGCCGTTCGCCGCCGCGGCCGGCACCGCCCTGCGCAAACTGATCTCCGTGATGCCGGCCGCCGACGCCGCCGAGGCCCACCGGCTCGCCGCCCGGGTGCACCTGATCGGCGACGGCCCGGTGACGCCCGTCCCGGCCGCCGTCGCCGACGCGGTGCGCGCGCGACGCGTGCTGCGCCTGCGCTACGCCGACCGCTCCGGTGCCGGCTCGCTGCGCGACGTGGAGCCGCTGGGCTACCTCGGCAACCCCCGCCACTGGTACCTGCTGGGCTGGTGCCGGCTGCGGGCCGGCATCCGCGCCTTCCGCGTCGACCGGATCACCTCGGTCACGACCCTCGCCGAGCGGGTGCCGGAGCGCGAGCTGTCCGCCGACGACATCGACATCCCCCAGGAGCGGATCCGCCGGCTCAGCCTGGTCTGACACGGGGCAGCGCGGCCCTCCCGTGCACGGCATGCTGTCTCTTCCGCATGTTCCCCGCAGGAGGTCACCACGTGCCCGACGCGCTCAGCTACGCCGACGCCGTTCGCCTGCTCGGCGGGGAGAAGAGCAGGGTCGTCGACTGGTTCGACAAGCTGACCGGAGGAGCCCTGCTGGCCGCCTCGGTGCCGGTGCCGGCGCTGCTGGGGATCTTCGACGCGAAGGCGGAGTTCGTCCGGCTCGGCCACGAGCTGGTACGCGGCATGTCCGAGAAGCGCTCCGGGCTGTCCCGGTACGACCGCACGCAGCGCCTGGAGGCGGCGCACGCCGTCATCGCGGTGACCGCCTTCTTCGAGGTGCTGAGCGAGATCGACCTGCCCTTCGACGTGGCGAGCGCCCGGATCAGCAAGGCCGAGCAGTTGTCGTTGGCCGGCTCAGGAGCGGTGCACGAGGCGGCCCTCACCGACGCGTTCTTCGCCACCGCGGCGCCGCTGCCTGGTCCGCAACTGCCCTATCCCGCGTTCCGTCATGCCCTGGTCGCCTACTACGGCGGGCTCGTCGGCCGGCTGCAACACCTCCTACGCGGCCTGGCCGTGTGGGAGGCCGTCGACGAATGGCGGCGACAGGCGACGGAGAAGGTGCTGCTCCGGCTGCCCATGACCGCCGCCGACCGGCACCGCGACCTGCTGACCCAGCTCGCGGTGGACTACGTCGAGGTGTCGTTCTGGATCGGCCTGCACGAGCACGAGGCGACCCGGACGCAGGTGCGTGCCCTCTCGGTGGGGCTGGACGAGATGCGGCAGGCCCTGGTCGCCCTCTCCGCGGGAGGCCCACCCGACGGCCGTCGGGCGGCGCTCGCCGTGGCGTACACCGCGGAGTTGGGACGGCCGATCATCTCGTCCGGGGAGGTGCCGACCGGGCTGACGGTGCCGACGCTCGGCGAGGCGTACGTGCCGCCGCTGTGCCGGATCGAGGAGTTGCCCGCCCACGCGCGACCGAGCGACGAGGCGTGGTGGGATGGGCGGCCGTTGCGTGACGACCTGTGGCAGTCCCTGGTCGTGCACCTCACTTCGCCGAACGCCACCCGGGCCCCGCTGCTGGTGCTCGGCCAGCCGGGCTCCGGCAAGTCCGTGCTGACCCGGGTCCTCGCCGCGCAGCTGCCGCCTGCCGACTTCATGGTGGTGCGGGTGGTGCTGCGCGACGTCCACGCCGCCGGGGAGCTCCAGGACCAGATCGAGCAGGCGGTCCGTAACGACACCGGAGAGAGGGTGGACTGGCCCGGCCTGTCCAGGTCGGCCGGCGACGCCCTGCCGGTCGTGCTGCTCGACGGCTTCGACGAACTGCTCCAGGCCACCGGAGTCAGCCAGACCGACTACCTGCGCCGGGTGGCGGCCTTCCAACGGCGCGAGGCCGACCAGGGGCGTCCGGTGGCGATGCTGGTGACCAGCCGCACCAGCGTCGCCGACCGGGCGCAGCCGCCGCCCGGCACGGTGGCGGTACGGCTGGAACCGTTCGACGGCGAGCGGGTGCGGGCCTGGACCGCCACCTGGAACCGGGTCAACGACGGGGCGTTCCGCGCGCTCGGCGTGCAGCCGCTGGAGCCGGCGACGGTGCTGGCCCACCGTGAGCTGGCCGAACAGCCGCTGTTGCTGCTGATGCTGGCGCTCTACGACGCCGAGGGCAACGACCTGCGATCGGCCGGCGGGCTGCGCCGGGGCGAGCTCTACGAACGCCTGTTGCGCAGCTTCGCCCGCCGCGAGGTCATGAAGCACCGGCCGGGCCTGTCCGAGCGGGACCTGGACCGGGTGACGGAGGACGAGCTGCGCAGGTTGTCGATCGTGGCGTTCGGCATGTTCAACCGGGGCGTCCAGTGGGTCACCGAGAACGACTTCGAGTCGGATCTCGCCGCGCTGCCGTTCCTGGGCAGCCGTCCGGCGGCTGTCACGACCGACGGACACCTGCGTACCCCGCTGCGACCTGCCGAGATCGTCCTGGGCCGCTTCTTCTTCGTGCACCGCTCACAGGCGATGCGGGACCAGACCCGGGCCAGCACCTACGAGTTCCTGCACGCCACCTTCGGTGAGTTCCTGATCGCCCGGACGACCGCGCTGGTGCTGGACGACCTGGTGGCCCGGGAGGCGAGCGCCCTGCTGGGGGCCACGCCGACGGACGACGATCCGCTCCACGCCCTGCTGTCCTTCGCGACACTGACCGGACGCACCCCGATCGTCACCTTCCTCACCGAGATCCTGACGTCGTGGGGCGGAAGCCGGCGGGACGCCGTGGTCGACATGCTGCTGCGCCTGTTCCGGGCGGCGACCGGCCGGCGACCGGCGCGCCACTTCGAGTCGTATGAGCCTCGGCAGTTGTCGGTTCCGAAGCGCCACGCCGTGTACGGCGTGAACCTGCTCGTGCTGCTGCTCGCCGCGAGCGGGCAACTGCGGGGAAGCGAACTCCCCTTGGACAGCGGCGACGTCGTGTCCGGGTGGAACCGACTGGCTCTCTTCTGGCGTTCCCAGCTCAGCGACAGCGAGTACGCCGGCCTGTTGGGCGCGGTGCGGGTCGAGCGGGCGTGGTCGGGAACGCGACGGGATCTGCTCCTCTCCATCGAGGAAGGTCAGGACAAGTCGCCGCCACCGGCGGGCGACCCCAGGTGGTTCATCAGCGGCTCCAGGGACGACAGCCCCGTGGAGGACGCGGCGAGTTACTACCTGATGACCGGGACAGACTTCGCCCTGTTCGCTCGGACCGCGCACTTCGAGTGCGATCCGAATCTCGACACGGCGCTGCACGCGCTGGGACCGCTGGGGCATCCGCTCGACGCGCTCGACGGCTTCTGGACCTTCAGGGACGGCGACCGGTCGGAAGCCCGGCTCCTGCTCGACGTGTCGCTTCTCCCGATCCTCGGCGCGGGGGCTCGGGAGCGGGAGCGGGCCTACCAACGCCTGCTGGCCATCGTGGAGGAGCCGGACGAGACACCGCAGCTGCCGGTGGCGGAGTTCGTGCTGGATCGGATCTCGACCGATCACGGGTTGTCCGCCGCGTTCGTCGCCGATGTGCTGTGTCTTCTCCAACAGGACGTGACGCTCGTCGGCTCCCTGCTGGCGTCGGCCGCCCGCTGCGTTCTTGCCTTCCTCGGCCGCGACCGGGAGACCGACGTCAGGCTGGCTGAGCAGGCCGACCGCCTGATCGCCGGCGCACAGTGGTACGCCGCCGCTGGCGGCAGTCCGCTCGACTGGCTCGACACCGACACCGACACCGCGGAGTTGGTCGTCCGCACGTACGAGGCGGGCGTGCGGCGGTACCCGGTATCGGTGGCCGAAGCGGCGAGTTTCCGCGCCCGCCACGGATCGCGCCGCCCCGACCTGGTCGACCGGTTGATTCCGCTCACCGACCCGTCCGAGTAGCGGTCTGGTCGCAAACACCGACAGGACGGTGTCGCGGACGGGGCGGAGGCTGACTCCTGACGGCGCCGGCCGAACGGCCGGCGCGCGAACGGGAGGCGACACATGTCCACGATCACCAGCGGGGTCAACTGGTTCGAGGTCGGCACGGACCGGCCGGAGGAGACCGGGCGCTTCTACACCGACCTGTTCGGCTGGGCGTTCGGCGAGCAGGGGACGCCGGAGGCGTCGTACCGGGTGACGGAGGCGGGGCCAGCGGGTTCCATCCAGGGCGCGATCCGGGACACCGGCGGGGCGAGCCCGAACTACGCCATCTTCTACGTCCAGGTGGCCGACGTGGCCGACGCCGCCCGGCGGGCGGCGTCGGCGGGCGGCAAGGTGCTGGTGCCGCCGAGGTCCAACGACAACGGGCTCACCTTCGCCCACCTGGCCGACCCGGTCGGCAACCACTTCGGCGTCTACGCCCCGCCACCGGGGGCCTGAGCAAGACCGGCCGGGTCGCCGCCCGCCCCGGCCGGGTCGCCGGGGCGGACGGCGTACGTCACTTGCCGGCCGGTCCGCCGTGGCCGCCCCGACCGCCAGGGCCGGGCAGGACGCCGGCCTCGGCGGCGGCGGTGACGGCGTCGGCCTGCTCCTGGGTGAGCTTGCCGTCCTCGACGGCCTGCGCCAGGCGCTCCTTCATCGCGGCCTGCCGGTCGGCGGGGTCGCCCTTACCGGCCTTCTCGGGCCGGTCGCCCTTCCCGGGCCGGTCGGCGGGCTTGTGCTCCTCGCGCAGCTTCTCCAGCGCGGCCGTCACCTTGTCGGTGTCGACGCCCAACTCTGTGGCCAGCTTCCCGGCGAACTCCGCCTGCCGGTCGGCCCGCTGCTGCTGGCGGTCGCCGCCCTCGGCGGCGCTGGTGCTGGCGCCCGGCGCCGGGGTGTCGCCGTCCGCGGCGAATGCGACCGTCGGGGCGGCGAGGCCCACGCCGAGTACGCCGGCCGCGGCCAGCCCGGCCAGCAGGTGCTTCTTCCTCGTGGTGCGGGACATGTCGTCCTCCAACTCGTCGATGGGTCGTGCGATGACCTCACCGACAGTGACCGGTAGGGCTGAGGGGATGCCGTGGCGACCCTGTCAGCGAGCTGGCAATCCGGGGGCCGCCCGACCGGACAAACGGGTTGCATCGACGCGCGCTAGCGGCGAGGGTGTGCGGTCGGCAGGGCCCCGCCGGGGCGGAGCAGGTGACGGAAGGTGACCCTCGTGACGACGTCCGCGAAGATCAGGGAAGTCCCGCTGGCCGGGGCGGGCGGCGGCCCGTACGGCATCACGGTCGGCCCCGACGGCGCGCTCTGGCTGACGCTGGCCCATGCCGGCGGCATCGCCCGGATGGGTACGGGCGGTGAGCTGCGCACCTGGTCGGTGTCGCCCGACAGCCGACCGTTGATCATCACCCCGGGCCCCGACGGCGCCCTCTGGTTCACCCGCTCCGGCGACGACCGGATCGGCCGGATCACCACCGACGGCGTGCTGAGCGCCGTCGCGCTTCCGGCCGGGACCGGCCCCTGCGGCATCGCCGCCGGTCCCGACGGCGCCCTCTGGTACGCGGCCATGAACGCCGACGCGATCGGTCGGGTCACCGTCGACGGGGAGCAGACGCGGTTCCCGCTGCCGGTGAGCGGCGGCTTCGCCTCGATGGTCGCCGCCGGGCCGGACGAGGCCGTCTGGTTCACGCTCAACCAGGCGAACGCGGTGGGCCGGATCGGCATGGACGGCGCCGTGACCCTGCACGCGCTGCCGACCGAGGGGGCCGCGCCGGTCGGCATCACCGCCGGCGTCGACGGGGCGCTCTGGTTCGTCGAGATCGGCGCCGGTCAGCTCGGTCGGATCACCCCGGACGGGCGGATCACCGAGTACCCGCTGCCGGACCGGTCCGCCCGGCCGCACGCGATCGTCGCCGACCCGGCCGGCGGCTGCTGGTACACCGAGTGGGGCGGCAACCGCATCGGCCACGTCGCCCAGGACGGCACGATCGACACCTACGACCTGCCGACCCCGGCCTCCGAACCCCACGGCCTCACGGTCGCCCCGGACGCCACGGTCTGGGCCGCCCTGGAAACGGGCGCCCTGGCCCACCTGACCCCCTGACCCACCCACCCATCCCCCCGGCCCGCGCCCCCGCCCTCGGCGCGTTGATCATGAAGTTAATTACGGCAATACGGGCGTCTTGCGGTAATAACTTCATGATCAACGCGTCGGGCGTCGGGCGTCGGGCGCGGGGCGCGGGGCGCGGGGTGGGGTGGGTGGGTGGGGTCAGCGGACGGCGGGGGTGACCGTCAGGGTGCCGGTTTCCGCGTCGAGGGTGGCCTCGGTGCCCACGGGGACGGTGAGCTGGCCGGGGCCGTGACCGATCGGCAGGCCGCCGAGGACCGGGACCCCGAGGTCGCCGAGGCGCTCGGAGAGCACGTCGGCGACGCCGACCGACCAGCCGTCCGCGCAGTCGGTGAACTGGCCCACCGCCACCCCGGCCAGCCCGTCCAGGACCCCGGCGCGGCGGAGCTGGGTGAGCATCCGGTCCACCTTGTAGGGCGGCTCCTGGACGTCCTCGACGAGCAGGAGCGCGCCAGTCAGGTCCGGCATGTCCGGGGTGCCCAGCGACGCCACGACCAGGCAGAGGTTGCCGCCCAGCAGCGGGCCGGTGGCCCGGCCGGGCACGCGTACCGCGAAGGTCTCCTCCTCGGCGACGGCGCTGACCGTGACCGGCTCGGTGGTCATCAGGGCGGCGTGCAGCGACTCGGCCGAGCGGAGCGGCGTGCGCTCGTCCAGCCAGGCCGCCCCCGGGCCGTGCACGCCGGCCAGCCGGGCACCCCGCCAGAGTGCGAACTGCAACGCCGTGATGTCGGAGAAGCCGGCGACCACCTTCGGGTCGCGGCGTACGGCGGCCATGTCGATCGCGTCGACGATCCGCTGCGCGCCGTAGCCGCCCCGGGTGCAGATCACCCCGCGCACCTCGGGATCGGCGAACGCCGCGTTCAGGTCGGCGGCGCGCAGGTCGTCCGTGCCGGCGAGGTAGCCCTGCCGGGCGTACGCGTTCGGCGCCAGCACCGGCCGCAGTCCCCAGCCGGTGAGCAGCTCGACACCCCGGGCCACCCGTTCCGGTCGGGTCGGCCCGGACGGCGACACCAGCATCACCGTCTCGCCGGGGCGCAGCGCCGGCGGTCGTACGGCGGTGGCGGGACTCGTGCGGGCGAGGTCTGACACAGCGGCAGAGCCTAGTCGCGCGGGCGGCTCAGCCGTCGAGGTACTGCTCTGCGTGCGCCCCCGACGGTGGGATGGGCGTGATCACGTCGATCAGCACCCGGTCGGGTGCGGCGACGATGAAGTGCCGCTGCCCGAAGTCCTCGTCACGCAGCGGCAGTTCGGCGTGCAGTCCGCCCCGGACGACGAGCCGCTCCCATTCGGCGTCGACGTCGGTCACCTCCAGGTTGAGCAGGAATCCTCGCACGGGTGCCCGGTACGCCTCGGGCAGCGTCGGGTGCTGGTGGTCGAGCAGTGCCAGTTCGTACGCGGGCGGCCCCGGTCGGCGCAGGCTCACGTACCAGTCGGCCTCGAAGGTCGTCTCGAAGCCGAAGAAGCGTCGGTAGAAGTCGTGTGACTCGCGCAGCTGTGCGGTGCAGACGACGGGGTAGAAGCTGGTCAGGTTCATCTCGGCCCTTTCGCATACCGTCGGTATGTCGAGGACCGTATTTCACATACCGTTGGTATGTCAACGAGGAGATGCGATGACCGAGGGTGTCCGGGCGCAGCAGCGGGAACAGACCCGGCGGGCCCTGGTGGCCGAGAGCCGGCAGCTGTTCGCCACCCGGGGCTACGCGGCGGTCGGCCTGGCGGAGATCGTGCGGGTGGCCGGAGTCACCAAGGGCGCGCTCTACCACCACTTCGCCGGCAAGGCCGAGCTGTTCCGGGCGGTGCTGGCGGAGGTGCAGCGGGAGGTGGCACACCGGGTCGCCACGACCGCCGACGCCGAGGCGGACCCGTGGGCCCGGTTCACGGCGGGCTGCCAGGCGTTCCTCACCGCGAGCACCGATCCCGAGATCCAGCAGATCATGTTGATCGACGGCCCGGCGGTGCTCGGCTGGAACGAGTGGCGCGCGCTGGACGAGGCGGCGTCAGGCCGGCACCTGGCCGACGCGTTGACCCTGCTGATCCAGGAGGGGCTGATCGCGCCGCAGCCGGTGGCGCCCATCACCCACCTGCTCTCGGGTGCGATGAACGAGGCGGCGCTCTGGATCGCCAGGGCGGCCGACCCGACCGCCCTGGCCGACACCCGCACCGCCCTGGCCCGGATGCTCGACGCGCTGCGCGCCCCCTGAGTTCGATCGTCCGCCGCGCCGGTGGAGGCGTTCCGGGGTCCGTCCGGGCCACCGGCTAGCCTCGACGTCGTGGCTACCGCGCTGGTGATCGAGAACGACCCGACCGACGACGTCCGCCGGCTGGGCGAGTGGCTGACCGAAGCCGGCCTCGACCTGTGGGTGGTTCGCGCCCACGCCGGTGACGAGATCCCCGCCGACCTGGAGGGATACTCGGCGCTGGTCGTGCTCGGCGGCGCGATGGCGCCGTACCCGCTGCCGGACGGGTCGCCCGCCGCGCCCTGGCTGCCGGCGCTGGAGGGGCTGCTGCGCAAGGCCGTCCGGCACCGGGTGCCGACCCTCGGCATCTGCCTCGGCGCGCAGCTGCTGGCCACGGCGCACGCGGGCGAGGTCGTGCGCAGCCCGAGCGGCCCCGAGGTCGGCCCCTGCGTGGTCGGCAAGCGGGACGCCGCCGACACCGACCCGCTGTTCCGCTACGTCCCGCTGATCCCCGACGTGTTCCAGTGGCACGCCGACGAGATCACCGAGCTGCCCCGCGGCGCCACCCTGCTGGCGGCCTCCACCCGCTACCCCCACCAGGCCTTCCGCCTCGGCGACCGGGCCTGGGGGTTGCAGTTCCACATCGAGTGCGACACCGCCATGATCGCCGACTGGGCAGCCGACTCGAGGCTGCTGGCCGAGCTGGGCTACGACCCCGACCTGGTGGTGGCGGCCTGCCACGACGTGATGGTCGACGTCGAGGAGGTCTGGCAGCCGTTCGCCGCCCGGTTCGCCGCGCTGGCCCTGGGTGAGCTGGAGGACGCCACGCCCCGCCGCAGCCTGCCCCTGCTCGGGCAGTGATGAGCCGGCCGGCCAGGGCCGCGGGACGGCTCGCCCGCTACGGCTTCGGCACCGACGGCGGTGCCGGCGCCACCCGCGCCGCCGACCTGCTCGGCCCGGACGGGCTGGGGCTGTGGCGGCCGGACGTGCAGGAGCCCACCGACGGTCGCGCGGCGGAGCTGCTCGCCGCGCTCTCCCGGGCCGCCGACCCCGACCTGGCGCTGCGCCAGCTGCACCGCATCGTCGAGGCCGAGCGCCGGATGGCCGCGAACGGCACCGGCCCCGCCACGGGCCGGTCCGGGGGGAAGGCCCACCCCGGGACGCCGGTCGAGGCCGAGCGTCGGGAGGCCCCGGAACAGGCGCCGTCGGCGCTGCTGGCGGGGCTCGCCGACGACCCCGGCCTGCGCCGCCGGCTGATCGCCGTCCTCGGCGCCTCGTCGGCGCTCGGCGACCACCTGGTCGCCAACCCGGACCAGTGGCCGGCGCTGTGCACCGCCCCGGACGGGCTGGCGCCGACCGCCGAGGGGCGGCTCGACCTGTCCGGCGACGGGCAGCCGGTGGCGGTGCTGCGCAGGGCGTACCGGCTGGCGCTGTTGCGGATCGCGGCGGCCGACCTGACCGGCGGCCGGGGCCTGGAGCAGACCATGGCCGCGCTCTCCGCGCTGGCGGACGCGACCCTGGCCGCGGCGTACGAGATCGCGGTCGGCGAGCTGCCGGAGGGCACCCCCCGGCCCCGGCTGGCCGTCGTGGCGATGGGCAAGTGCGGCGGCGACGAGCTGAACTACGTCTCCGACGTCGACGTGATCTTCGTGGCCGCCGAGGACGACGACCTCGCCGCGGCCACCACGGTCGCCACCCGGCTCATCCACGTCTGCGGACTGGTCGCCTGGCCGGTCGACGCGGCCCTGCGTCCGGAGGGCAACCGGGGGCCGCTGGTGCGGACGCTGGCCAGCCACCTCGCCTACTACCGGCGGTGGGCGCGCACCTGGGAGTTCCAGGCGCTGCTCAAGGCGCGGCCGGCGGCCGGTGACCTGGCGCTGGGCCGGGAGTGGATCGACCAGCTCGCCCCGTTGGTGTGGCGGGCCGCCGAGCGGCCCGAGGCGGTCGAGGACGTCCGCGCCATGCGGCGCAAGATCATCGACAACATCCCGCCGAAGGAGCTGGAGCGCGAGATCAAGCGGGGTCCGGGCGGGCTGCGCGACATCGAGTTCGCCGTGCAGCTGCTGCAACTCGTGCACGGCCGGGGCGACGAGTCGCTGCGGGTGCCCGGCACCATCCCGGCGCTGCGCGCGCTGGTCGCCGGCGGCTACGTCGGCCGGGCCGACGGCGAGGCGCTGCTGCGCGGCTACCGCTTCCTGCGCGGCGTCGAGCACCGCCTCCAGCTCCAGGGGCTGCGCCGCACCCACACCGTGCCGACCGAGCCGGCCGCGCTGCGCTGGCTGGCCGCCGCGCTGGGCCACACCGCCACGCCGGGCCGCAGCGCCGTCGAGGAGTTCCGCGCCGAGTGGGTCACCCACGCCGCCGAGGTACGCCGACTGCACGCCAAGCTGCTCTACCGGCCGCTGCTGGAGTCGGTGGCCCGGGTGCCGGCCGACGGGCTGCGGCTGACCCCCGAGGCGGCCCGGCACCGGCTGGAGATCCTCGGCTTCGCCGACCCCGCCGGGGCGCTGCGTCACCTCCAGGCCCTCACCGGCGGGGTGAGCCGCACCGCCGCCATCCAGCGCACCCTGCTGCCGGTGCTGCTCAGCGAGTTCGCCGACGCCCCCGAGCCGGACCGCGGCCTGCTCAACTACCGGCAGGTCTCCGACAAGCTCGGCAGCACCCCCTGGTACCTGCGCCTGCTGCGCGACTCCGGGCCGGTGGCCCGCCGGCTGGCCCGGGTGCTCTCCTCCTCCCGCTACGCCGCCGACCTGCTGGCCCGCGAGCCGGAGGCGCTGCGGCTGCTGGCCGAGGAGAGCGAGCTGGTGCCCCGGCCCAGCACGGTCCTCTGCGAGGGCTTCGCCGCCGCCGCGGCCCGGCACTCCGACCCGGTCGAGGCCACCCGGGCGATCCGCGCGCTGCGCCGTCGGGAACTGGTCCGGATCGCCTGCGCCGACCTGCTGTGCCGGGCCGGCTCGCTGGCCCCGTCGCCGCCCCGGCCCGACGGCGGGCGCGCGGCGCTGGGCCTGGCCGACGTGACCGCCGTCGGCACCGCCCTGGCGGACGTCACCGACGCCACCCTGGCCGCCGCGCTGCGGGCCGCCCGCGCGGCCCAACCGCCCGTGCCGGGGCTGCGCTTCGCCGTCATCGGCGTGGGCCGCCTCGGCGGGTACGAGTCGAACTACCTCTCCGACGCCGACGTGCTCTTCGTCTACGACGCGCCGACCGGCGCGGGCGACGGCGCGGCGGGTGCTGCCGCCCGCGCGATCGCCGAGGAGCTGCGCCGGCTGCTCGGCATGCCCGCGCCCGACCCGCCGCTGGGCGTCGACGCCGACCTGCGTCCGGAGGGCCGGCAGGGCCCGCTGGTGCGCAGCCTCGCCGCGTACGCGCAGTACTACGCCCGCTGGTCGAAGGTGTGGGAGGCGCAGGCGCTGCTGCGGGCCCGGTTCGTCTGCGGCGACGCCGACCTCGGCGCCGAGTTCGTGGCGATGATCGACCCGGTGCGCCACCCGGCCGACGGGCTGAGCCGCGAGCAGGTGGTGGAGATCCGCCGGATCAAGGCGCGGGTGGAGCACGAGCGGCTGCCCCGGGGCGCCGACCCGGCCACCCACACCAAGCTGGGGCGGGGTGGCCTCGCCGACGTCGAGTGGGCGGTGCAGCTGCTCCAGCTCCGGCACGCGGGGGCACTCCCGGCGCTGCGCGGCACGCGTACGCTCGACGCCCTCGCGGCGGCCCGGGACGCGGGCCTGGTCGACCCGACGGACGCCACGGAGATGGCGGCCGGCTGGACGCTGGCCGCGCAGGTCCGCAACGCGCTGATGCTGGTCCGGGGCCGGGAGGGCGACCAGCTGCCGCGGCACGGCGTCGAGCTGGCCGGGGTGGTCCGGCTGCTCGGCCGCGACGATCCCGGCGAGTTCCTCGACGAGTACCTGCGCACCTGCCGCCGCTCCCGGGCGGCGATGGAACGGGTGCTCGACTCCTGAGCCCGCCGCCCGGCCGGGTCGTCGCTGCGGAACTCAGCGGCGGCGGTGGACCAGCACCACGTGGTCGACCAGCTCGCCGAGCTCGCCGTTCGGGCCGGTGGCCTGCCGGCGCGGGGCGTCGAGCCGCTCGGTGTCCCACCGGTCGGGGTCGAGGTCGAGCGCGGCCAGGGTCTCCTGCGGGGTGGAGAAGCGGGCGTGCGCGTGGTCGTGCCGCCCCCAGGGCGGGACCTCGCCGTGCTCGACGATCAGCAGCCGGCCGCCGGGGGCCACGGCCCGGGCCGCCGACCGCAGCAGCTCCGCCCGGGGGAACTCCAGCGGCGACTGGAGGAACTGCGCGGAGACCAGGTCGTACGCGCCCGGCGGGAAGGTCCGGGTGAGGTCGTGCCGGCGGAACTCGATGCGGGACGTGACCCCGGCGGCGGCCGCCTCCTCGGCCGCCCGGGCCAGGGCGGTCTCGGAGACGTCGACGGCGGTCACCTGCCAGCCCCGCGCGGCCAGCCAGAGCGCATCGCCGCCCTCCCCGCAGCCGAGGTCCAGCACGGTGCCGGCCGGCAGCGAGCCGGCGACGTCGACCAGGATCGGGTTCGCCCGGCCGCTCCAGACCCGCTCGTGCCGCCCGTAGTGCTCCTCCCAGAACCGCGCGGTCTCCTCGTCCACGTCCGGGTGCCGCCGCCCGTCGTGGCCGGAGGCCACCCTGGTGTCGTCGTGCCGGTGCTCGCCGGTCGTCGCGTCGTGCTGCACGTCTCGTCCTCCTGGTGCGCTGCCGCCTCCTCGCCGAGCATGCCGACTGCGACGAGGTCGTCCCTGCCCGTCGATCGTGGCGTGGCGGCAGCGTGGGAGCAAAGATTGTTGCCGGGTTGGCAAAAGGTGGTGACCGGTCAGCTGCCGAGCCGGTACTGCCCGGCGCGCGGCACCGTCACCGCCGTCCAGCCGCCGTCGGCGGCGACGGTGGCCCCGCCGGAGGCGGTCAGCCAGCGGCTGTGCCGCACCCGGACCGGCACCGTGCCGGCGCCCGGCGCCCGGAACGTCACCGACGCGCCGTCGTGCGCGACCAGCTCGGCCGGCGCCTCGACGATCGGGCTCGGGTCGGTCACCGCCCAGACCCGCCAGTGCGGGCCGGACCAGACGGGCGTCAGGTAGGGCAGCCCGCCCGCCACCAGCTCGGCCTCGGCCCGCCCCACCCAGGACAGCGGGGCGTCCGGCACCGCGACGAACTGCACCGCGTTGTCGGTGAGCCAGTCCCGGTAGCTCGCCGCGGTCAGTGGCACCCCGGTGCCCGCGGCCCCCGGCACGGTGGTGAAGAAGAGCGGGTTGCGGTCGATGTCGGCCTGCCGCAGCCAGCCCCGGGCCAGGGGCACCTCGCCCAGCCTCGCCGCCTCCCAGTAGTTGCGGGTCGGCGGAACCTCCACCCGGCCGGTGAGGCGCTGCCCGTCGAGGAACGCCCGCAGCGGCGCGAAGTAGGCCGCCCGGCTGGTCGGGTCCTCGACGCTGCGCAGGTCGGCGGGGGACACCGGCGGCTGCCACCAGCACACCGCCGCCAGCAGCCCGGCCAGCACGACGCCCCAGGCCCGCGTGCCGCCGGCTCCGGCGGCTCCTACGCCGGTCCGCCCGGCCGCCCCGGGCCCGTCGGCGGGTGACGCGCCGCCCCGGCCCAGCCATGCCGTCAGCCGGGCCGGTGGGCGGGCGGCGGCGGCCAGCAGGGGCAGGGCGAACATGACGGCCAACCGGGTGGCGTTCAGCCCCACCGGGGTGTGCACCAGCGCCGCCGCCAGCACCCCGGCCGCCGAGAGCAACGCACCCGCCCGCACCGGCCGGTAGCCCACGAGCGCGGCCACGAGCAGGCTGGTCAGCACGGCGCGGACCGTGTCGGTGCGGCTGATGTTCATCCAGCCGCCGTCGCCGAAGAGCAGGGCGGTCAGCCCGAGCGGCAGCGCGGCGGCGACACCGAGCACCAGGCCGTCGGCGTACCGGCGGGTCAGCAGGAGCGCCGCCCCGGCCAGGCCGACGAACAGACCCGCGACCGGGCTCGTCGCCGAGGCCAGCAGCGCACCGGCCGCCACCAAGCCGAGCCGCACGAGCCGCCGTCGCCGCCCCCGCCTGTCGGGGCCCGCGCCGGTCGGCCCACCCGGGCCCGTGCCGGTCGGTCCCTCGGGGCCGGAATCGGTCGGTCCACCCCGGGCGCCGCCGGTGGGGGCAGTCGGGCCGAGGGTGAGGGCCAGCAGCGCGCCGAGGCCGAAGGCCACCCCGAGGCCGTACGTCACCCGGCCCGAGACCAGGTTGGCGGCGATCGTGAGCACCCCGACGAGGCTGCCGAGCAACGGGCGGGGCACCCCGGTACGCACCAGCAGCGCCGCGAACGCGGTCGCCGCCGCCACCAGGGCCAGCGCGCCGGTGACCCGTACCCCGAGCAGCGCCATCACCGGCTGGGAGACCAGGCTGTAGCCGAACTGCTGCACGCCGCCGTACCAGCGCAGGTCCACCGGGGCGAGGCCGTGCGCGGCGAAGAAGTCGGCCCGGGCCACCTGGGCGGCGAGGTCGGAGCCGGTCGGCGGGAGGGCGACGTACGCCACTGCGAGGAGCACGGCGGAGACGGCGGCCACCGCCACCACCCGACTGCGCCGCATGCCCACCTCCGTACCGCGACCACCGTACTGGCAGCATGTCCGGCGTGCCTCACCACCTCGCGCGCTGGATCGGCCTCGCCGGCTCGACGCTGCTCGCCGTGGCCGCGTTCCTCGGCGGAGCGTTCCCCGACGGCGACCTGCGCCCCACCCCGGTCAGCATCTGGCAGGGCCCGTACGGCCCGCTGATCATCGCGAGCTGGGCGGTCGGCACCGGCGCGATGGCGTACGCCTGGTGGACGCTGCGCGACCGGGTGCCGTCGACCCGCTGGGCGCTGGTCACCGTCGGGCTCTGGCTGCTGCCGCTGCTTCTCACGCCGCCGCTGGGCAGCCGGGACGTCTACGCGTACGCCTGCCAGGGGGCCAGCTTCTCCGCCGGCCTGAACCCGTACGAGCAGGGCGTCTCGGCGCTGCCGTGCCCGTGGCTGGACACCATCTCCTACATCTGGCGGGACACCTCGGCCCCGTACGGGCCGCTGTTCGTGCTGCTCGCCGGGGCGGTGGTGAAGGCCACCGGATCCCTGTACGGCAGCATCGTGCTGTTCCGGCTGCTCGCCGTCGTCGGGGTGGGGCTGACGGCGGCCTGCCTGCCGGCGCTGGCCCGCCGCTGCGGCGTACCGGGCGGCCGGGCGGTCTGGCTGGCGCTGGGCTCGCCGCTGATCGGGGTGCACCTGGTCTCCGGGGCGCACAACGACGCGCTGATGGTGGGGCTGCTCGTCGCGGGGCTGGCGGTGGTGGTGTCCCGGCCGGGTCGCCCCGGCCCGCTGCTCGGCGGGGGAGTGCTGCTCGGCCTCGCCGTCGCGATCAAGGTGACCGCGCTGGTCGTGGTGCCGTTCGCGGCGCTGGCCGCGATCGTCGGGGCGTACTCGATCAGGGCGCTGGTGCGCGACGGCGGGTGGGTGGTCGGAGGGGCGGTCGCCGCCGTGGTCGGCGCGACCCTCGCCACCGGCCTGGGCTTCGGCTGGGTGACCGGGCTCGAACAGGGCGGCCTGGTGATCGCCTGGACCTCGCCGCCGACGGCGGTGGGGCAGACCGTCGCCTACCTCGCCGCGCCGTTCGGCTGGCACGGCGACCCGCTGCCGGCCACCCGGGGGATCGGCATGGCGGCGCTGGCGCTGGTGCTGCTCTGGCTGTGGTGGCGGGCGCGCACCCGGGAGCCGATCTGGCACGCCGGCCTGGCGCTGGCTGCCACCGTCGCGCTCGCCCCGCTCTTCCACCCCTGGTACTGGACGTGGCCGCTCGCGGTGCTCGCGGCCACGGCCCGGCGCACCGGGTGGTTCGCGGTCGTCGCGATCGTCTCGTCGTTCCTGGTGCTCGCCGACGGCACGGGGCTGGCCCGGTACACCAAGACCGTCGGGGCGCCGCTGATGACGCTGTTCGTGATCGTGGTGGTGGTCCGCTTGGTACGGTCGGCCCGAGCGGCCCGTCGACCGGCCGCCGTGGACTGAGGAGAGGGACGCCGGTGACCGCTTCCGGCGCTCCGCCGGTCCCGCCCGGCACCCCGCGACCGCCTGGCATCCCGCCCCCGCCCGGCCCGCCATCCGGGCCCCCGCCGTCGCCCGGATCCCCGTCGCCCGGACCTGCCCCGCCGTCGCCCGGTCCCGCCGGGCTCGCCCGGTGGGCCGGCCTGGCCGGGGCGGTGCTGCTGACCGTCGCCGGCTGGCTCGGCGGCGCGCTGCCCCGGGCCACCCCTGCTCCGAGCCCTGCCGACGAGCCGTGGACCGTCGCGCTGTGGCTGGTCGGCACCGGGCTGCTGGTCGGCGCCTGGTGGGCGCTGCGCCGGGGCGCGCCGTCGACGCGGTGGGCGTACCGGACCGCCGGGCTGTGGGCGCTGCCGCTGCTGGCCGCGCCGCCGCTGGGCAGCCGGGACGTCTACTCGTACGCCTGCCAGGGCTGGGCGTACGCGCACGGCGTCGACCCGTACGCCGTCGGCGTGGCCGGGGCCGGCTGCCCCTGGGTGGACGCGGTGGCACCGATCTGGCGGGACACGCCGGCGCCGTACGGTCCGTTCTTCGTGCTGCTCGCCGCGCTCGCGGTGACCCTCGGCGGCGGGCTGGTGGGCGCGATCGTGGCGTTCCGGCTGCTCGCGGTCGCCGGGGTGCTGCTGACCGCCGGATGCCTGGTCGGGCTGGCCCGGGCCGCCGGCGTGCCCACCCGCCGGGCGGCCTGGCTGGCGCTGGCCAGCCCGCTGGTCGGGGTGCACCTGATCGCCGGTGCGCACAACGACGCGGTGATGCTCGGGCTGCTGACGCTGGGCCTGCTCGTGCTGGTCCGCCGTCCCGGCAGGCCGGGGCCGCTGCTGCTGGCCGGGGCGCTGCTCGGGCTGGCGGTGACCGTGAAGGCGACCGCCGTGGTGGTGCTCCCGTTCGCGGCGCTGGCCGCCGTGCACGGCCGTCACACCGTACGGGCGCTGCTGCGCGACGGCGGCTGGCTGGCCGGCGGGGCGCTCGGCGCGGTGGCCGTCACCTCGCTGCTCTCCGGTCTTGGCCTCGGCTGGGTGGGCGGGCTGACCCGCAGCGGCGACTCGGAGCAGTGGACGTCCCCGCCCACGGCGGTCGGCTTCGTCGTCGACTACGCGGGCGGCCTCGCCGGCCGGGAGCCGGGCGCGGTGCCGGTCACCCGCGCGGCGGCCCTGCTGCTGCTCGCCGTGCTGGTGGCGGCGCTGTGGTGGCGGGCCTGGTCGGGGCTGCGCCGGGCGAGCGGCGTCGGGCAGCGGGTGGCCCGCCCGGACGCCGCCCGCCCCCGGGCCGCGCTGCTCGGCGCCGGGCTGGCGCTGGCCGCCACGGTCGCGCTGGCCCCGGTCTTCCACCCCTGGTACGCCACCTGGCCACTGGCGCTGCTCGCGGTCGCCGCGGCGCGTACGACCTGGTTCGTGGCGCCCTGCGCGGCGGCGGCCTTCCTCGCCCTGCCCGACGGCACCAACCTGGCCCGGTTCAGCAAGGCCCCGGGCGCGCTGGCGATGACCGCGCTGACGGCCGGGCTGGCGGCGTGGGGCCTGCGCCGGCTCCGCCGGACCGGTGCCGCGCGCCCGGACTGAGGGGCCACGCCGCGCGTTCCGGCCGGCGGGGTTCGCGCCGCGTCCTCGGGGCGTCGCGCCCGTGCCGCGCGCCCGGCTGAGGTCCGTGACGCGCGCCCGGCTGAGGTCCGTGACGCGCGCTGCGGCTGGCGGGTCCATGATCGTGGGATGAGCGCAGCCGAGGAACCGTTGCCGAGCAACGCCACCGCCGGCGTGGTGCGCGTCGGCGACACCGTGCGCCGTCCGGTCGGCCCCTGGACCGACGCGGTGGACGCCCTGCTGGAACACCTGCACGCCGTGGGATTCTCCGGTGCGCCCCGACCCCTGGGCCGGGACGCGCAGGGCCGGCAGGTGCTGGAGTACGTCCCCGGCGAGGTCGGCGCGGCGTCGGGCACGTACCCGGTGGCGGACCTGTTCGCGATCGGCCGGATGCTGGCCGAGCTGCACGAGGCGCTGGCCAACTTCACCCCGCCGGCCGGCGCGGCGTGGCAGCGGCTCATCCCGCCCGACCGGGAGGAACTCGTCTGCCACAACGACGTGGCCCCCTGGAACCTGATCAGGGCGGACCGGGGCTGGGTGCTCATCGACTGGGACGCCGCCGCGCCGGGCTCCCGGCTGTGGGACGTCGCGTACGCCGCGCAGAGCATGGCCGGCCTGCGTCCGGACCGACCGGTGGCCGAGTCGGCGGCCCGGCTGCGCGCCTTCGCCGACGGCTACCGCCTCGACGAGGCGTCCCGCCCGGCCCTGGCCGGAATGCTCGGCCGCCGCGCCCGGGCGATGTACGAACTGCTGCGCGAGGGCGCGGAGCAGCGGCGCGAGCCGTGGGCCCGGATCTGGACCGAGGACGGTCCGTACTGGCTGGCCACCGCCGACCACCTCGCCGCCCACACGCGGGAATGGGAGGCGGCCCTGCGTTGACCGCCCTCCCTCTCGCCACGGGTGAGACAGCCGTGGCGTTCCACCCGACCGCACGGATGTTGCGGCCGCTGCTCTACAGGACCCGCTCGGCGGTGTGCCCACAGGTGGGGCAGCGGGCGTCCGCTCCGAGCGGGCCGGCCCCGCGCGCCCGCCCGCGCAGGGCGATCGCCAGCGGGAGCAGCGCCGGGCCGACCAACGCGACCACGACGGCCGTCGCGGCGAGCGCGGCCCAGCCCGGTCTGGGTGCGCCATGCAGCAGGCCATCCGCCGCACCGGCCAGAATGTGCAGCGAGAGCAGGCCCAGCGGGGTGAGCAGGACGAGCAACGCCCACCCGCCCCGGGGGTCCGCGCGCGCCGCCCACCAGGTGCCGAGCAACGACACCACGGCGAGCATCGCCGCGGCGGTCCAGGGCAGAACCTGGCTTCCGACCCACTGGTAGGAGGTCGCGACGAAGTCGACCGGGGGTTGAAGATTGGTCTGTGCGAGCGCTGCGGCCC
Organism: Micromonospora sp. NBC_01740; assembly: GCF_035920365.1. Lineage (NCBI taxonomy): Bacteria > Bacillati > Actinomycetota > Actinomycetes > Micromonosporales > Micromonosporaceae > Micromonospora > Micromonospora sp. NBC_01740. The sequence goes on along the minus strand of NZ_CP109150.1, from coordinate 6,964,807 downwards.
CGGCGGCGAGCAGCGGCAGGCTCCGCACCGGCGCCGGCAGCCGGTCGGGAAGGGCGAGCGCCACCAGGCCCAGCCCGAGTTGCGGCACCAGCACCAGCAGCGGCGGGCGGGGCAGATCGGCGAGGGCGGCGGCGGGCATGACCGCGAGGGTCAGCAGCACCGCGACGGCGATGACACGCCGTGCCCAGCGGGCCGGCGCGGCGGCGTGCGCCACTGCGGCCAACAGCCAGCCAAGCCACACCGCGACGCCGATCGAGACGAATGGCCCCGCGGTCGGCGTGCCCCACTCGGCGGGCGGTGGCCGCAGTTCCAGCACCGACCAGGTCCCCGCCAACGCCGTCGCGGTGAGGAAGGCGAGGACGGCGGCGAGGCGTACGCCCGGGATCAGGCCGGCGGCCCCGGCGGCCCGCAGCCGCTGGCGCAGGCCGCCGCGCACCAGGTCCGCGGCGTCCGCGGGCGAGGGCCAGCGTCGCCCCGGCCCGGACAGGTCGAGGTACGTGCCGACGATCTCCGCGCCGCGCGCCCGCCGGTACTCGGCCGGGTAGGCGCGCAGCAGGCGGTGGTAGCGCCGCTCCAGGCCGCTCATGCCAACCCCCCGGCGGTACGCGCGGCGAGCGGTCGGGCCGCGCGGGCGCGCAGGCGGGCGGTGGCCGCCTCGACGTTGCGGCGCAGGCGCTCGGTCTCGGCGCTCAGCGTGGCGTCGCCAGCGGGGGAGAGGCGGTAGTAGCGGCGCAGCCGGCCGTCCACCACCTCCTCGCGGTCGACCTCGACCAGGCCGGCGTCGGTCAGCCGGTCGAGCGCGCCGTAGAGGGTGCCGGGCCGCAGCGACACGCGCCCGTCGGAGAGGGCGGCGACCTCGCCGATCAGGCCGTAGCCGTGCATCGGCTCGCCGGCCAGCGCGGTGAGGATCAGGAAGGTGGGTTCGCGCAGCGGTGTGTCCACGCCAGCAATATAACGGACGCAAAGGTATGCAGCGGCCCGTTACGTGCTGAACCTGCTCCGGCCGCGCCGTCCGGCGGCCGCACCCTGCTCGGCATACCGCACGGCCCACCGCTTCGCGGTCGGCCAGGACACGTCATAGCGCTCGGCCGCCCGAGCGGCCGGCCAGCCCTCGTCCACGGTCAGGCGCGCCAGACGGAGACGTGCACGAGGCGGCAAAGCAGCGTCAGCGCGGGACACGAAGCCTCCTGGTCGGCGGAGCGGTCCACTCCACAACCGGAGGTCTTCGTCATCACGCCTATCTACGTCGTGTCGTCCACACGACCTCAAACAACGTCCCTGGGCAGTACAGCCAGGGCCGCCAATCGGCGCCGCGACGGGCGAGGTATGGACGCCGATCGCGCGTCGAGTGGAACACCACGGGTGTCAAAGCGCTCCGGTGACACCCGTGGTGTTCCACCGACCGCGATCGCGGAGCTGGTCGGCCCCACCCGCCCCGGCCCCACCCGCCCCGGCCCCACCCGCCCCGGCCCACCCGCTCCCGGTTAACCCCACCGGCCCGACCGCACCCGGCGCACCCGGCGCACCCGGCGCACGCGGCGCACCTGGCGCGCGGGGCGCACCTGGCGCGCGGGGCGCACCTGGCGCGCGGGGCGCACCTGGCGCGCGGGGCGCACCTGGCGCACGCGGCGCAGCGCACGGGGGCGCATGCGGCGCACGGGCGCATGGGGCGCACCTTGGCGCATTCGCCCCTGCCGCCAGAGCTGGTCGGGCCGGGGCGGTCGGGCCGGGGCGGATGGGCCGGGCGGGGAAGGTGCGGCGCGCGGCAGGGGTGCCGGTGAACGCAGGAAGGCCCCGGGGGACCCGGGGCCTTCCTTGGGTGTCCTGCTGCGTCAGCAGTCGAAGTACATGGCGAACTCGTGCGGGGTCGGGCGCAGACGCACCGGGTCGACCTCGTTGGTGCGCTTCCACTCGATCCAGGTCGAGATCAGGTCGGGGGTGAACACCCCGCCGTCGAGCAGGTAGTCGTGGTCGGCTTCGAGGGAGTCGAGCACCGCCGACAGCGAGCCTGGCACCTGCTTGACGTCGCCCCACTCCTCCGGCGGCAGGTCGTAGAGGTCCTTGTCGATCGGCGCCGGCGGCTCGATCTTGCTCTTGATGCCGTCGAGGCCGGCCATCATCATCGCCGAGAAGGCCAGGTAGACGTTGGCCGACGGGTCCGGCACGCGGAACTCGACGCGCTTGGCCTTCGGGTTGCTGCCCGTCACCGGGATGCGGGTGCAGGCGGAGCGGTTGCGCTGCGAGTAGACCAGGTTGACCGGCGCCTCGAAGCCCGGAACCAGCCGGCGGTACGAGTTGACCGTCGGGTTGGTGAAGGCCAGCAGCGACGGGGCGTGGTGCAGCAGGCCGCCGATGTACCAGCGGGCCATGTCGGACAGGCCGGCGTAGCCGGTCTCGTCGTAGAACAGCGGCTCGCCGTTGAGCCACAGGCTCTGGTGGGTGTGCATGCCGGAGCCGTTGTCGCCGAAGAGCGGCTTCGGCATGAACGTCGCGGTCTTGCCGTTGGCCCAGGTCTCGTTCTTCACGATGTACTTGAAGAGCTGGAGCTGGTCGGCCGCGTGCAGCAGCGTCGAGAACCGGTAGTTGATCTCGGACTGGCCGGCGGTGCCCACCTCGTGGTGCGAGCGCTCCACGGTGAACCCGCTGTCGACCAGCCGGCGCACGATGCTGTCGCGCAGGTCGGCGAGGTGGTCGACCGGCGGCACCGGGAAGTAGCCGCCCTTGTACGCGGTCTTGTAGCCGCGGTTGCCGCCCGGCTCCTCGCGGCCGGTGTTCCAGGCGCCCTCGATCGAGTCGATGTAGTAGAACGACTGGTGCGCCGAGGTCTCGTGGCGGATGGAGTCGAAGATGTAGAACTCCGCCTCCGCGCCGAAGTACGCGGTGTCGGCGATGCCGCTGGCGGCCAGGTAGGCCTCGGCCTTCTTCGCCACGTTGCGCGGGTCGCGGCTGTAGGCCTCGCGGGTGAACGGGTCGTGGATGAAGAAGTTGAGCGCGAGGGTCTTCTGCGCCCGGAAGGGGTCGATGAAGGCGGTGGCGACGTCCGGGAGCAGGAGCATGTCCGACTCGTGGATCGCCTGGAAACCGCGGATCGACGACCCGTCGAAGGCCAGGCCCTCGGTGAAGAAGGCATCGTCGACGGACTCGACCGGCAGGTTGAAGTGCTGCATCACGCCGGGCAGGTCACAGAACCGTACGTCGACGAACCTCACGTCCTCGTTCTTGAGGTATCGCAGGAGTTCCTCGGGATTGGCGAACACACGTCCTCCTGGCACGTCCACGGGTGGCTAGGCTCTTGGCGACGCTATGGCCGCGCGGTTGCCCGGCCATGTCTTGAGTGTTTCTGCCGTGTTACGTCCCTCGCGGAGCGTCATCCGCGCCGCTCGGGCGGGGCCGGGCCGTGCGACGGGACGCCACCGGCTGTGCCATTCTATTGACACTTGCTCGCTTTCGCCCCTTTTTGCTGCCCGGGTGCGGGCGACCGTCCCCGATCCGTCCACACCCCCTGGATACCCTTGACCGTTGTGACCAAGCCGCATGATCGCCCCGTACCGCCCGCGTCGGATCCCGCCTTCACGCCGCCCAGCCTGGGACGCCGGTTCGGCGCGCTGGTGATCGACTGGGTGCTCTGCCTGCTCATCGCCGGGGGCTTCGCCGACCCGGTGCGTGACGGGTGGGCACCCGTGCTGGTGCTGATCGTCGAGTACGGCTTCTTCCTCGGGCTCTTCGCGCAGACGCCGGGCATGTTCATCACGAAGATCCGCTGCGTCGCCTGGGCCGACGGCGGTCGCATCGGGGTGGCCCGGGCCCTGCTGCGCGGCCTGCTGCTCGCCCTGGTCGTCCCGGCCCTGCTGATGGACGGCCACCGTCGCGGCCTGCACGACCGCCTGGCGGGCTCCGTCGTCACCGACGCCCCCCGCCCCTGAGACACACGAAGAGCCGGGCCCTGCGAACAGGCCCGGCTCTTTCGCGTACGCGTCGGAAGTCAGCGACCGCGCGTCTGGCGGAACGCGCCCCGCGAGGGCCGCATGTTCTTCGGGATCGCGCCCTTGGGCATCTGCGGGCGGGCGGTGAGCGCCTTGAGCCGCTTGTCCAGCGAGTTGACGTCCTTGCCGCTGAGGTTGCGCGGCAGCCGCATCAGCGTCATGCGCAGCTTGCGGATCGGCAGCTCGCCCTCCTCCTGCCCGATCACGTAGTCGAAGAGCGGGGCGGAGCCGATCACCTTCGCCAGCCGCCGCTTCTCCTGGCCGAGCAGCCCGCGTACCCGCTGCGGGTTGCCCTCCGCCAGCAGGATCACCCCGGGCCGGCCGATGACCAGGTGGACCATGTCCATCTGCGTGGTGGAGCTGACCGCCGGGGTGACCCGCCAGTCGCCCCGCATGCTCTCCATGATCTGGGCCGCCGCGCCGGGCTGCCCCTCGGCGGCGTTCATCATCGCCCGGTTGGACCGCAGGTTGAGCACGATCAGCAGGCAGAGCAGGGCGAACAGGATGCCCAGCGGCAGCCAGATCCAGCTCCAGAGCAGGACCGCGACCACGGTGAGAGCGAGCGGGATCAGCACCGCGCCGGCGGCCAACGGCGCGAACCACCGGTCCTGCTTGGCGGTGAACTTGAACACCATCCCGATCTGCTTCAGCCGCTGGCCGAACGAGACCTTCTCCTGGGGCTTTGCCATGCCGCAGAGTCTAGTGGTCGCCGCACGTCGCGTTGTCCGCGGCCAGGCTGAGTACCTTACGCCGCCGTAGCGCCGCCGAGGGGCGGGAGTAAGGAGGGCAGGCGGGCGAAGATCGGGCGGCGGACCCATGCCCCGGGGGCACCTTCGCGCGCAGAGTCGGAGTCGACAGCCGAAGACGACCCAGGGAGCCCCACATGTTCGGCAACGACGCAGACTTCATCCTCTCGATCCACCGTACGCACGCCGCCGAGCTGCACGCCGAGGCCGCGGTCGACCGGCTCGCCCGGGCCCTGCCGCGCCGCACCACGCGCGCCTGGCTCAGTCGACGGCATCACCCGGGACGCGCCGGCGACGTGCGTCGGTGAGCGGCCCCGCGCCCCCGGCGGTCGCCACCGAACCGCCGGGGGCCGACGCCGCCCGGGCCGACCGTCGACGGGACGACGGCGCGCGGGCCGGCCAGCGACAGGCCGAGCGTGCCGATCGGCCGGCCCGCGACCCGCACCGGGTGCCATCCGCTGACCGGCCGGTCAGCGGAGCCGGCGGCGGCGAGGGCCGTGGCATGCTCGGAGCCGTGACCGTACGCGCCGCCAGCACCGTCCTCGTGGGCCGTCAGCGGGAGATCGCGGCCCTGCGCGACGCCCTGGGCCGGGCCCGCGCCGGGGAACCGACCACGGTCCTGGTCGGCGGCGAGGCCGGGGTGGGCAAGACCCGGCTGCTGGAGGAGTTCGGCCGGTCGGCCACCGAGGCCGGCGCGCGGCTGCTGGTCGGCCAGTGCCTTGAACTCGGCGAGGCCGGGCTGCCCTTCGCGCCGTTCGCCGCCGCGCTGCGGGCGGTGCTGCGCCGCGACGGTCCCGGCGTCTTCGACGGGTACGAGGCCGAGTTCGCCCGCCTCCTGCCGGAGCTCGCCCGGGGACCGGCCGGCGTCGCCGCGCCCGCCGTCGCACTCGTCCCGGACGCCCCGCGCGGTTACCTGTTCGACCTGGTCGCCGAGCTGTTTCAGCGGCTCGCCGCCGGGCAGCCCCTGGTGCTGGTGATCGAGGACCTGCACTGGGCCGACCGGTCCACCCGCGACCTGATCGCCTTCCTCGTGCGCGCCGCCCGCACCGCCCGGCTGCTGCTGGTCTGCACCTACCGCACCGACGAGCTGCACCGTGGTCACCCGCTGCGGCCCTTCCTCGCCGAGCTGGACCGGGCCCGTGGTGTCGAGCGGATCGAGCTGGGCCGCCTCGACCGGGACGGCACCGGGGCGGTCCTGGCGGACCTGCTCGGCGCCGAGCCGCTCGCCCGCGCGGTCGACGACATCCACCAGCGCACCCAGGGCAACCCGTTCTTCATCGAGGAGCTGGCCGCGGCCGGCGGCCCGGTCGGCTGCGGCACGCTGCCCGAGACGCTGCGCGACCTGCTGCTGGCCCGGGTGGACCGGCTGCCCGACGCCGCCCAGCGGGTGCTGCGGATGGCCGCCGCCGGGGGCACCCGGTTCGCCCACCAACTGCTCGCCGAGGTCGCCGGGCTGCCCGAGCCGGAGCTGGAGGACGCGCTGCGCGCCGCCGTCGCCGCCCAGCTCGTGGTGGCCGACCCGGAGGGCGACTACGAGTTCCGGCACGCGCTGGTCCGCGAGGCCGTCCACGACGAGCTGCTGCCCGGCGAGCACGCCCGGCTGCACGCCCGCTGGGCGGCGGCCATCGAGGCCCAGCCGCACCTGGTCGCCGCCGGCCGTGCCCCCGCCGAGACGGCCCACCACTGGTACGCCGCACACGACCACCCCCGGGCCCTGGTGACCGCCCGCACCGCGGCGCGCGCCGCCGCCGACCGGTACGCGTACGCGGAGCAGAGCCGGCTGCTGGAACGGGTGCTGGAGGTGTGGGAGCTGGTGCCCGACGCGGCCGACCGGCTCGACATGGACCACCTCGCGGTGCTGGAGGAGACCATCGCCGCCGCCACCACCGCCGGCGACTACCAGCGCGCGCTCACCCTCACCCGGGCCGCCCTGGCCGAGGTGGACGTCGAGGCGGAGCCGCTGCGCGCGGCGCGGCTGCTGGACCGGCGCGGCCGGATGCTTGCCATGCTCGGCAAGAGCGACGGCGCGGCCGAGCTGCGGGAGGCGTACCGGCTGTCCTGCGGGGCGCCGGACGGGCCGGAACGGGTCCGGCTGCTTGCCGACATCGCGGCGCAGCTGTTCCGGCTCGACCCCGAGCAGGCCGGGACGCTCGCGGCCGAGGCGGCGGAGGCGGTGGAGGCGCTCGGCGACGACCTGGAGCTGCTGCCGACCCGGATCGCCATCCTCTGCCGTACCGAGCCGTCACCCGAGCGTCGCCTGGCCGGGCTGCGTCTGGCCGAGGACCGGGCCCGCGCCGCCGGCTCGGCGCCGGCGCTGGTGAGCGCGTTGGTCCACCTCTCCGACGTGCTGTTCGAGCTGGGCCGGTACGCCGAGTCGGCCGACGCGGCCGCCGCCGGGGCGACCGAGGCGCGCCGGGTCGGCGTCAGCCGCTCCACCGGCGCGTACCTGCTGTCGAACCAGGCCGAGGCGCTGATCGCCCTGGGGCGCTGGGACGAGGCCGACGCCGCCTGCGCGGAGGCGGCCCGGATCGACCTGCCGGGCGTGTCCGGCCTGCACTGGCTACAGCTCCGCGCCGGGCTGCGGCTGGCCCGGGCCCACCCCACCGCCGAGGAACTGGTGGACCGCGCCCTGGCCTTCCTGGCCCGGCCCTACCTGTGGCCGAACCACCGGCTGCCGCTGCGGGAGCTGCGGATCGAGGCGGCGCTGGCGGCCGACGACCCGGCCGGCGCGGTACGCGCGGCACACGCCGCGCTGGCCGACGAGCGCCTGCCGCAGCTTCCCCGGGAGGGCTGGCCGGTGCTCAGCGCCGTCGCCCGGACCGCCGAGCGGACCGGGGACGCCGAACTGGCCGGCGCGGTGTCCGCCCTCGCCGCCGGGCTGCCGGCCCGTCATCCGGCCGAGCGGGCGCACGCCGCCCAGGTGGCGGCCCTCCTGGCCGTCGGCGGCGAGACACTTGCCGCATGGCGTACGGCGGTCGCCGCGTGGCGCACCGACGGGCAGCCGTACCCCCTCGGGCGGGCGCTGCTGTCGCTCGCCGAGGCGGCGGCCGCGGCGGGGGAGCGGGACGAGGTGGCGGCGGCGGTCGCCGAGGCCGCCGCGATCGCCGACGGGCTGGGCGCGGTACCGCTCGCGGCGCAGGCCGCCACCCTGGCCCGCCGGGTCGGCCTGCGCGGGGCGACCCGGGGGCGTCCCGGCGCGGACCTGCTCACCCAGCGCGAGCGGGAGGTGCTGCGGCTGGTCGCCGAGGGCCACAGCAACAGCCGGATCGCCGAGCGGCTCTTCATCTCGCCGAAGACGGCCAGCGTGCACGTCTCCCGGATCATCGCCAAGCTCGACGTGAGCAACCGCGTCGAGGCCGCCGCGTTGGCCCACCGCCTCGGCCTGCTCGGCGCTCCCACCGCGCCCCGCTGATCCTGTCGCCCGGCGGGCGCCAGTCGAGGGCGACCGGTCGGGCGACCGGCCGGTGGGCGTGGGACCAGGAGCGAAGGAGCCGGTCAGGGGCGGGGCAGGTAGATCCGCCAGCCGGGGACGGTGACCAGGTCGAGCGCGGCCGGATCGGTGCGCCGGCGCTCGTCCAGGCGGGCCGCCAGCGGTGAGCCGGCCGGCGCGATCCAGCCCGGCGCCGCCGCCTGCCGCACCGCCCGGCGGTACGGCAGGTACCGGTCGTGTCCCGGGCGCAGGTCGTCGTCGACGACCGCGCAGAGCACGTCCTCGCGGGTGGCGAAGGTGAGCCGGTTGCAGGTCCAGTAGCCGCCGTACACGTGCCGGACGCCCCGCTGGCGTAGCGCGGCGACCAGTCCGGCGTGCCGGGCCTCGGCGGCGCGGGCTGCCGGCGCGGCGTCGACCGCGCCGCCGGTGGCCACGGCGGCGGTGCCCAGCGTCGCCGCGAGCACCATGGCCGCCGCGATGCCCGTCATGCCCCGCCACCGCGCCCCGGCCCCCGCGCCACCGCGTGTCCGGACACCGTCCGCTCCGGCAATGTCTGCCCCGGCCGTGACCGTTCCGGCCAGGCCTGGCCCCGCCGTGTCCGTGCCGGCCGTGACCGTGCCGTCCGTGACCGGTCGGAGTGCGCGGCGGGCGGCCGACCAGAGCGGCCAGAGCAGGGCCGGAACGGAGATGAGCAGGCAGGACAGGTACCGGGAGCTTTCCACCGGCGTGCGGCCCGCAGCGCTGCTGGCCGTGTACAGGGCGAGCGTCCCGACGGCCGCGACCACCAGGGCGAGCCGGACCGCCCCGCCCGCCGCCACGATGGATCTTGGACAGTTGCCGTTCAGAGCTGACGGCAACTGTCCAAGATCTGCGACGGGTGGGCGCAGCGTGCGCCAGGCCGAAAGGGCGGCCGCGAGGAGCAGCAGCGGGAGGGCGACCGCCCACCACGACTGGCCGGGCGTGCAGTGGCTCGGGGAGCAGAAGCCCATGCCCAGCGGCGGGCCGAGCACCAGCCCGCCGTGCAGCCGGTCGGCCCAGCCGGCGGGCTGCCCGGAGCCACCGGCGGCGAGCACCGCCGCGATCGGATTGCGCCCCGCCGCCAGGCTGTGCACCAGCAGCGGCCCGGCCCCGACGAGCGCGGCGGCACCGAGCAGCACCCCGGCCCGGCCGCGCAGCTCGCGCCGGCCGTACGCGAGGAGCACCGCGCCGGTCGCGGCCACGTACGGCAGCACCAGCGGGTCCACCCAGAGCATCAGCCCGGCCAGGAATCCCCACCCCGCCCAGCGCGGCAGTCGGCGTCCGGGGCGGCCGGCCGCCAGGTCGTACGCCAGCACGGCGAGCGCCACCCCGGCCGCGTTCATCTCCGGGTAGCCGCCCCCGGCGATGAGCTGGTTCTTCACCACCCGGTCCGAGCCGAGCGCCAGCAGCACCACGACGAGCAGGGCGAACCAGTGGTCCCCGGTCAGCCGCAGCGTCAGCCGCCAGGCGAGCACGACGAAGACCGCGTACAGGGCGAGGGTGGGCAGGCGCAGCCCGAGCGTCGACGGGCCGACCAGCGCGAACACCGGCGCGGCCAGGTAGGCCTCCAGCGTGCCCATGTACGCCTGGCCGTAGAACCAGACGGGGAACTCCTGCCCGCGGGAGATGTGCAGTGCGGCCAGGCCCATGGTGGCCTCGTCGCTGTTGGTCGGCGGGGCGTCGTGCAGCAGGAGACCGAGGCGGTAGCCGGTCCCGGCCACGACGGCGAGCACGGCGAGGACGGTCGGCAGCACGCGCCGCCGGTCGGGCGGGAGCGCGGGACGCGAGTCACGCCACCGCTGGCGTACGCCGACCGTCATGAGCCGATCATGGCAGTTTGCCGCCGGCCCGTGGTCGAACGGTGCCGGCGCGTCGCCGGGGTGGTCAGCCGGCGGTGACCGGAAGGCCCTCGCGGGCCTCGAGCGCCTGCCGGTAGAGCCGCCCGGCGCGGTACGACGAGCGCACCAGCGGCCCGCTCATCACGCCCGCGAAGCCGATCTCCTCGGCCTCCTCGCGCAGCTCGACGAACTCCTCCGGCTTGACCCAGCGGGTGACGGGGTGGTGCCGGGGGGTGGGGCGCAGGTACTGCGTGATGGTGATCAGCTCGCAGCCGGCCTCGTGCAGGTCGCGCAGCGCCTGGGAGACCTCGGCGCGCTCCTCGCCCATGCCCAGGATCAGGTTGGACTTGGTGACCAGCCCGTCGGCGCGGGCCTGCCGGATCACGTCCAGCGACCGCTCGTAGCGGAAGGCCGGCCGGATCCGCTTGAAGATCCGCGGCACGGTCTCCACGTTGTGGGCGAGCACCTCCGGCCGGGCGCCGAAGACCTCGGCGAGCTGCTCGGGGACCGCGTTGAAGTCGGGGATCAGCAGCTCGACGCCGCAGCCCGGCTGGAGGGCGTGGATCTGCCGGACGGTCTCGGCGTAGAGCCAGGCGCCGCCGTCGGGCAGGTCGTCGCGGGCCACCCCGGTGATGGTCGCGTAGCGCAGGCCCATCGAGACCACCGACTCGGCGACGCGGCGCGGCTCGTCGGCGTCGAACTCGGCCGGCTTGCCGGTGTCGATCTGGCAGAAGTCGCAGCGTCGGGTGCACTGGTCGCCACCGATGAGGAAGGTGGCCTCCCGGTCCTCCCAGCACTCGTAGATGTTGGGGCAGCCGGCCTCCTGGCAGACGGTGTGCAGCCCTTCGCGCGAGACGAGCCCGCGCAGCTGGGTGTACTCCGGCCCCATCTTGGCCTTGACCTTGATCCACGGCGGTTTGCGCTCGATCGGCGTCTCGGCGTTGCGCGCCTCGATCCGCAGGAGGCGCCGCCCCTCGGGGGCGGGCGTCGTCGTGCGCGCTGCCTGGCCGGTCGTCGGCGCGGAGTGCTCGATCGTCACAAAACCGAGCCTACGCCCGACGGCCGCCGTCGATGTAGTTCGGGCGACCGGCGTCACCCCGGGAGTCTTGTGACGCCGGACACCGGGGCCGGGAAAAACCAGTCACAGGAGCCTCGGCGGGGGTGCTAGCGTGCCCGCCAGAGCTGTGACGGAGCCGAGTAGCGCCCCGACCCGCCAGTTGAAGAGAGCCGCCGGTTGCTGCGAGGCGGTCTGGCACCGGGCCCGCGAAGACCCTCCCGAGCTGCGGGAAGAACGGCATGCAAGGAAGGGCACCTTCTCAACGCCTCCGGTGGAGGAAGGGCCCCTTCCACACGCAGAGCCCAGTAGAGCCCGCCCGGTTGGCCCCGGTGAAAAGGCGACGAACGAGGCCCCCGTCCGCGGGGGCGAAGGTGTGGTGGCACCGCGAGGTTTCCCGCTCGCCCACACCTGACGGGGTTGGGGCGACGCCCGCCACCCCGCTGGCAGGCGTCGCGATCGACCGAGAGGCAGCCCTGCCATGCAACGTGTCCTGTCCCGCCAACTCTCCGCCCATGTCGGCGTACCCGTCCGGATCGCGGGCTGGGTGCACCGCCGCCGGCTGCTCAAGTCGGTGGCCTTCCTGATCGTCCGGGACGCCGCCGGCCTGACCCAGGTGGTGGTCACCGACCCGACCGTGCGCGTCGAGGTGGAGGCACTCACCGAGGAGACGGTCGTCGAGGTCACCGGCACGGTGGTCGCGAACCCGACCGCGCCCGCCGGGGTCGAGCTGACCGCGCCGACGGTACGACCGCTCGGCCCGCCCGCCGTACCGCCGCCGTTCGACCTGTACCGGCCGGCGCTCACCGCGAGCCTGCCCACCCAGCTCGACCACGCGCCCGTCGCGCTGCGCCACCCGACCCGGGCGGCGGCGCTGCGCGTCTCGGCGGCGGCGGTGGCCGGGTTCCGGGCCACGCTCGACACCCGCGACTTCGTGGAGATCCACACGCCGAAGGTCGTCGGCTCGTCCACCGAGAGCGGGGCGAACGTCTTCGCGCTCGACTGGTTCGGCCGGCCCGCGTACCTGGCGCAGTCGCCGCAGTTCTACAAGCAGCTCATGGTCGGCGTCTTCGAGCGCGTCTACGAGGTGGGGCCGGTGTTCCGGGCCGAGCCGCACGACACCGTCCGGCACCTGGCGCAGTACACCTCGCTCGACGCCGAGCTGGGCTTCGTCGCCGACCACCGGGACGTCATGGCCGTGCTGCGGCACACCGTGGCCGGGATGCTCGACGCGGTACGGGAGCGGGCCGGGGGCGCGCTCGCCACTCTCGGGGTGTCGGCCCCGGACGTGCCGGCCGAGATCCCCGCCGTGCACTTCACCGAGGCGCTCAGGATCGCCGGCGCGCCGGCCGACGAGCCGGACCTCGCCCCGGCGCACGAGCGGGCGCTGGGCGAGTGGGCGCGGCGGGAGCACGGCTCGGAGTTCCTCTTCGTCACCGGCTACCCGATGGCGAAGCGGCCCTTCTACACCCACCCGGACCCGGCGCGGCCCGCGTACTCCAACGGGTTCGACCTGCTCTTTCGGGGACTGGAGCTGGTGACGGGCGGGCAGCGGCTGCACCGGCACGCCGACTACCTGGCGGCGCTCGCCGCCCGGGGCGAGCCGGTCGAGCCGTACGCCGGCTACGTGGACGCGTTCCGGCACGGCATGCCCCCGCACGGCGGCTTCGCCATCGGCCTGGAACGCTTCGTGGCCCGCCTCACGGGCGCAACCAACGTCCGAGAGGTCACCGCCTTCCCCCGCGACCTCCACCGCCTAACCCCATAGCACCCCCCGGCCGCCCCCTCCCTCCCCCTGGCCCGCGTTGATCATGAAGTTGTTGTCGTCGGCATCGGCGTGTCGTGACAACAACTTCATGATCAACGGGGCGGGGCGGGGCGGGGCGGGACGGGGCGGGGCGGGGGCGGGGAGGGGCGGGGGTGTTCAGGGTGGGCCGAGGAGGTCCCAGGGGTTGCCGGCTATGTCGCGGAAGACGGCGACCCGGCCGTACGGTTCCGTGCGCGGGGGCTTCACGAACTCGACGCCCGCCTCGACCATCCGCCGGTGGACGGCGTCGAAGTCGTCGACCTGGAGGAAGAAGCCGACCCGGCCGGCGACCTGGTCCCCGACCGATCGAGCCTGCCGGTCGCCGTCGGCGCGGGCCAGCAGCAGCCCGGTCTGCGCGCCGGGCGGGCGGACGACGACCCAGCGCTTCGGCCGGCCGTCGTTGGTGAGCGACGGGGAGTCCTCCACCAGCTCGAAGCCGAGCACCCCGGTGAAGAACTCGATGGCCGGGTCGTACTCGGCCACGACGATCGTGACCAGGTCGATCCGCACCCGTCAGGCCGTGACGAGGGTGGGGAGGTGGCGCTCCACTACCGGCAGTACGTCGGCCACGGACACCGGGCGGCCCAGCTCGGCGGTGAGCGAGGTGACCCCGGCGTCGCGGATGCCGCAGGGCACGATCCGGTCGAAGTGACCCAGGTCGCAGTCGCAGTTGATGGAGAAGCCATGCAGGGTCACCCCGCGGGCGACCCGGATGCCGATGGCCGCCACCTTGCGCGCCGGGCCCCGGTCGTCCTCGGGCACCCAGACCCCGCTGCGCCCCTCGACCCGGCCGGCGGTCAGCCCGAACTCGGCGCAGACGTCGATCAGCAGCTGCTCGGTGCGGCGGACGTAGGCGACCACGTCGACCGGGTCGGGCAGCCGCACGATGGGGTAGCCGACCAGCTGCCCCGGGCCGTGCCAGGTGATCTTGCCGCCCCGGTCCACGTCGACGACGGGGGTGCCGTCCATGGGGCGGTCCCACGGCTCCGTGCGCTTGCCGGCGGTGTAGACGCTCGGGTGCTCCAGCAGCAGCACGGTGTCGCCGCGCTCGCCGGCCACCACCGACTCGTGCAGCCGGCGCTGCTCGTCCCAGGCGGCCTGGTAGTCGAGGACACCGGCGCGGACGGCCGTGAGGCCGGAGGTCGTCGTGGTCACGCCGCCAAGCCTAGACCCGTACCGGCCGGTCACCAGCGGTGACGCGGCTCACGGCGGGACCCGGCGGCGGGGCCGGCTGCCCGCGATCGGCCGGGGCGACGGCTCAGCCCTGCGGGACCCGCCACAGCCACACGTCGTCCACCCGCTCGGGCGGGCCGAGCAGCGAGGTCACCGTACGCCGGACGGCCTCCTCGTCGACCGGCCACTTCGCCCCGTGCACCTCGTCGGGCAGCACGATCGTCTCGACCCGCCAGTGCCGCAGGTCGGCGCGGACCTCCTGGAGGCTGCCCTCCGTGATGATCGGCACCAGCCCGGTCCGGCCGGCCTGGTCCACCAGCGCGCTGAACGGGCGCGGCGGCGGGCCGATCCGTCCCCGCCCGTCCGGGCCGCCGGGGCCGAGGAAGAAACCGGAGGGGATGGCGAACTCGCCCTGCCGGTGCGCCAGCGCGTACGCCTGCCAGCGCTGGCCGTCGGGGTAGACGTCGAGGGTCAGCGGCACCGGGGTCAGCACCCCGCCGGGGGAGACGTACTCCCGCCACGTCCCGGCGGTGATGAAGCGCGGGATCGGCTCGCGTTCGATGGTCAGCAGCGGCGTCGGCACCAGCGGCAGCAGCGCCAGCGCGAACCCCGCCCACCAGGCCAGCCGCGTCCGGCGGCGCCGGGGCGGATCGGCGCGGAGCTGGTCGACGGCGTACGCGAGCAGCACCCCGATCACCGGCGCCACGACCAGCGCCAGCCGGGCGGGCAGGGCGGCGTTCACCACCGGCAGGTGCCCGAGCAGGTCGAACGGCATCGGCAGGTCCGTACGGCGGCCGTCGATCTTGGCCTCGGGGCCGAAGGAGAGCACGGTGAACACGACGGCGGTCACGCCCAGCGCCCAGAGAGTCGCCCGGCGGGCCGCGTCGGCCCGGCGCCACAGCGCCACGAAGCAGGCGACGGTGAGCAGCAGCAGCCCGATGCCGAAGAACGAGTTCTCCTCGGTCGGGTTCGGCGCCAGCCGGGTACCCAGGCCCACCTCCCCGGCCAGCGAGCGGCGCGGGTACGCCCCGTAGGCGACGACGTCCTCGGAGTGGATGACCGCGTCGAAGCCGGTGCCGTGGAAGCGCTGCGGGCCGGCGAAGTGCAGCCACAGCGGGTACGCCAGCAGCACGCCCGCGACGACGGCGGTCACGCCGAGGCCGCGCAGGAAGGTCGGCAGCGCCGCGCGGGCCTCGGCGCGGCGGGCCGGGTGCAGTGCCCAGACGGCGACGAAGACGCCGAGGGCCAGCGCCGTGAAGAAGAGCCCCTCGGCGGCGATGGAGAAGGCGACGGCGACGAGCAGGCCGAGGATCGCGCCGTCGCGCAGCGGGTGCCGGGAGCCGCGCAGCGCGAAGGTCCGCCAGATCAGCAGCGGCACCAGCCAGCCCGCCGTCCAGTTCAGGTGCGCGTTGGCGTGCGAGACCATGCCGGGGGAGAAGCCGATGAACAGCCCACCGACGGCGGCGGCGAGCGGGCTGCGGACCAGGTGCCGGGAGAGCAGCCAGTACCAGGCGAACGCGGTGGCGGCCAGGTTGAGGGTGAGGATCACCAGGAACGTGGCCGGCGGCCCGATCAGGTACGTCAGCGGCGCGAAGACCACCGCGTACACGGTGATCGAGGTGTTGACCGCGAGGTTCACCCCGTCGGGGACGTTGACCAGGTAGGTGAAGAGCGGGTCGTCGCCGTGGGTCACCGCGTGGCCGCCGAAGGCCAGCAGCCACTCGAAGAGCGCCTGGTCGCTGGAGTTGACCGTGATGGCGCGGGCGTTCGGGTCCTGCCACAGCCCGCTGGTCACCCAGACGGCGAGCGCCAGCGCGACCAGCGCCACGATCAGGTCGGCCCGCCGGTGGCGGACGACGCGGGGCGGCGAGGCCGGCGAAGGCGCCAGGGACGGGGAGGTCGGCACGCAGCGGACGTTACCAACCGCACCGGGGCACGCCGGTCAGGACGCACATCCTTCGGGCGCGGAATGTGTGACCGTGCCCCATGTCACAACATCGACGTATCGACGTAACGTCGCGGCAATTCGCGGGTGACCCAGTTCACACCCCGTCCCCAGGAGGCCCCGTGCGTCGCTCCCCGTCCCTGCTTTCCCGGCTGACCGGCGCGGTCGCCGGGATGGTCCTCGCCGCCGCCGCGGTGGCGACCGTCGCCGCCCCCGCCCAGGCCGCCACCCTCACCCAGGTCACCAACTTCGGCTCCAACCCGGGCAACCTCGCCATGTACGCGTACCGGCCGGACAACCTGCCGGCGGGCGCCCCGGCCGTCGTGCTGCTGCACGGCTGCACCCAGAACGCGGCCGGCTACTTCGCCAACTCCGGCTGGCAGAAGTTCGCCGACCAGTGGAAGTTCACCCTGATCGTGCCGCAGCAGTCCAGCGCCAACCAGCCGCTGAGCTGCTTCAACTGGTTCGTCGAGCAGGACATCACCCGAGGCTCCGGCGAGGCCCTGTCGATCAGGCAGATGGTCGACCACGCGCGGAACAACTACGGCACCGACGCCCGCCGGGTGTTCGTCAGCGGCCTCTCCGCCGGCGGGGGAATGAGCGCGGTCATGCTGGCCACCTACCCGGACGTCTTCGCCGCCGGCTCGGTCGTCGCCGGCCTGCCGTACCGCTGCTCGCCGCCCGCCTCCACCAGCACCTGCCAGTACAGCGGGGTGAACAAGACCCCGCAGGAGTGGGGCAACGTGGTCCGGGCCGCGTACCCCGGGCACACCGGCCCGCGCCCCCGGGTCGCCATCTGGCACGGCACGTCGGACTCCACCGTCGTGCCGGCCAACGCCACCGAGCTGCGCGACCAGTGGACCAACGTCCGGGGCGTCTCGCAGACCCCCACCAGCACCGCGTCGCTGCCCGCCAACACCAGCCTGGAGGTGTACGGCAACAACGACGTGCGCGTCTACCGGGTCTCCGGCATGGGTCACGGCACCCCGGTCGACCCGGGCCCGGGTGCCGAGCAGTGCGGCACCGCCGCCGCGTACATGCTCGACACCATCTGCTCGGCGTACCACGACGCGGTCTTCTTCGGCCTGAACGGCGGGACGAACCCCACCCCGACGCCGACGGCGAGCCCCACCGCGTCCCCGACCGCGAGCCCCACCGCCTCCCCGACCGCCAGCCCGACCACGGCGCCGACCTGCGTCACGGCCAGCAACTACGCGCACGTCGCCGCCGGTCGTGCCTACCAGTCCGGCGGCTACGCCTACGCCAACGGCTCGAACCAGCGGATGGGCCTCTACAACACCTTCTACACCAGCACCCTCAAGCAGACCGGCCCCAACCACTGGGTGATCGGCTGCTGATCCCGCTCCCGACGCGCCGATCATGAAGTTGTCGTCACCCCGCCCCGCGCGGCGTGACGACAACTTCATGGTCGACCGGCTCAGGGGGCGGTGAGGGCCGCGTGCAGGGCGGCGGCCAAAGTGGGGTGGCGGTAGGTGAAGCCGGCCCCGGTGAGCACGCCCGGGAGGACGCGGGTGCTGGTCAGCGCCTCGTGGGCGAAGCCGCCCAGCACCACCTTCAACGCCAGCGCCGGGATCGGGACGATCGCCGGCCGGCGCAGCTGCCGGGCCAGCTCCCGGGTGAACTCGGCGTTGGTCACCGGGGCCGGCCCGACCAGGTTGACCGGCCCCACCAGGTCGTCGCGGTCCAGCACGAACCGCGCGGCGTCCAGCCAGTCCGCCATGGAGATCCATGGCAGCCACTGCCGGCCGCTGCCGAGCCGCCCGGCGATGCCCAGCCGGAAGGGCAGCAGTTGCGGCTTGAGCAGCCCGCCGTCGCGGTGCAGCGGCAGCCCGATGCGCAGCCGCACGACGCGTACGCCCGCGTCCTCGGCCGGCCGGGTCGCGGCCTCCCAGACCCGGCAGACGTCGGCCAGGAAGCCCTCGCCCGCCGGGGCGTCCTCCTCGACCGCCCGGTCGCCGGTGTTGCCGTACCAGCCGACCGCCGAGGAGTTCAGCAGTGTCCTCGGCCGGTCGGCTTCGGGCAGGCCGGCGATGGTGATCGCCAGCGTGGTGGTGGTGTCGACCCGGCTGGACCGGATCAGCTGCCGGTACCCGTCGTTCCACCGCTTGTCGCCCACGCCCGCGCCGGCCAGGTTGACGACCGCGTCCGCCTCCGCCACCACCGCCGGGTCGAGCTGCGCGGCGGACGGGTTCCACTGCCGCTCGTCGGCGGTGCGCGGCGGCCGGCGGACCAGCCGGGTGACCTGGTGGCCTTCCGCCGTGAGCCGGTCGACCAGCCGGGTGCCGAGGAAGCCGGACGCGCCGGCCATGAGGATCCGCATGCTCCCATCTTCGGGTACGGACGGCGGATCGGATGCGCTGTGGCGGGCGCGCACCGTACCGGGGCGACGCCGCCGACCGGCCGGCCGGCGGCGTCGCGCCGGATCAGCAGCCGGCGGTACGCGTGTAGTTCTGCGTCCCGAAGTAGAGCGCCAGGTTGCCGCTGAAGCGCACCTTGATGTCGCTGCCGTTCAGGCGCTGCTCGTAGTGCAGGTGCGAGCCGGAGGAGCCGCCGCTGTTGCCCACGTACCCGATGGTGGTGCTGTAGCCGACGGACTGGCCGACCGAGACGTTGAATCCGCTGAGGTGGGCGTAGTAGGTGGTGTACCCGTTGCCGTGGTTGATCCGCACGTACCGCCCGTAGCTGGTGTCGCCGAGGTTGGCGACGACGTCCACCGTGCCCGGGGCGCTGGCCTTGACCGGATCGCCGTGGTCGTCGGTCCGGTTGAAGTCGATCGCGTACTGCGGGCTGTGGGCGGTGCGGGTCTGGCCGGACCACGTCTGGTTGCACGGGAAGGGTGTGCGGAACGACGGCGCGGCGGCGGCGGGCGACGCCGGCACCAGGAAGGCGGCGGTCGCCAGCAGGGCGACGCTGAGGGAACTCGTCAGGCGGGTACGCATCCGAACCTCCATGGTCATAACCTTCGATCTATCTGCCGGATGATGTCAGAAAGTTTCGATGACCGGAAGCGTCCCCGCCCCGATTGCCGTCGATGCGTCGCTCAGGCGGCGAGGCGGGCCAGCACCGGCGTGAGCGGGTCGAGTGCGTCCTCGCGTACGACGAAGCGGGTGACGCCCCAGCGACGCCGGTGTGCGGCGACTGCCGCGACGATCTCGTCCTCGGTGCCGATGAGCACGAACGGCGTCGCGAGCAGCTCGGCGACGCTCAGCCCGATCCGTTCGGCGGTCGGCGCGGCGGCGGCCTCGGCGTCGTCGGTGACGGCGACGTGCTGCACGAGCGATTCCAGCACCGGTGGCTCGGCCCGCCCTTCCGCCCCGGCGGCGACGCAGGCCAGTTGCGCCTCGATGTCCGCCTCGCGCCAGCGCACGTCGTGCCGGTGACCGTCAGGCAGCGTGCGCCCCAGGCCGGACAGCCCGACCACGTCGGCGTGCGCGCCGGCCCAGCGCAGCATCGCCGAGTTCGCCGTGCCGAGGGTGAACGGGATCCGCCGCTGCACCGGGCGCGGGGCCTCCAGCCGCGCGCCCCGCAGGACCAGGTCGGGGGAGTCGACGGTGACCTCCTCGCCGTCGAGCAGGGCGCGGACGGCCTCGGCCACGGCCAGGCAGCGGCGTACCCGCCCGGCGACGTCGGGGCGCTCCCGGCCGACCGCGCGCCACTCGGCGGGGGTGTGGCCGGCGCCGAGGCCGAACCGGGCCCGCCCGCCCGACAACAGGTCGAGGGAGGCCACGTCCGAGGCGAGCAGCATCGGCTCGCGGACGCCGGCGTTGGAGACGTACGAGCCCAGGCCGATCGTCGAGGTCACCGCCGCCGCGGCGGCCAGCGAGACGAAGGGGGACGCCGCCGAACCCGGATGGTCGGCGGTGAACAGGGTGTCGAAGCCGGCTGCCTCGGCCCGCCGGGCCAGGTCCAGCCAGCCCGGGCCGTCGGACGGGACCGCCTGGAGAGAGAAGATCGCCATGCGCCCACCCTGCCGGGCCCGGGCCCGCCGACAAAGCCCGACCGCGGCGATTCTGCTACCGGCAGACCCGGGCCGGGCCGAACGTCGCGTGGACCCCGTGGTGCCGCCGGCGCGCTCGCCCGGGTACGGGTCAGTGGACCGGTCCAGGGTCACGGTCGAGCGGCGGGAGGGGCACCCCGAGGAGCCCCTTGGTGCTGCCGGCTGTCAGCGCGTTGAGCGCGCCGACGAGCTTCTTCTCCTCGTAGACGAAGTGCGTCTCGAGCAGCGCGGCGAGGGTGTCCAGCTCGGCCCGCACCTCGTGCGGCGGCGCGGTGGCGTCGGCCAGCTCCTCGACCCGGTGCAGGGCCTCGGCCACGATGTGATGGTCGGCCTCAAGCTCGCGCAGCACGGGGACCAGTTCGGGCACCTGCTCGGCCAGCACCCGGAACGCCCCGGCGTCCTCGCCGGTGTGGTGCCGGGTCAGCGCCGCGCAGAAGGCCAGGCAGTGGGTCCGCAGGTCCCTCGGCCGTACGCCGGGGTCGCCCACGCCGTCGCGCAGGCGGGCGAGCTCCTCGCGGAGCCAGAGGTGGATCTCGATCAGTTGGTTGCCGAAGGCCCGCAGGCGCTCGTCGGGCGTGAACGGAGGCATGTGTTTCCCATGCGGTCCCGCGCCTCCATGCCCTCGGCGGTCTCCTTGCCGGGTGCACCGCGACGCTGTGGCCAGCCTACGACAGCAGGCGCGAGGCCACGTGCCCCGTCAGGGCCGACGGACGGGCCGGATGGTGACCACGGCGTAATCCTGACGAGCGTGCTACGAGGTGCTACCCGGCGCCGTGGGCCGAGGGATGACATCCGGGTGCTCCGGTGCCCAGGTGTCAGGTCGACGGCTCGTCCGGGGTGGGCTCGCGCCAGCGGGCGCGCCAGGCGGCCTCGTGCGCCTCGTGGGTGGTCTTCTCCTCGAAGACCATCTCGCGCAGGGCGCGCCGGGAGTCCGCCATGACCACCGCCTCGACGGCCACCAGCCCGACGCAGATCGTGGTGAGCAGGGCGAGGGCGGCCAGCCCCGGCAGCCGTTGGCCGACGGGAACGGTGGCGGCCAGGAGGAGCACGGCACCGACCCTGGTCCACGAGACGGTACGCAGGGTGCGCCACTGGAACAGCATGTTCGCGCACAGGTAGCAGGCGACCCCGCCGAACAGCAGCAGGACACCGGGGCCGATCGTGGGGTCCCCGACGGGCGTGTCCGGATCGGCGACCTGGTGCACGATCTCCTCGGCGCCGAGGGCGAACAGGATGATTCCGGCGATCATCGGCAGGTACATGTAGGCGTACGCGTCGCGGGCCATCGAGACCCGGGGCCGGCCCTCGGCCGCGTGCAGGGCTATCCGGGCGGCCGGTGCGATCACGTCGTAGTGCGCCCACCACAGCGCGGCCGTGAAGAAGATGCCGAGCACCGCCGCGGCGACCGCCGGCCACGTGGGCGGCTGGCCGAGCAGGTTGCTGCCGACGCCGACGGAGATGACCGACTCGCCCAGGGCGATGATCAGGATGAGGTCGTACCGCTCCGTCCAGTGCTCGGCGGAGGTCACCATCCAGCCCCAGGCGCCGGCGACCAGGCCCATGCCGTACTGGAGCAGGACGACGCTGACCCACAGGCCGTCGCGCAGCATCGCCGCCCGGTCCGGGTCCTCGATCTGGGGCGGGATCAGCGCGGCGGCCGTGAGCAGCATGGTGCTGATCGTGACCTCCGGGGAGTACTTCAGCAGCAGCCGCCGCTCCCCGGGTCTCTCCTGCGCGACGTGCCAGTACAGCGCCAGGTGCACACCCCTGATCACCACGTAGCTGAGCGCTACGACCATCGGCCCGGCGGCCACGTCGGTCGCGTCGCTGAACGCCTGGGGGAGGGAGAGCGCGAAGCAGAACAGCGCGGCCATGCCGATGACCATCAGCACGGGGACGAAGCCCTCACCGAGCCGGACCCGGGTGGCGACCACGCAGTGCACCACCCAGCACCACCAGAGCACGGCCAGCACGAGCATGGCGTGCACGAGCGACCAACCGGAGATGTTGGCGGCGGTGGTCCGGGTGATGATGAAGAACGAGAAGACGAAGACCAGGTCGAAGAAGACCTCGAACCGGTCGACCCGGGCGCCGGGGGCGATCGAGACGGCCGGTCCCAGCCGCTCGCGCCACCGGATGACACCCACCCAACCACTCTGGCAGCGCCCTGTCCCGGCCGGGCCGGAATCGCGCCAGCCCGGCGGCGCGCGGGCCGGGCGGCGGGCGAACCAGGCGACGGGCGGCCGGACGGCGGGCCGGTCGGGCGGCGGGGAACCAGACGGCGCGCAGGCCGGGCGGCCGGACGGCGAAAGGGCGCCCCGGTCGGTGACCGGGGCGCCCTTCGTGCCGTCGGGCGGGAACTACAGGCCGAGCTCGGCCTCGAAGTTGCCCGACTCCAGCCGCTCCTTGACCGCGACCAGGAAGCGGGCGGCGTCCGCGCCGTCGATCAGCCGGTGGTCGTACGACAGGGCCAGGTAGACCATCGACCGGACGGCGATGACCTCGCCCAGCTCCGGGTCGTTGACGACGACCGGACGCTTGACCACGGCACCCGTGCCGAGCATCGCCGACTGCGGCGACGGCACGATCGGGGTGTCGAAGAGGGCGCCCCGGCTGCCGGTGTTGGTCAGCGTGAAGGTCGCCCCGGCGATCTCGTCCGGGCTGATCTTGTTGGTCCGGGTGCGCTCGGCCAGGTCGGCGATCCGCTTGGCGATGCCACCCAGGTTCAGGTCGCCTGCGCCGTGGATCACCGGCACCATCAGGCCCCGCTCGGTGTCCACGGCGATGCCGAGGTTCTCCGAGTCCGGGTAGGTGATCGTGCCGGCGTCGAGGTCCATGCTGGCGTTGACGATCGGGTACGCCTGCAGCGCCTCGACCGCCGCGAGGGCGAAGAACGGCAGGAACGACAGCTTGACGCCGTGCCGCTGCTGGAACGACTCCTTGGCCTGCGCCCGCAGCTTGGCGACCTTGGTGACGTCCACCTCGACCACGGTGGTCAGCTGCGCCATCTCGTGCAGCGACTGCTGCATCCGCTTGGCGATCGTCGCGCGGATCCGGGGGAGCTTCTCGGTGCTGCCGCGCTTGGCGCTCGGCTGCGGCTTGGCGGCCGGCTTGGCCGGGGCAGCCGCGGCGGGCTGCTGCGCCGGGGCCGGCGCAGCCTTGGCGGCCTTCGCCTTCTCCGCCGCCTCCAGCACGTCCTGCTTGCGGATCCGGCCACCGACGCCGGTGCCGTTGACCGAGGAGAGGTCGACGCCGTGCTCGCTGGCCAGCTTGCGCACCAGCGGGGTCACGTAGCCGGCGGCCTCCTCGCCGCCCTGGGCGGGCGCCGACGGGCGCTGCTGGGCCGGGGCCGACGGCACGGCCTTCTGCTCGGCCTGCGCGGGCTGCGCCGAGGTCTCGGCCTCCGCCGACGGCTCGTTGTACGACATGCCCGGGGTCGGCTCCTCAGCCTTGGGCTCCGGCTTGGCCTCGGCCTTCGGCTCGGGCTTGGCCTCCGCCTTGGGCTCGGGCTTCGGCTCCGGCTTCGCCTCGGCCGGGGCGGCGCCGGCGGCGCCGATCACGGCCAGGTCGGCGCCGACCGCGGCGGTCTCGTCCTCGGGAACCTTGATCTCCAGGACCGTGCCGGCCACCGGCGACGGGATCTCGGTGTCGACCTTGTCGGTGGAGACCTCCAGCAGGGGCTCGTCCACCTCGACGGTGTCGCCGACCTGCTTGAGCCAGCGGGTGACAGTGCCCTCGGTGACGCTCTCGCCCAGGGCCGGCATCTTGACCGGGGTGCCCTCGCCCGACGGCGCCGGCGCGGCCTGCGCCTGGGTCTCCGGCTCCTCGACGGCCGGCTGCTCCGCCTCGGCCTGCGGCTCCTCGGCGGCCTCGGCGGCCTCCTCGGCCGGCTCCTCCTGCTGCGGGGCGGTCTCGCCGCCGCCGGTGGACTCGCCCTCGCCCGCGATCACGGCCAGCTCGCTGCCGACCTCGGCGGTCTCGTCCTCGCCGACCACGATCCGGCTCAGCACGCCCGCCGCCGGGGACGGGATCTCGGTGTCGACCTTGTCGGTCGACACCTCGAGCAGGGGCTCGTCGACCTCGACGGTGTCGCCCTCCTGCTTGAGCCAGCGCGTGACGGTGCCCTCGGTGACGCTCTCACCGAGCCGGGGCATGGTGACCGATACCGGCATCTTCAAAGACTCCTTCATTCCCCTGGTGGGATCATCGCCCGTCGCCGGACGCCGCGGTTGTCGTGATCAGGCGTGTGCGTGCAGCGGCTTGCCGGCGAGCGCCAGGTGCGCCTCGCCCAGGGCCTCGTTCTGCGTCGGGTGGGCGTGCACGAGCTGCGCCACCTCGGCCGGGTACGCCTCCCAGTTGTAGATGAGCTGCGCCTCGCCGACCATCTCGCCGACCCGGGCGCCGACCATGTGCACGCCGACGACGGGGCCGTCCTCCACCCGGACGAGCTTGACGAAGCCGGCCGTCTTGAGGATCTGGCTCTTGCCGTTGCCGCCCAGGTTGTAGTTGTAGGTCTTGACCTTGTCGGCGCCGTACTGCTCCTTGGCCTTCGCCTCGGTCAGGCCGACCGACGCCAGCTCCGGGTCGGAGTAGGTGACGCGGGGGATGCCGACCTCGTCGATGACGGCCGGGTTCTGCCCGGCGATCTCCTCGGCGACGAAGATGCCCTGCTGGAAGCCCCGGTGGGCGAGCTGGAGGCCGGGCACGATGTCGCCGACGGCGTAGACGTTCGGCACGCTGGTGCGCAGCCGCTCGTCGGTCAGCACGTAGCCGCGGTCCATCTTGACGCCCTGCTCCTCGTAGCCGAGGTCGGCGGTGTTCGGGCCGCGGCCGACGGCGACCAGCAGCAGCTCCGCCTCGACGGTGTCACCGCCGGCGATGCTGACCTTGACGCCCTTGTCGGTCTTCTCGACCTTCTCGAACGGCTTGCCGACCTTGAAGTTGATCTTCCGCTTGCGGAACGCCCGCTCCAGCGCCTTCGAGGACTCCTCGTCCTCGGCCGCGACCAGCCGGGGGAGCGCCTCGACGATCGTGACGTCCACCCCGAAGGACTTCCACACGCTGGCGAACTCGACGCCGATCACGCCACCACCGAGCACGATCGCCGAGGCCGGGACCCGGTCGAGGGTGAGCGCGTGGTCGCTGGTGATGACCCGCTCGCCGTCGACCTCCAGGCCGGGCAGGCTCTTGGCGTACGAACCGGAGGCCAGCACGATGTTGCGGCCGGTGTAGCGCTTGCCGTCGACCTCGACGACGTTCTTGCCGACCAGCTTGCCGTGGCCCTCGACGATGGTGATCGACTTGTTGCCCTTGAGCATGCCCTGCAGGCCCTTGTAGAGCCGGGAGATCACGCCGTCCTTGTAGGCGTTGACCCCCGCCATGTCGATGCCGACCAGCTCGGCCTTCACGCCGAACTGCTCCGACTCGCGGGTCTGGTCGGCGATCTCGGCCGCGTGCAGCAGCGCCTTGGTCGGGATGCAACCGTTGTGCAGGCAGGTGCCGCCGAGCTTGCCCTTCTCGACCAGCGCGACCTTCAGGCCCAGCTGGACGGCGCGCAGGGCGGTCGCGTAGCCGCCGCTGCCACCTCCGAGGATGACGATGTCGAAGGTTGCGTCGTTCGGCTCGCTCACGTTCAACTCCCAGGTCGCGTCACTGCTTCGGGGGTCACGGCGGGGCAACAACGGGCACACCCCACCTCGGTCATCTTGTCACCACCGCCCGCCGCCCGCGTAGTGAGGTGCCCAACGACACGTCCGTGACACGTACGCTTGGCCCTGGCTTCGATGACGGACTGAGGGGGAGACGCTCGGTGGGACTGTTCCGGCGACGCAAGAAGACGCGGGCGGTCAGCCTCGACCGGGCCGCCGACCGCGCCGATCTGGAGCACCTGGAGGGCTTCGTCCGCAGCCGGCGCGGGGTCGAGGCCTACATCGAGCCGCGGACCACCGTCACCGAGACCACGGTCATGCTGATCGCCGACGACGGGGAGTGGACCCGCCGCCGCATCGACGGCCCCGACGGCGCCCGCCGCTTCGCGTACCGGATGGGCATCCCGGTCTACGACGTGCGGCTGATGGGCTACCCGCAGCGGATGCGCGACTACAACGAGCGCCGCAAGCGCCGCCCCGAGCTGTATTGAGCCGGCGCCCGGCCGGGTGAGAACGCAAGGAGGGCCCCTCGTTCGACGAGGGGCCCTCCTTCGCGTACGTCAGCCGTTGGCGGCGACGTCCTCCACCAGCTGGACGAGCGTGCGGACCGGCACGCCCGTGCCGCCCTTGGTCCAGTAGCCGGTCGCCTCGCCCGAGTGGTAGCTCGGGCCCGCGATGTCGATGTGTGCCCAGTCGACGTCGGCGCTGACGAACTCCCGCAGGAACACCCCGCCCTGGAGCATGTGCCCCGCCCGGTCCATGCCGGCGTTGACCTGGGAGATGTCGGCGACGTCGGAGTCCATGCCCTTGCGCACGTCGTCCGGCAGCGGCATCGGCCAGGCCGGCTCGCCGACCGCGTCGCCGGCGGTGCGGACCCGCTCGCACAGCTCGGGGCTGCCCATCACGCCGGCGATCCGCTTGCCCAGCGCGACCACCTGCCCGCCCGTGAGGGTGGAGGTCTCGAAGAGGTAGTCGCAGCCGTCCTCGCAGGCCCGCGCCATCGCGTCGGCCAGGATCATCCGGCCCTCGGCGTCGGTGTTGAGCACCTCCACCTTCTTGCCGTTGTACATGCTGATCACGTCACCCGGCCGGTACGACCGCCCGGACGGCATGTTCTCCGCCATCGGCAGGTACGCCGTCACGGCCACCGACGGCTTGAGCGCGGCGACCGCCAGCATGGTCGCGGCCACCGCCGCGGCGCCTCCCATGTCGGACTTCATCTCCCACATGCCCTGCGCCGGCTTGATCGAGATGCCGCCGGTGTCGAAGGTGATGCCCTTGCCGACGAGCGCCACCCGCTTGCCGTTGCCGCCGCCGGCCGGGGTGTAGGTCAGCTTCACCAGCCGCGGCGGGGCCTCCGAGCCCTGCCCGACGGCGATGATGCCGCCGTACCCGCCGGCGGCCAGGGCCGCCTCGTCGAGCACCTCGACCGTCAGGCCGGCCTCCCGGGCGGAGTCCGCCACCGAGTCGGCGAAGGACGGCGGGCGCAGCTCGTTCGGGGCGGTGTTGACCCAGTCCCGGCTGCGCCGGACCGCGCCGCACACCACCTGGGCGCGGGCGATCTCGGCCTGAGCACCGGCGTCACCGGCGTCCGGCACGGCGACCAGCACCTCGGCCACCGGCTCCCGCCGGGACGGCTGCGGCCGGGTCTTGTAGCCGGCGAAGCGGTAGCCGCCGAGCAGCGCGCCCTCCGCCACCGCGCGCAGCGCCGCAGGCGCGTCGGCGTCGTCCGGCAGCGGCAGCGCGAGCGCCACCCGCGGCGCGCCCGCGAGCGCCCGTACGGCCCCGCCGGCGGCCCGGCGCAGGGTCTCTGGGGCAGGGGCGGCGCCGGTCGGCTCCGGGCCGAGCCCGACGGCGGCGACCACCGGGGCGGTCACGGTGCCCAGCGTGGCCAGCTTGATCACCTCGCCGGGGGCGCCGGTCGCGCCGAGCAGGGCCAGCGTCTCGGTCAGCTTGCCGTCGAAGGCGGCGGCGATGCTCTCCGCGCCGCTGGCCAGCAGCAGGGTTCCGGCCAGGCCGGTGGTGGCGTCCTGCTCGCCGGTCTGGCTGTGCAGGCCGATCACGATCGCGTCGACGGCGAGCTCGGCGGGGTCGGTGTCGACCAGGCTCAGGGTGGTGCTGGGCGATGTCACTGAAGCTACTCCGGGCGGGCCGGGCCGGTCGCGTCGTCGCGTACCGGCGATGGAGGTCTCCGGCGGAACGTACCCGTCGGAGGTCGGGGCTGTCCCGTCGACGGCTCCGACGGGTCCCGCCGATGCTAACCAGCCGCCCAGCTCCCGGTAAGTTCCCACCCATGACCGACGTGACCTCCGACGCCGCCGCGACCCGGCTGCGCCGTTCCCCGCTGCACGAGCGGCACACCGCTCGCGGCGCCAAGTTCGCCCCGTTCGGTGGCTGGGAGATGCCGCTGGAGTACGCCGGGGGCGGGGTGCTGAAGGAACACACCTCGGTGCGGACCGGAGTGGGCGTGTTCGACGTCTCCCACCTGGGCAAGGCGCGGGTGACCGGGCCGGGCGCGGCGGAGTTCGTCAACGCCTGCCTCAGCAACGACCTGGGCCGGATCGGGCCGGGCCGGGCGCAGTACACCCTCTGCTGCGACGACGCCACCGGCGGCGTGGTGGACGACATCATCGCCTACCTGCACGCCGACGACCACGTCTTCCTCATCCCGAACGCCGCGAACACCGTCGAGGTGGTGCGCCGGCTGCGCGCCGCCGCCCCGGCGTCGGTCACGGTCACCGACGAGCACGAGGCGTACGCCGTCCTCGCCGTGCAGGGCCCGCGCTCGGCGGAGCTGCTCGGCGCGCTGGGCCTGCCGACCGGGCACGACTACATGAGCTTCTCCACGGCGACGCTCGACGGGGTCGAGCTGACCGTGTGCCGCACCGGCTACACCGGGGAGCTGGGCTACGAGCTGGTGGTGCCGGCGGCCGACGCGGTCGCGGTCTGGGACGCGCTCTTCGCGGCGGACGCCGACCTGCGCGCCTGTGGGCTGGCCGCCCGGGACACCCTGCGCACCGAGATGGGCTACCCGCTGCACGGTCAGGACCTGTCGCCGGAGATCACCCCGGTGCAGGGCCGCTCCGGCTGGGCGGTCGGCTGGGACAAGCCGGCCTTCTGGGGCCGCGACGCGCTGCTCGCGGAGAAGGCCGCCGGCCCGAGGCGTACGCTGCGCGGCCTGGAGGCGGTCGACCGGGCGATCCCGCGCCCCGGCATGACGGTGCACGCCGGCGACGCGGAGGTCGGCACGATCACCAGCGGCACGTTCTCGCCGACGAAGAAGCAGGGCGTCGCCCTCGCCCTCCTCGACACCGCCGCGAAGCTGACCGACGGCGACCTGGTGGAGGTGGACATCCGCGGCCGCCGCGCCCAGATGCGCGTCACCCGCCCCCCGTTCGTAACCCCCTCGGTGCGCTGACCCCCCTCACCCTCGGCCCCGGCCCCGGCCCCCTTCCCCCCGTTGATCATGAAGTTGTTGCCACCCGGACCGGCGTGTCCCGGCAACAACTTCATGATCAACGCGAGAGTGGGAGGGGGAGGGTGAGGGGGCGAGCGGGGGTCAGAGTGGGGGGTGGGGGCGTTCGCCGGCGTCCAGGACGGCCTGGGTCCAGCCGCCCTCGATGACGCCGGTGCCGTCGAGGACGGCCCAGTCGACGACGTCGGTGGCCTCCACGATGACCGGTGAGCCGATGCGCACGGTCGGGTCGGTGTTGGCGTCGCTGGCGCTGGCGGCCACGATCCGCTCCGGGGTGTCCCACGAGGTCACCCCGGCCCAGACCAGCTCCGGGCCGTCGTCGCCGGGCAGGCCGTACTTGACCACGAGCTGCGTCTCCGGCGGGAGCTGGCCGGCGAGGAACCGGGCCCGGATGTCGCCCAGCCCGGCCCGGGCGGTGGCGACCGCCCTGCTCATCGCGTCGCCCGCCCGGGCGTAGCGCACGTCCGGCTGGATGCCGGCGAAGAGGGTGGCGCAGGCGGCGGCGTAGTAGCGGCCGTCCGGCCCCGGATGCCCGGCGGGCGGGCGCAGGCTGAGGAACGAGTCGGCGTCGGGGTCGGTGGCCGGGTCCAGCTCCAGGCGCAGCAGCACCGGCGCCGTCGCGCCGTGCTGTTCCGGATTGCCGTACGCCACCGCGATGTCGTGCCCGGTCACCGTGGCCAGCACCGGCAGCTGCACGAACGCCGGCACCTCCTCCCCGGAGAGCCCGTCGGTCCAGTCCCGCAGCAGCCGCCGGGCGGCCCCGGTCATCACCGCGCCCCAGGCCCGGGTCAGGTGGTCCGGCACGCCCTGGGTCTGCAACTCCAGCAGCCCGAAGCGGCGCAGCCCCTTCGTGGTGAACCAGAGCCCCTCGGCGTCGGAGGAGTAGGGCACCAGCACCCAGTCGACCAGCCGGATCCGCCCCTGGTCGTCGGGGAGCGAGCGCAGCGCCGTCGCCGGGTCGAGGAACTGGAGGCCGAACACGTCCACCACGTCGCCGTCGACGGACTCGGCGACGGCGGCGGCCACCGCCCGGGCCGCCCACTCGTGGGCCGGCGGCCAGCCGGGCCGGTACTCGGCCTGCACCACGACCAGGTGGCTCGCGGCGGCCAGCCGGGCCAGCTGCGCCTCGGTGGCGCCGAACGCGGTGAGCAGGTCCGGCGGCAGCTCGGGGAACTCGCCGATCGGCCGGGTGTCGACGCTCATCAGCGGGCTGTCGAGCATGTGCCGCGCGAGCCCGTGCACCGGCTCCGCCAGCCGGCCGGTGAGCCGCGCCACCGCCGTCTTCGCGCTCACCTTCGGCAGCCCCGTCATGGGCACCAGGTAGGTCGCGCTCAGCGACTCCGGAACCGGTACGGGCAGGAAGTCGTCCGTGATGAGCATGTCGTCCCCCGGTTGGCCGCGCCGGTGCTGTCGTGGGAGAACGCTACCCGGCGCGGTGCGCCCCGTTCAGCCGGACAGCACCACTCCCAGGTAGACCAGCGTGGTGACCACCTCCACGGTCGCGCCGAGCACGTCGCCGGTGACGCCGCCGAGCCGGCGTACCACGTGTCGCAGCAGCCCCACCGCGACGGCGAGTGCCACGGCGACGGCGAGTGGCCCCTGCCACGGGCGGCCCGGCACGGCCGCGAGCGCCGGCAGCGCGACGGCGACCGCCCCGGCGGCCAGGGCGACCGGCCCGACGGTGCCCGCGACCAGCGCGCCGAGCCCCTCCGGGCGGGCGGCCGGCACCCCGCGCCGGCAGGCCACCGCCACCCCGAGCCGGCCGGCGGCGGTCGCCGTGACCACCGCCGCGAGCGCCGCCGGCCACGACCGTCCCGCCAGCTCCGCGAGGGCCGCCGCCTGCACCAGGAGTACGACCACCAGCGCGACCACCCCGAACGGGCCCACGTCCGGCTTCTTCATGATCTCCAGCGCGGCGTCCCCCCGCCGGTACGACCCCAGCGCGTCCACGGTGTCGGCCAGCCCGTCGAGGTGCAGCCCACGGGTGAGCAGCGCCCCGACGCCGACGGTCACCGCCGCCGCGACCAGCGGGGGCGCGAGCGCACCGGGAAGCAGCAGGACGCCGGCGAGGACGACGCCGAGCAGCGCGCCGACCGCCGGGGCGAGCGCCATCGCCGTGCCTGCCACCGACCGGTCGATGCGGCCGGCGCGTACCGGCAGGGTGGTGAAGGTGGTCAGCGCCAGCCGCGCCCCGTCGGCGAGCCGTGACTCAGCCGGCACGCCGGCCGGACGGGTCCACCGCTTCCGTGTCCGGCCCGGCGCTGCCGGGCTCGCGGAGGTCGGCCTCGGTGCTGGTCGGCCCGGGGCCGGCGGGCTCCGGCTCGCGGAAGTCGGGTTCGGTGCTGGTCGGTCCGGGGCCGGCGGGCTCCGGCTCGCGGAAGTCGGGTTCGGTGCTGGTCGGCCCGGGGCCGGCGGGCTCCGGCTCGCGGAAGTCGGGTTCGGTGCTGGTCGGTCCGGGGCCGGCGGGCTCCGGCTCGCGGAAGTCGGGTTCGGTGCTGGTCGGTCCGGGGCCGGCGGGCTCCGGCTCGCGGAAGTCGGGATCATCGGTGTCCGACGCGGTGTCCGGCTCGTCGTCCTCGCCGCCGCCGAGCGACGGGTGGGCCGGCAGCGCGGCGGCCAGCGCCAGCACCGAGCGCAGTAGCGGCAGCGCGGCCAGCGCGTTCGCGCCCTCGCCCAGGTCGAGCCGCAGGTCGAGCAGCGGGGTCAGGCCGAGCACGTCGGCGCCGAGCTGGACGGCGGGGTGCCCGCCGTGGTCGGCCAGCAGGCACCAGTGCCGGGCCTGCCCGGCCAGGTCGCGGGTGACCATGCCGGCGGCCACCCCGACCGGACCGTCGAGCATGACCGGCAGCCGGCGGGCGGTGGCGCCGAGCAGCACGCCGGTGGCCACGGCGACGTCCCCGCCGCCCAGTTCGGCCAGCACGTCCTTGGCGCTGCGCGGCGAGCTCCGGGTGCGGTGCAGCGCGTCCCGTACCGCCGCGCACCGCCGCATCCAGGCCGCGTCGTCGATCTCGCCCGAGTCGGTGACCACCCGCCGGAGCACCCCCGGCGCCTCGGCGCCCGCCGTCGCCACCAGCACCGCCGCCGCGGCGGCCTCGGTGCCGGCGCCGCACGCCCCGAGCACCAGCAGTCGTACGCCCGCGTCGGCGGCCTCCTCGGCGAGCCGCCAGCCGTAGCGCAGGGCGACCTCGACCTGCTCTCCGGTCAGCGTGGGTTCGGTCTCCATCGGCGCGGACGCCGGGACCTCCACCACCTGGAGCTCGGCGCCACTCTCGGCGGCCAGCCGGGCCAGCGCCCCCTGCCCGGCGCGGGCCTGCCGGGCGCGGCGCGTCGACTCGCCCTCCACGGTGCCGGCGGCGGCGTCGCCGAGGTGGTCGCCGTGCAGCAGCAGCACCCGCACCCGGCCCCACGGGGCCGGGGTGACGGTGCCCTGGGTGGCGGCGGCGAACCCGACCGCCCGCTCCAGCACGCCCAGCCCCGACCCGGGCACGTCCAGGGTGGCGAGCCGCTCGATCGCCTGCGGGCCGGCGTACTCGTCGGGCATGGGCAGTTCCATGCCGGGCTGGATGACCAGGCCCGTGGCGACCATCGGCAGCGCCATGGTCGGGGCGGCCCAGGCGGTGCCGGTCGGCTCGGCGCCGGGCACCGCGTCCGGTGCGGTCGGCGGCGTGGGGGTGAACACGTCCGGGGAGGGCTCCGACGCGGCCACCGACCCGCCAGCGCCGCCGGGAACGCCCGGGGCGCCGATCTGCGCCCGGCCGGGCTGTGCGGACCCGCCCTGTGCGGGGCCGGCCTGTGCGGGCACGGTGGCCGGGTGCGGGGCGCCGGGCTTGAGCCAGGCGGCCTGGCCGGCGACCACGAGGACGACCGCGTCGCAGGCGTCGGCGACCGCCCGGTTGGCCGCGCCCAGCGCGTCGGTGAAGGCCCGCCCGAGCGGGGTGGTGGGCACCAGGGAGAGCCCGACCTCGGGGCTGACCAGCACCAGCCGGGCCGCGCAGGAGCGCACCGCCGCCGCCAGCTCGGCGACGGTGGCGGTGTCGTCCGCCGGCTGGTGCGCCGGGTCGAGCAGCACGGTCACCCAGCCGCCGAGGTCGTCGACGAGCAGCGTCTCGTTGGGCCCGGCGGAGGCCAGCACGTCCGCTAGGCGGCGCGGGTCGGCCGCGGTCTCCTCGGTGGTCCAGGTCTCCGGTCGGCGCTCGCGGTGCGCCGCCAGCCGGGCCGCCCACTCCGCGTCGTCGGCCGGCGCGTCGGCGGCCGTGGCCACGTAGCGGACCGTCGGCGCGTCGGCGACCAGGGACTCGGCGAACTCGGACTTTCCGGACCGGATACCGCCGAGCACCAGGACCGTGTTCCACCCGTCAACGGACATGCCCGTACTTTAGAGCCAGCGCCCGGGTGCGGCCCCCCGGAGGTGCGGGGTACGGCCGGCCCGGCCCCGCGGCGAGGCGGCCGGTCGCCGCCGCGGGCAGGGGCACCCCCGGGCGGGGCTCAGTCGCAGTGCTCGAAACCGCTGGCGTAGCTGGCCCCGCCGGTGGACCCGCCCCACTTCACGCACACCCCGGCGGCCCTGGCTCGCACCGGCCCCGCGTAGTACGAGAACGACCCGCTGTCGGTGCTGCGGGCCCGGCCCCGCACCTCCAGCCACGCCGAGGCGGCCGTGGCCGTGCCCACCGCGGTCGCCTTCATCGTGACCACGCAGTTGTTGCCGCTGCCGGCGTGGTAGAGCAGGTAGACCCTGCCCTTCCGGCTGCCCGAGGCGGTCAGCGGGGCCGAGTCGATCACCCTGTACCCGCTGCCGCACGCCTCGACCGGCGTGTACGGGTTCGGCTTCGGCTGTCCGGCCGTCGGTCCGGGGCCGGGTCCGCCGGGAGCGGTCGCGGTCGGCTCGCCGCTGCCCGCCGTCGGGACCGGGGAGCGCCCGGGCGGCGACGCCGACGGACTGCGGGACGCCGCCGACGACGCCGTCGCGCGGGTGGCACCCGGCGTGGGCTCGACGCGCAACCGGCCCGTACCGTCGTCGGCCGCCGCGCCGGACGGGCCCGCCGCCGCGGACTCGCCGGTCAGCGCCGCCGGGACGTCTCCGCCGGCCGGGCCGTCGTCGGGGGCCAGGGCGAGCGCGGCCACCCCGACCAGCACCACGAGCCCGGTGGCCGCCGCGCCGAGCAGCGCGGCCCGACGCCGCCGTGCCGGCTGCGGCACGACCGGGTCCTCCCGGGTGGGCGGGACCGGTCCCCAGGCGTCGCTTCCCGTCGCCGGTCCCGGGTGCGGCCGGGCGGCGACGGGCGGCAGCGGCGCCCACGGATCCGGCGGGGCGACCGGCCCGGCGGGGGCCGGCGCAACGGCGTCACCGGCCGCCGGGGTACCGCCCTGGTCCGGTTGCGCGGCGGCGGGCGCCGCCGAGGTCGGGCCGGCGACGGCCCACGGCGGGCGGGCGGACGTCGGCACCACGGCCAGGGTCGCGTCGCGGGCCTCGGCCGCGGCGTCGGCCATCGCCGCCGCGTCGCCGAACCGGTCGCCGGGGCGCTTCGCCATCGCCCGCTGCACCAGCGCGGCCACCGCCGCCGGGATGTCGGGCGGCAGCGGCGGCGGCTCCTCCTGGAGGTGCCGCAACGCCACCTGGAGCGGGTTGTCCCCGTCGAACGGCGGCTGGCCGGTCAGGCAGAAGTACGCCACCGCGCCGAGCGCGTAGACGTCCGTCGCCGGGGAGACCGGCTGGTTCGCGGCCTGCTCGGGCGACATGTACGAGGCGGTACCGAGCATCACGTTGGCGGCGGTGATGCCCGCCATGGAGCCGGAGCGGGCGATGCCGAAGTCGACCAGCACCACCCGGCCGTCGCCCTTCACCAGCAGGTTGCCCGGCTTGACGTCCCGGTGCACGATGCCGGCGAGGTGGGCGGTGTGCAGCGCCTCGGCGGCCTGCGCCACCACCGACATGGTCGACGCCGGGTCGAGCTGCCCCCCGCGCCGCAGCCAGGAACTCAGCGGCTGGCCGTCGACGTACTCCATCACCAGGTAGTCGACCTGGCTGCCGTCGTCGAGGACGGACCGGCCGACGTCGTGCACGGCGACCACGCCCGGGTGGCGCAGCGCCGCCAGCATCCGCGCCTCCGCCCGGAACCGGGCCGTGAACTCGGGATCCGCGCTCAACGCCGGCAGCAGCGCCTTCACCGCCACCGTACGTTCCAGCATGAGGTCGGTGCAGCGCCAGACCGCGCCCATGCCGCCGATCGCCACCCGGTCGTCCAGCCGGTACCGGTCGCTGAGCACCACTCCCCGAGTAAGCACCGCGACACCGTACCGGCCCGGCGGAGCGGGGCTGGCCGCCCGGCGGGGCGGCGGAGCGGGGCTGGCCGCCCGGCGGGGCGGCGACGGACTACCGGGGTGTCTGGTACTGGAAGTCGTTGGGGTTGACCGCCGCCGGCTTCGGGTCCTCCTGCCAGGCGCCCTCCCCGGGGCGGGCGACGAGGGCGTCCAGTAGGTCCTCCCGCTCCATGTGCGCGGCCCCCACGATGCCGCCGCGCACCGCCATCGCCCGCAGCGCCTCGGTGTCCTTGTCGTGCAGCGGTTCGTCCATCGTCGCCTCCTCCAGGCCCGTCGGCGGTCGGCGACCGCCCCGTCGCGCGTCAGGAGGCCCATACCCGGACAGGGGCCGGGGAACCCTGCGCCGCCCGCCCGGCGTACGGATGTCGGGCCGCCCCGCGCCCGGCCGACTACGCTGGCGGGGGTTCGTCCCACGGGACATCAGCGGCGAGGGGAGACGCGGCATGGCGTGGAGCTGGCGGTACGAGGGCGCGAACGGTGAGTCGGTCGAGGGGCCGGCGGAGTCGTTCAGCAGCCAGGCGGACGCCGAGTCCTGGATCGGTCAGGCCTGGCGGGAGCTCGCGGCGTCCGGCGTCACCTCGGTCACGCTCGTGGAGGACGACCGGGTGGACTACCGCATGAGCCTGCTGCCTCCGGCGGAGTGATGGCCGGCGACCGCCCGGGGGGCGAGCCGTTGGTGCTCGGCGTGCCCCGGGCGGCGTTCCGGCCCAGTCCCGTCTTCCTCGCCCTGGTCGCGCTCTTCGTGACCAGCGGGGTGCTCACCTGGAACGGGTTCGGCAACGTCCGGCTCGACGTGTTCCTCTTCGTCGTGTCCGGCTGGCTGGTCTCGCTCTGCCTGCACGAGTACGCCCACGCCGTCGTCGCCTACCGGGCCGGCGACCGCAGCGTCGCCCACCGGGGCTACCTGACGCTCAACCCGCTGAAGTACAGCCACCCGCTGCTGTCGATCGGGCTGCCCGTGGTGGTCGTGCTGCTCGGCGGCATCGGCCTGCCCGGCGGGGCGGTGTGGGTGGACCGGCACGCCATCCCGGGACGGCTGCGGCACACCCTGGTCAGCCTGGCGGGCCCGGCCACCAACGTGCTGTTCACGCTGTTGCTGGTGCTCGCCGTACGCCTCGGGGCGGCCGGCGGCGGGCCGGTCGAGTTCTGGGCGGCCGTGGCGCTGCTGGCGTTCCTCCAGCTCACCGCGAGCGTGCTCAACCTGCTCCCGGTGCCCGGCCTGGACGGCGGCAACATGATCCAGCCGTGGCTGAACCCGCAGTGGCGCAGGATGTACGACCTGTTCGCCCCGTTCGGCTTCATCCTGCTGTTCGCGCTGCTGTGGAACCCGCGGATCGGCGGCTGGTTCTTCGACGCGGTCTTCGCCGTCGGCGACTTCCTCGGCCTGCCCCCGTGGCTCTACGCCCTCGGCCTGGACCTGATCCGCTTCTGGCAGGGCTGACCCGCGCCCCCGCCGGCACGGTCCGGCCCGGGCGGCCCGTGGTGCGGGCCGGCCCGGGCCGGGACGCGTCACGGGCGCTCGGCGGGAGACTCCGTGCGGGCCGGGTCGCGCTCGACGATCGGGTCGACGATCTCGTCGATCGCCTTGAGCAGCTCGGCGTCGAGCTTCACACCGGCCGCCTTGACGTTGTCGTGCACCTGCTCCGGGCGGGAGGCGCCGACGATCGCCGAGGAGACGTTCGGGTTCTGCAACACCCAGGCGACGGCGAGCTGCGCCATGCTCAGTCCGGCCTGCTCGGCCAGCGGCTTGAGCCGCTGCACCCGGGTCAGGACTTCGTCGGTCATGAACCGGGAGATGAAGCCCGCGCCCGACTTCTCGTCGGTGGCCCGGGAGCCGGCCGGCGGCGGCTGGCCCGGCAGGTACTTGCCCGAGAGCACGCCCTGCGCGATCGGCGACCAGACGATCTGCCCGATGCCCAGCTCCTCGCTGGTGGGGACGACCTCGGACTCGATGACCCGCCAGAGCATCGAGTACTGCGGCTGGTTGGAGACCAGCGGGATGTGCAGCTCACGGGCGAGCTGGTGGGCCGCGCGGATCTCCGACGCCTTCCACTCGGAGACGCCGATGTAGAGCGCCTTGCCGGAGTGCACGACGTCGGCGAACGCCTCCATCGTCTCCTCCAGCGGCGTGCTGTGGTCGTACCGGTGGGCCTGGTAGAGGTCCACGTAGTCGGTGCGCAGCCGGCGCAGCGAGCCGTTGATCGACTCCATGATGTGCTTGCGGGACAGGCCCCGGTCGTTGCGGCCCGGCCCGGTGGGCCAGTACACCTTGGTGAAGATCTCCAGCCCTTCGCGCCGCTCGCCCTCCAGCGCGCGGCCCAGCACGTCCTCGGCGCGGGTGCCCGCGTACACGTCGGCCGTGTCGAAGGTGGTGATGCCGGCGTCCAGGGCGGCCCGGACGCAGGCGAACGCCGCGTCCTCCTCGACCTGCGAGCCGTGGGTGATCCAGTTGCCGTACGAGATCTCGCTGACCATCAGGCCGGAACGGCCCAGGTGACGGAATTCCATGAGTCGACCCTAGCCCGTTCCGATCATGCCCACCCCTCGTGGCGGGCCACCCTGTCGCTCAGAGCACGGGGCTGGTGTCGACGAGCAGCCGCTCGATCTCGGCGACGACCTCGTCGCGGTCGCGGTGCACCGGCTCGATGAGCAGCTCGCCCCGCCGGTCGAGCGCGCCCCAGCGGCCCGTGCCGTCGCCGACCAGGAACGCGACCGGGTGGACGACCAGCGCCGGATAGCTGGGCGCCACCAGCACCTTCCCGGCCCGGTTCACCACGCCGCGCCGGCCGGCCACCTCCACCACGGCCAGCCCCTCCTCGGTGAAGCCGTCGACGTACCGGCCGTCGGCCAGGACGGTGGCGAACCCGTGGTGCCGGGTGGGCACCACGATCCGGCCGTTGCGGTCGACCGCGCCCCAGCCGTCGCGGCGGACCACGGCCACGCCGCGTTGGAACGGGCGTACGTCCGCGAAGCCGTGCGGCACGACCACCTCGCCGGTGGCGTCGATCGCCACCCAGCCGGCGTCGCCGCCGTCGGACACCCAGGCCAGCCCGTCGGAGAACGAGCGGACCACCGGGTACGACGGTTCGAGCACCGTGGCGCCGGTACGGTCGATGAGCGACCACCGCTCGGTCTCGGGGCGCCGCACCCAGGCCAGCCCGTCGCGGAACGGCTGCGCCTCCGCGTACCCGGCCGCGATGACCAGGTCGCCGTCCGGGTCGGAGAAACCCCACAGGTCGCCGTCGCGGGCCGGCATCGGGGGCCGGTCACGCTCCAGCACCTCCTCGCGGCTGCGCGGGTACGGCCCGAAGCCCGTCTCCGCGACCCGCTCCGCCACCGCGTCCAGGCTCAGCCGGATCCGGGCCTGCAACTCGGGGTCCTCGGTGCCACGCAGGTCCAGGGCCCGCTCGAAGTGGTGACAGGCCTCCATCAGCCGACCCTGGTCGTAGCAGGACCGCCCGGCGTGCTCGTGCAGCACCGCGCGCAGCCGCTGTGGCAACTCCGTGGAGTTCGCCTCGGCGAAGAGCCGGTCGGCCTCGACGAACTCGCCGCGCCAGCGCAACACGTGCGCCAGCCGAGCCTGAGCCACCGCCGTACGCCGCAACTCCCCGGTGGCCTCGGCGTAGGTGAGCGCGAGCCGACCGTCCGCCAGGGCATCGTCCAGTTCGCCGAGAATCCGGGACACCACCGCCCGCAGACTGAGCAGCCGGGCGCGCGACTTGTTGTCCACGGCCGCGCCCAGCTTCTCGGTCAGCCGCCGCCGGATCGTCCGGAACTCGTCCGGCTCCTCCACGACCTCCCGCAGGGTGGCCGGATCGAGCCGCCACCGGTAGCTCGCCAGCACCTGCTCCGGATCGCCCTGCGCCGCGCTCTGGTGCCCGGCGTCCCGCGACCCGACGGGCATCCCGGCGGCCCGCGGTCCGCTGCTGCCCACTCCGGCGTCCCGTGGTCCGTCGGCCCGTGGTCCGGCCGTGTTTGGTGCGGTGGTCTGCGGCTCGGTGGCGCTCGGTTGGGTGGTCCGTGGTTTGGTGGTGCCCGGTTGGGTGGTCCGTGGTTCGGCGGTGCTGGCTCCGACGGCGTGGGGTTCGGTGGTGTTCGTTGCGGCGATGGCTGGCTCGGCGGTGCGGGACGCGGAGGTCCGTTCCGCGCTCGTCGATGGCACCTGCCCGCCGAGCGGCGTGGCGGCGGGCGGGGTGGCGGCGGGCGGGGTGGCGATGGGGGGCGCGGCGGCGGGCGAAGCGGCGGCAGGCGGCGCGGACACCGGCTGCGCCGACGGCTCGGAGGGGGGCGGTACCGGCGAGGCGTCCGTGGGCGGTGCCGAGGCCGTCGGCGGCGCGGAAACGGGCCGGGCCGGCACGAGGTCTGCGGCGGGTGCGGAGACAGGTTGCGGTGCCTGCGACAACGCGCCAGGGACGATGGGCGGGGGCGGCGCCGACGCGGCGGGCGGAGCGGAGACAGGCTCGCCCGGCGGGGCCGACACCGCGTCGGCCTGTGGCGCGGCAGTGGCGGACGCGTCCCGCGCAGGCACGTACGCATCCGACGCGACGGGCGGCCCGGAAACAGGCGGTACCGGCGGCGCGGCGATGGGCTGGGCCGGCGGAGCGGAGACAGGACGCGGGGCCGGTGGCGCGGAGACCTGCTCGGCCGCTGGCGAGTCGATGAGCCGGGCTGGCGACGGGAAGACCTGCTGGGCCGCTGGCGCGTCGATGGGCTGGGCCGGCGGCGCGGAGACCTGCTGGGCCGGTGGCGCGGAGACCTGCTGGGCCGGTGGCGCGGAGACAGGGCGCGGGGCCGGTGCGGCCGGGACCGACTCGTTCGTCTCGGCCGTCGCCCCGACGACAGAACCGGCCCGGGACACCTCCGCCGGCTCGGCCGGAGGGCCGGCGACGGGGGAGACCGGCAGTGTGGACACCGATGTCGCAGCGCCGACGGGCGGAGCGGACACGGGACGCGGATCGGCCGCGGTGGGTGGAACACCACGGGTGTCAAAAGCCTTCGGTGACAACCATGGTGTTCCACCGGTGGGCGCAGCCGGGTCGTTCGGCACCCGCTCGACCGATTCGAGCGTGGGAGTGGTGGCGTGCCCGTCCATGCGCGGGGCCGATGTGTCCGTGCCCGCCGCGCTCGGGTAGGGCGGCGGCGCTGCTTCGTACTGTGCCGCTGTCTTCGGGGCGGTGCCATTCGCCGTGACGGCATCGGGCCCGGCCGGCTGTGCCTGGGCTGCTGCCGCCGTCGGTGCTTCCGGCATCGGCCGTACGACCGGCGCCGCAACCTGCGGGCCGGACGGTGGTGCCGACACGGGCCGGGTAGGAGTTGCGAAGACCGGGCGTGGCGTGGGCGACGCGGAGTTGGCCTGCCCGGGAGGCGCGGAGACGGGCGCTGCGGAGTTGCTCTGCGCCAGCGGCGTGGACGGTGCGGTGACGGGCGACGTGGACGGTGCAGGCACGGGCGGTGCGGGGATGGGCGGTGCGGACGGTGCGGGGATGGGCGGTGCGGGCACGGGCGGCACGGGCGCTGCGGCGACTGGCTGCTCCGGCGGGACGGCGACCGGCGGCAGGTCCGCCAGCGTCGGTTGCTGGACGGGCGACGGCGTCGGGACGGCAGGCGCAGGGGATGTCGGGGCAGGCGTTGGGGCCGGGGCGGCGGGCGGAGCGGACACCGGGTCGGGTTCGGAAGGCGCCGGCACAGCGGGCGAAACGTGTACCGGCTCGGCAAGGGTGGGCGCGGGCGGTGCCAGCCCAGCGGGCGGACCAGACGCCTGCTCGGAAAGGGAGGACGCGGGCGGTGCCGGCGCTGTGGCCGGTACGACCCGTGGGCCGGACACCGTTGGAATGGCCGGCAGGACCGGGGCCGATTCCGCCGGGGCGACCTCGGTCGGCGGTTCGGGGTGGTCGTGAGACGGTGACGTGGATCTCGCCGACGACGAGGTGGCAGGTTCGGGCGAGGCGGCACCGCCGTCGGGCGGATTCGGTACCGACCCGTCGAGGCCACGGTTCGGCACGGCGTCTACGCCCGGCGTGCTGTGGGGAGTCGACACGCCGCTTGCAGCCG
Source organism: Micromonospora sp. NBC_01740 (assembly GCF_035920365.1). NCBI lineage: Bacteria > Bacillati > Actinomycetota > Actinomycetes > Micromonosporales > Micromonosporaceae > Micromonospora > Micromonospora sp. NBC_01740. The sequence goes on along the minus strand of NZ_CP109150.1, from coordinate 6,923,303 downwards.
CCGTGCCGTTTGCAGCCGTCGTACCACTCGGGTCCGGCGCCTGGCTGGGTGCCGCCGCGCCACTCGATGCGGCCGTGCTGCTCGGAGTCGACACGCCGCTCTGCGCCGCCGCGCCGCTCTGCGCCGGCGTGCCGCTCGGAGTCGCCGTGCCGCTCGGAGTCGCCGTGCCGCCCAGGGGCGGCGTGGTGGTCGGGGGAGGCGTGGTGGTCGGGGGAGAGACAGCCTGGCCGGCGGGCCGAGACCCGTCGGGCGTGACCGGGGCAGGTGCCGCGGGCCGGGACGGTCGGAACCAGGCGTCCGGTCCGCTCGAGGTGGGCGCCTGGGGAGGCGGCGGGGCGGCCGGTGTGGGCGGGTCGCTCGGCGGTGGCGGGACGTACCGCCTGGGCCTGTCGGGCGCGATGGGCGCCTGCGGTGCCGGGACGTCCTGCCTGGCCGTGCCTGCGGCTGCCGGGGCTTCCGGCGAGCGGTGCGGTGCGCTCGGACGGGTGGCGGACGGCTGCCCCGACGGCGTGGGGGCCGGGGGCTGGGCCACGGACCGGGCTTCGCCGTGCCCGGTGCCCGGGTGCGGCGTCGGTGCGTCCGGCCGGGCCGGTCCTGGGTGTGCCGGGGCCGGACCGGGGACCGTGCTGGCGGTCGACTGGCGGGCCGGACCGGCCGCGTCGGCGGTCGTCTCCGGGGTCGGACCGGGCACCGCGCTGGCTGTCGCCTGCCGGGTCGCGTCGGCGGTCGTCTCCGGGGCCGGACCGGACACCCTGCTGGCGGTCGCCTCCGGTGCCGGCAGGAACTCCAGGCGCAGTCGGGCGGCGGGAGGCGCCGAGATCGGCGTGGCGTCGTCCTCCGGGGCAGGGCGGGGCGTGTGGCCGGTGGCCGGACCCGCTGGCGGCGCCGGCCGCCCGACCACCTGGTCCACCGGGCCTGCCGGCGACACCGGGCGGCCGACGGTCGGGCCTGCCGGCGACACCGGGTGGCGGACGTCCGGGCCTGCCGGCGATACCGGGTGGTGGAACTCCGGGCCCGCTGGCGATACCGGGTGGCGGACGTCCGGGCCCGCCGGCGAGACCGGGCGGTTGACGCTCGGGCCTGCCGGCGAGACCGGGGCCGAGGCGGGACCCGCCGGCGAGACCGGGGCCGGGGCGGGACCCGCTGGCGACGTCCGGCCGGAGAGGGGCCCGGCGGGTGAGACCGGGCCGGCAGGCGAGACAGGCCCGGACAGAGGGCCGGCGGGCGACACCGGCCGACCGTGGACCGGCGCGGTCGGGTCGGGCCGGTCGGAGCGTGGCAGGTCGCGGGCCGGCGCGGGGGAGACGGGGCGGCCCGGCGGCGGAACGTCCCCGGCCGGGGCCCGGAAGCCCGCCGGTCCGGGAGCCGGCGCCCCGGACGTCGTCGGGGCACCGTAGGTGGGGGATTGCGGCCGTTGGTCGTACCCGGGCGGGAGCGGCGGGGTCGCGGCGTCCTGGGGGCGGTCGGCCGGTCGCCGGTGCTCGGGGCGGGGTTCGGCGCGCCGCGCCGCGTCCCGGTCGGAGCCGGGCCGCAGGGGGCCGGGCGGTGGCCAGGGCAGGCCGCCGTCCTGCCGCGGGTGTCCCCGGTACGCCTCGGCCTCCCGAGGGGCGTCGGGCCGGGCGACCCCGCGCGGCCCCCGCTCCGGGTACGTCTCGGCGCGCGCCGCCTCGTGCGCCCGCCATCGCTCGTCCGGCTCCTGCTGCCGCCGCTGGCTGTCCGGAGGCGCCTGCTGGCCGGCGGGAGCCCGGTCGGGGCGTGGCCACCCGTCGGCGGGTACGCCGGCCTCGCGGCCCCGCCCGCCGGGGCCGCGGTCCCACTGCGAGTCGGCCGAGCGCTCCGGCTGCGGGGCAGCCGAACGCCCCCATTGCCCATCGAAAGGACGCTCCCGCTGCCCATCGGAAGGACGCTCCCGCTGCCCATCGAAAGGACGCTCACGCTGGCCGTCGGAAAGACGGTCATGCTGGCCGTCGGAAGGACGCTCCCGCTGGCCGTCGACCGGACGCTCCCGCTGGCCGTCGGAGGGGCGGGGCTCCGGGGCCGGGGCCGCCCACTGGTAGCGGCGCTCGTCAGCGTCCGCCTGGCGGTCGTGGACGGTCTCCGCTCGGCGGTCGTGGCCGGACGCGGCGGGACGGTCGTGAACGCGCCCGGGGCGGTGGTCGTGGCCGGGGTCCGGCCGGCGGTCGTAGCCGGCGTCCGGGCGCTCGTACGCCGTGGGGCGGCGGGGCGGCGCGTCCTCGTCGGGCTCCGGGAGCCAGCCCGGCTCGGGCCGGCCGGCGGGGGAGACGGGACGGTCCCGCCCGGCCGGCTCGTACCGGGGGGTGCGGCTGTCGTAGCGGTCGGGACCGGCGTGGTCGCGCTGCCGGGGGGAGTCGACGGGCCGGCCGGGGGCGTCGAACTGACCCCGGTCGTTGCGGTGCGGCGGCTCCTGTCGGGGCGGCCACTGCCGGTCGTCCGGCCGGCGCGGCTCGGCGGGCGGGCGTCGGTACGACTCGTCGCCGTACCGACGCGCGTCGGGGCCGTCCGGTTGGCCGTGCCACGCGTCCTGCCGACCGGGCCGCCCGTCGGGCAGGTCGTCCCACGACCGGCCGATGTAGGTCCCGTCCGGCCGGGTGGGTGCGAGCGGGGGCACCTCGGCCCGGCCCACGGCGGAGCGGCCCCGAGGCGCGGCCGGCGCGTGTTCGACGCCGATGTCGCCCGCGTAGCGCTGGCCGGGGAACTGCGGATGCCACTCGGTGGTGGGCTCGATCATCCAGGCCGGTTCGGCGGAGTCGTGCCAGTGGTCGTAGTAGCGGCTCATCCGGTTGCCCCGTCGCCACGGAGGGTAGGCGGAACGCCCGGTGCCAGCCGCCGGGGAGCGGGCGCGCCCGGGTGCCCGGCTGGCGTCCGTCCGCTCACGGCGGCGCCCCGGTGGCCGGCCCGCGTCCGCTCGCTCACGGCGATGTCACCTCGTTGGAAATTGTCGCGCTGGGCGCTCCACGTGCCGGTAGAGTCGCCCCTCCGGTACGGCGTGGCTGCGGAAGGAGGGTAGCGGCGTGGGCTCGCTCACCGCCACTGTGGCACCGCCCACCACCCCAAACGTTATCCTATGGTTCCGGACATTTAAGGCTATAACCGGATCAGGCTTCCGACGTTACGCCACGTACCGGCAGGCATCGGTGGCGGGCGTCGTGACCAACACGGTCTTCGGCTTCCTGCGGTGCTACGTCCTGCTCGCGGCGGTCGGCGCGGCCGGCACGGTGGCCGGGTACGACCGGGGGCAGCTCGCCACCTTCGTCTGGGTGGGCCAGGGCCTGCTGGCGGTCGTCCTCCTCTGGGGCTGGACCGAGCTGGCCGACCGGATCCGCACCGGCGACGTCGCCAGCGACCTGCTGCGGCCGGTGCACCCCGTGACCAGCCATCTCGCCGCCGACCTGGGTCGCGCCGGCCACGCCGCCCTGGTCCGGTTCCTGCCGCCGGTGCTGGTCGGGCCGCTCTTCTTCGAGGTCCACGTGCCCCGCCGCTGGGCCACCCTGCCGATCTTCGCGTTCTCCGCCGTTGTCGCCGTGGTCCTCTGCTTCGGCTGCCGGTTCCTGGTCAACGCGACCGCGTACTGGTTGCAGGACGTCCGGGGGCCGGTGATCCTCTGGACCCTCGCGTCGGGCGTGCTCGCCGGGCTCTACTTCCCGCTGCGCTTCCTGCCGGAGTGGCTCCAGCTCGTGCTGTGGCTGGGCACCCCCTTCCCGAGCCTGCTCCAGACCCCACTCGACGTGCTGGTCGAGCGGGATCCGACCGGCACGCAGGTCGGGCTGGTCGGCCTCCAGCTCGCCTGGGCGGTGCTGATCCTGGCCGCCTGCCGGCTGGTGCAGCGGCGCGCGGAACGCCGCCTGGTGGTGCAGGGTGGCTGAGGCGTCGGGCGGGGCGCTGGCCGCGTACCGGGCGCTGCTCGGCGCGCAGGCACGCGCGCAGACGGCGTACCGGACCTCGTTCGTCATCGACGTGGTCGGCAACGTCGGGTCCACCGTCTTCGACGTGCTGACCGTGCTGGTGATCTTCGGGGTCACCCGGGAGCTGGGCGGCTTCACGCTGCGCGAGACGCTGGTGGTCGTCGGCCTCTCGACGTGCGCGTTCGCCGTCGCCGACCTGCTGGTGGGCAACATCGAGCGGCTGCCCCGGTACGTGCGCACCGGGCTCTTCGACGCCGTGCTGGTCCGCCCGCTCGGCGCCCTGCCCCAGCTGCTGCTGATGGACCTGCCGCTGCGCAAGGTGTCCCGGGCGGTCTTCGGGATCGCCGTGCTGGTCGTCGCGGTCGGCTCCGCCGGCGTCGAGTGGACCCCGGCGCGGGCGCTGCTGGTGGTCCTCGCCCCGCTGGCCGGGGTGGTCTTCTTCGGGTCGGTCTTCGTGGCCACCGCCACCGTCTCGTTCTGGTGGGTCGACTCGGGTGAGCTGGCCAACTCGGTCACCTACGGCGGGCGGGACTTCGCCTCGTACCCGGTCACCGTCTTCGAGGGCTGGTTCCGCGCGGTGTTCGCGTACGGCCTGGGCTTCGCCTTCGTCAGCTACCACCCGGCGCTGGCGCTGCTCGGCCGCGCCGACCCGCTCGGCCTGCCGGCGTGGGTGGGCTTCACCGCGCCGGCCGTCGCGCTGGTCGCGGCCGCCGGGGCGGCGGCGGCCTGGCGCACCGGGGTCCGCCACTACCGGAGTACGGGGTCGTGAGCGACGACGTGATCGTGGCCGACGGGCTGCGCAAGGAGTTCACCGTCCGGGTGCGCACCGGCCGGCTGCGGCGGGAGAAGCGGCGGGTCACCGCCGTGGACGGGATCGACCTGCGGGTGGCCCGGGGCGAGATGCTCGGCTACATCGGGCCCAACGGCGCCGGCAAGTCGACGACGCTCAAGATGTTCACGGGCGTGCTGACGCCTTCCGCCGGCGAGGTACGCGTGTGCGGCCTGCGCCCGGTGGCCGAGCGGACCCGGCTCGCGCTGCGCGTCGGCGTGGTCTTCGGCCAGCGCTCGCAGCTCTGGTGGGACCTGCCGCTGGGCGACTCGTTCGCGCTGCTGCGGCACGTCTACCGGGTGCCGGCCGCCGCGCACGCCGCCCGGCTGCGCCGCTGCCGGAGCCTGCTCGACCTGGATCCGTTTCTGGACACCCCGGTAAGGCAGCTCTCCCTCGGGCAGCGCATGCGCGGCGAGCTGACCGCCGCGCTGCTGCACGGCCCGGAGGTGCTCTTCCTCGACGAGCCCACCATCGGCCTCGACGTGGTCAGCAAGCAGGCGGTCCGCGGCTTCCTCGGCGAGCTGGGCCGGGCCGGGGACACGACGCTGGTGCTCACCACGCACGACCTGGCCGACATCGAGCGGCTCTGCCGGCGCCTGGTGGTGGTCGACCACGGGCGGGTGGTGCACGACGGGTCGATCGCCGCGCTGCACGAGCGGTACGGGTCGCGCCGGCTGCTCGTCGCCGACCTGGACGCACCGCTGGCCGAGCCGCCGGTGCTGCCCGGCGCGCCGCTGCAACGGCAGGAGGCCGACGGGCACCGGCTGGTCTTCGCGTTGGAGTCGGCGGGGGTGGCCGAGGTGGTGGCGGCCCTGGCCGGGCTGGGCGCGCTGCGGGACGTCTCGATCGTCGAGCCGGACATCGAGGACGTGGTGGCCCGGCTCTACCGGAGCCGCTGACGCCGCCGCGAGGCCAGCCGCCGAGGCCGTGACGGCGACGGCCCCGTACCGCGCTGCGGTAGGGGCCGTCGGTGCGGCAGGCTCAGACCGGGTCGCCGATGTTTACCCGGGGCGCGGGGGCGCGCATCCGGCGGAACGTGATCGACCGCATGATGGCGTAGAGGTAGAGCGAGCCCATCCGCTGCCCGGTGTTCGGGAAACGCTCCCCGACCAGCTTGCGGATCTTGCGCGAGATCAGGAGCGAGTCGACCACCACACCCAGGGCGAGCGCGCCCCAGAGGATGTTGGAGACCAGGCGGACGACCGGCGGCATCGCGGCGTTCGAGCCGATCAGCACGATCAGCGCCCCACCGAAGAACCAGGTGCCGACCGTACGCCGGGAGTCGACCACGTTGCGGGCCAGCAGCCGCTCCGGGCCGCGGTCGCGGGGACCGCCCTCACGACGGAACTCCTCCGCCGCCTCGGCGCGCAGCTGGCGCTTGCGCTCCCGCTGCTCCTCCTTGGTCAACGGCTTGGTGGCCGCGGCCGGCCGACGGCCGGCGGTGGGCCGCTTCGGGGTGGCCTTGCCCAGCTCCTTCTTGCTCGGGGTGTAGCCCCGGGGCTGGGCAAGCGTGGACTCCTCGTCGGGGGTCACCGGGGTGACGGCCTCGTCGACGAGGTCGGAGGACTTGCGGCGAAACAGCGAGGGCACGCGGAAAGGGTAGCCAAACGACGGCGCCCGGTGCACATCGCGGTGCACCGGGCGCGTACGGGAGTGGTCGACGTTACGGGCGCTCGACGTGCGCGCCCAGGTCGGCCAGCTTCGCCTCGAAGTCCTCGTAGCCCCGGTTGATCAGGTCCACGCCGTAGACCCGGGAGGTGCCCTCGGCGGCCAGCGCGGCGATCAGGTGGCTGAAACCGGCCCGCAGGTCGGGGATGACCAGGTCGGCGGCGTGCAGCTTGCTCGGCCCCGCGATCACGGCCGAGTGCTTGAAGTTGCGCCGGCCGAAGCGGCACGGCGTGCCGCCCAGGCAGTCCCGGTAGACCTGGATGTTGGCGCCCATCGAGTTGAGCGCCTCGGTGTAGCCCAGCCGCTGCTCGTAGACCGTCTCGTGGACGATGGACAGGCCCCGGGCCTGGGTGAGCGCCACCACCAGCGGCTGCTGCCAGTCGGTCATGAAGCCCGGGTGCACGTCGGTCTCCAGCGCCACGGCGTGCAGTTCGCCGCCCGGGTGCCAGAACCGGATCCCGCCCTCCTGGCCCGGGTCGCCCAGCTTCGGCGGCCGGGCGTCGGTGACCTCGTACTCGCCGCCGACGGAGCGGAAGATGTTCAGGAAGGTCATCATGTCGGCCTGCTGCGCGCCGAGCACCTCGACGTGGCCGCGGGTGGCCAGGGCCGCCGCCGCCCAGCTCGCCGCCTCGATCCGGTCCGGGATCGGCCGGTGCGTGTAGCCGTGCAGCTTCGGCACACCCTGGATCTCGATGACCCGGTCGGTGTGCACCTTGATGATCGCGCCCATCTTCTGCAGGATGCAGATCAGGTCGATGATCTCCGGCTCCACCGCGGCGTTGCGCAGCTCGGTGACGCCCTCGGCCATCACGGCCGTCAGCAGCACCTGCTCGGTCGCGCCGACGCTCGGGTACGGCAGGGCGAACTTGGTGCCGTGCAGCCCGTTCGGCGCCGACAGGTGCAGCCCTTCCGGGGTCTTCTCGACCGTCGCACCGAACTCCCGCAGCGCCTGGAGGTGGAAGTCGATCGGGCGCGGCCCGATGTGGCAGCCCCCCAGGTCGGGGATGAAGGCGTGGCCGAGGCGGTGCAGCAGCGGCCCGCAGAAGAGGATCGGGATCCGGCTGGAGCCCGCGTGCACGTTGATCTGGTCCGTGCTGGCGCTCTCCACGTTCGCCGGGTCGAAGACGAGCTCGCCGTCCTCCCCGCCGTCGGTGACCTTGACCCCGTGCAGGCCGAGCAGGCCCCGGACCACCTCGACGTCGCGGATCTTCGGTACGTCGTACAGCCGGCTCGGGCTGTCACCCAGCAGGGCGGCGACCATTGCCTTCGAGACCAGGTTCTTCGCGCCGCGCACGCGGATCCGCCCTTCGAGCGGGGTACCTCCGTGTACGACCAGGACGTCGTCGGTCAACGCAACCTCCAGCGCGTCGGTGCTGCCGTGTTGATGGTGGGGCACACGATTGTCATCGCTACCCGGAATGCGGCCATGTCGAAACGGCCCGCGTGAGTCGTCGCACCGGCAGCATAGCCCTCGGTGACGATCATGGACCCGGTCACATCGTCCCTGAGGGTACTTATCGGTGATCGGACCCTTTTCCGTGCCAATACGGCTACGGAGGGTGATCAGCCCGCTGCGGGCGGCGGGGTGTCGGCCCCGGGCAGGGCCAGCATCTTCTCCAGCGCCACCCGGGCGTGGTGCGCGGTGTCCGGGTCGACGGTGATCTGGTTGACCAGCCGGCCGGCCACCAGCTCCTCCAGCGCCCAGACCAGGTGGGGCAGGTCGATCCGGTTCATGGTCGAGCAGTAGCAGACGGCCTTGTCCAGGAACATGACCTGCTTGTCCGGGTGGGCCAGCGCGAGCCGGCGGACCAGGTTCAGCTCGGTGCCGACCGCCCAGGCCGAGCCGGCCGGGGCCGCCTCGATGGCCTTGATGATGTATTCCGTCGAACCGACGAAGTCGGCGGCGGTGACCACCTCGTGCCGGCACTCCGGGTGGACCAGCACGTTCACCCCCGGCACCCGCTCCCGCACGTCGTCGACGCTGTCCAGCGTGAAGCGGCCGTGCACCGAGCAGTGCCCGCGCCACAGGATCATCCGCGCGTCACGCAGCTGCTGCGGGGTGAGCCCGCCGTTGGGCTTGTGCGGGTCGTAGAGGACGCAGTCGTCCAGCGAGAAGCCCATCTCCAGCACCGCCGTGTTGCGACCCAGGTGCTGGTCGGGGAAGAAGAAGACCTTCGACCCCTGCTCGTACGCCCACTCCAGCGCCCGCTTCGCGTTCGACGAGGTGCAGACCACGCCGCCGTTGCGGCCGACGAAGCCCTTGATGTCCGCCGAGGAGTTCATGTACGTCACCGGGACGGTCTCCGCCGCGATGCCCAGTTCGGTGAGCACGTCCCAGGCGGTCTCGACCTGCGACAGCACCGCCATGTCCGCCATCGAGCAGCCGGCGGCCAGGTCGGGCAGGATGACCTTCTGCGCGTCCGAGGTGAGGATGTCGGCGCTCTCGGCCATGAAGTGCACGCCGCAGAAGACGATGTACTCCGCGTCGGGCCGGGCCGCCGCCTCGCGGGCCAGCTTGAACGAGTCACCGGTCACGTCGGCGAACTGGATCACCTCGTCGCGCTGGTAGTGGTGCCCCAGCACGAAGACCTTGCTGCCCAGCGCCGCCTTCGCCGCCGTCGCCCGGGCCACCAGGTCCGGGTCGCTGGGCGCCGGCAGGTCACCCGGACACTCGACGCCGCGCTCCGTGGCGGGGTCGCTGCCCCGGCCGAGCAGCAGCAGTGCCGTCGCGGTGTTGGAGGGTTCCACCCAGGTCGAAGTCACGTGCCCCATGGTCCCACAGTGCGGCCTCGGCGCAGCCTCCAGCGGTGTGTGCTGCCACACTGCTCGACATGCGCGTGCTGCTCTGTCCGGACAAGTTCGCCGGCACCCTGCCGGCCCCGCAGGTCGCCGATGCCGTGGCCACCGGCTGGCGGGAGGTCGCCCCCGGCGACGACCTGCTCGTGCGGCCCCTGTCGGACGGTGGGCCGGGCTTCATCGACGTGCTCTCCGACGCCCTCGGCGGACGCCGGATTCCGGTGCCGACCGTCGACCCGCTGGGCCGCCCGACGACCGGTGAGATCCTGCTCACCGACGGCGGTGCGACCGCCTGGCTGGAGAGCGCCCAGGCGTGCGGGCTGCACCTGCTCGACGCGGCCGAGCGGGACCCGAAGACCACCTCCTCGTACGGGCTGGGGGTGCTGGTGGCCGCCGCCCTGGAGGCCGGGGCCCGGACGGTCGTGATCGGGCTGGGCGGCTCCGGCACCAACGACGGCGGCGCGGGCATGCTCACCGCGCTCGGCGTGACCCCGCTGGACGCCACCGGCCAGGCACTGCCGTACGGCGGGGGCGCGCTCGGCGCGGCGGACGCCCTCGACGGCGCGCCCCGGCTGCGCGACGCCCGCCTGGTGGCCGCCACCGACGTGGACAACCCGCTGCTCGGGCTGCACGGGGCCAGCAACGTGTTCGGCCCCCAGAAGGGCGCCGACCGGGCCGACGTGCTGCTGCTCGACGCCGCGCTGGAGCGTTTCGCCGCCGTGCTGGAGCGGGACCTGCCCGGCTGCCCCGAACGGCTGGGCGCGCTGCCCGGCGGCGGCGCGGCCGGCGGGCTGGGCGCGGCCGTCCTGGCGCTGGGCGGGCACTGCGAGTCGGGCATCGGCCTGGTCACCCGGGCGATCGGGCTGGACGTCACCCTCGACGAGGTCGACCTGGTGATCACCGGGGAGGGCTCGTTCGACCACCAGTCGCTGCGCGGCAAGGTGGTGGCCGGGGTGGCCGGCGCCGCCCGGGACCGGGGCGTGCCCTGCGTGGTGGTCGCGGGCCGGGTGAGCACCGGGCGGCGGGAGGCCGGGGCGGCCGGGGTGACCGACGCGTACAGCCTGGTGGAGCACTTCGGGGGCGAGGAACGCGGCGGGCTGGCCGCCGCGATGGAGCGCCCGGCCGAGGGGCTGCGGGCGCTCGGCACCCGGCTCGCCCGGCAGTGGAGCCGCTGACCACGGCCGGTGCGGAGGCGCTCCGGGCGGCGGCCCTGGTCACGCCGGACGGGTGGGGCCGGCCGTGGCGGCGTACCATCGGATCTGGACCACACCGGGAATGGCTGGGCGACAGGAGATGTTGGCCAGTGCGTCCGGACCCAACCGCGCAGGGAGATTTCACGTGACCACGCCAGCGCAGACCGAGTCGACCGAGGCCAAGGCCCCCACGTCCGTCGTCCTCACCGACGTCGCGGCGCAGAAGGTCAAGGCCCTGATCGAGCAGGAGGGCCGCGACGACCTGCGGCTCCGGGTCGCCGTGCAGCCGGGTGGCTGCTCCGGCCTGCGGTACCAGCTCTTCTTCGACGAGCGGTCGCTCGACGGTGACGTCGTCACCGACTTCGACGGTGTCGAGGTCGTCGTCGACCGGATGAGCGCCCCCTACCTGGCCGGCGCCACCATCGACTTCGCCGACCGGATCGACGCCCAGGGCTTCACCATCGACAACCCCAACGCGGGCAACTCCTGCGCCTGCGGTGACTCGTTCAGCTGAGCCAGACCTCCGCTGACCACGGCGGGGCCGTCCTCCGGGGCGGCCCCGCCGTCGTCTTCCGGTCGGAAACGAGCCGTCGGGAAGATGACCCGGGGCCGACCGACCGGTCATCCTGAGGGGGCCGGGCCGGTAGGCTGACCGGCGCCCTGCTCCCGACCCCGAGGGTTGACATGAAGATCGCCGTGACCGGCTCGATCGCCACCGACCATCTGATGAGCTTCCCCGGTCGCTTCGCCGACCAGTTCATCGCCGACCAGTTGCACAAGGTCTCGCTCTCCTTCCTGGTGGACGACCTGGTGCTGCGGCGTGGTGGGGTGGCGGCCAACATCGCCTTCGGCATGGGGCAGCTCGGCCTGCGCCCGGTCCTGGTCGGCGCGGTCGGCGCGGACTTCGCCGACTACCGCTCCTGGCTGGAGCGGCACGGCGTCGACTGCGACTCGGTGCACATCAGCGAGGTGGCGCACACCGCCCGGTTCGTCTGCACCACGGACACCGACATGTGCCAGATCGCCTCGTTCTACGCCGGGGCGATGAGCGAGGCGCGCAACATCGAGCTGGCGCCGGTGGCCCGCCGCCTCGACGGGCTGGACCTGGTCCTGGTCGGCGCGAACGACCCGGAGGCGATGCTGCGGCACTCCGCCGAGTGCCGGGAGCGCGGCTACCGGTTCGCCGCCGACCCGTCCCAGCAGCTCGCCCGCATGGACGGCGAGGACGTCGTCGGGCTGATCGAGGGCGCCGAGTACCTGATGACCAACGACTACGAGAAGTCGCTGCTGCAGAGCAAGGCCGGGCTGACCGACGCGCAGCTGCTCGACCGGGTCAAGGTGCGGGTCACGACGCTGGGCAAGGACGGGGTGGAGATCGCCGGGCGGGACTTCGACCCGATCCACGTGCCGATCGCGCGGGAGACCCAGGCGGTCGACCCGACCGGCGTCGGCGACGGCTTCCGGGCCGGCTTCTTCACCGCCCTCTCGTGGGGGCTCGGGCTGGAGCGGGCTGCCCAGGTCGGCTCCCTGCTCGCCACGCTGGTGCTGGAGACCGTCGGCACCCAGGAGTACGAGGTCCGCCGCGACCTGTTCGTCAAGCGCCTGGCCGAGTCGTACGGCGACGTCGCCGCCGAGGACGTCCGCCCGCACCTCGTGCCGTGACGTGACACCGGCGCTGGTTGCGTCGCCGGGCCGCCGGGGGTGGTGAGGAACACCCCCGGCGGCCGCCGGCATCGGCGGGAACGGCGGCGTGGTGCGGGTCGGGCCCCCGCGCCACCCGGGTCAGTGGCGGCGGCGGACGTCGAAGGCGGGGCCGTCCGGGCCGGTGACCGTGCCGAGGAACTCGTGGCCGCGCATCCGGCACCAGGCCGGGATGTCCACCGCCGCGGCCGGATCGTCGGCGAGCACCCGCACCACCGTGCCGACGGGCAGCTCGGGCAGCCGCCGGGCCGCCGCGATCACCGGCAGCGGGCAGCGCTGACCGCGGCAGTCGAGGATCTCCGCCGGCGCCGTCACAGCCCCACCACCCCGGCCTCGGCGCGCAGTCGCGCCACGACGCCGGGCAGTTCGGTGAGGAACCTCTCGACGTCGGCCTCCGTCGTCTCCCGGTGCAGCGAGACCCGGACGTTGCCGTGCGAGAGCACCCCCATCGCCTCCAGCACGTGCGACGGCCGCAGCGTCGACGACGTGCACGAGGAGCCCGAGGAGACGGCGAACCCGCGCCGGTCGAGCGCGTGCAGCAGGGCCTCGCCGTCGACGTAGAGGCAGGAGAAGGTCACCAGGTGCGGCAGGCGGTGGTCGGGGTCACCCACCACCTCCACGTCGGGCACCTCGGCCGCCACCCGGTCCCGGATCCGGGCCACCAGCGGCGCCAGCCGGGCCGCCTCGGCCGCCGCGTCGGCCGCCGCCGCGCGCAGGCTCGCCGCCGCCGCCACCACCGCCGGCAGGTTGAGCGTGCCCGGCGTACGCCCGGCCTCCCGCTCGTCGGCCGGCCAGGGCGACTCCCAGCGGGTGCCCTTGCGCACGACCAGCAACCCCACCCCGGGCGGCCCGCCCCACTTGTGCGCGCTGGCGGTCAGCACCGACCAGCCCGCCGGCACCGGGGCCCGGCCCACCACCTGGGCGGCGTCCACGCATAGCGGCACCCCGGCCTCGGCGCACTCCCGCGCGGCCCCGGCCACCGGCTGGAGCGTGCCGACCTCGTGGCTGGCGGCGATCAGCGCGGCCAGCGCCACCCCCGGCGCCCGGACCGCCGCCGCCCAGCGGTCCAGGTCGAGCCGGCCGAGCCGGTCCACCGGTACGGACGTGGCCGTGCCGCCCGCCGCGACGTGCTTCTCGGCGGCGTGCAGCACCGCCGAGTGCTCGATCGCGGAGTGCACCAGGCCGGCGCCCACCCGACGCCGGCCGGTCAGGCCCCCCAGCACGGCGGAGTGCGCGGCCGTCGTACCGCTGGGGGTGAAGGACAGCTCGTCGGCGCGGACGCCGAGCGTCTGCGCGCAGGCCTCGCGGGCGGCGTCGAGGAGTTGACGGGCGCGGCGGGCCTGCGTGTAGAGCCGGCCGGGGTCGGCCCAGCCGTCGTCGAGGGCGGCCAACAGCGCCTGTCGGGCGACCGGATGCAGCGGCGCGGCGGTGGCCGCGTCCAGGTAGACCGGGGATGCGCTCACGCGAGCCAACGTATCGCGCCGGTATGCCCAAGATCCCCCCGATGGGGGCCGACAGCGACCCCAACACGGTCCAGCCCGTCATGGTCGAGTAATCTGCGACCGTCGGTGACGCCTTTGCCGCTGGTGCTGTCGCTCCGCAGGCGGAGGGCAGGGACAAGACACCGCGGCGCGCTAGGGAGGCAGGACCAGGTGGTCGCAAGGAGTTCGGAGGTACGGCCGTCGGCCGTACGGCACAGCGCTTCCCCAGGAGCCGGTGGGCGCCGGGGACGTGGTGCCGGTCGGATCGCCGGGCTCGGTCTCGGCGGAGCGGCGCTGCTGGTCCTGCTCACGGGCTGCGACGTCGGCGCGGCGTTCGGCGGCTTCGGCTGGCCGCAGGGCGGCATCACGCCCGAGTCGCACCGGATGTACGACCTGTGGATCGCCTCGTGCATCGCGGCGCTCGCGGTCGGCGTCTTCGTGTGGGGCCTGATCTTCTGGTGCGTCGTGCGCTACCGCAAGCGGGGCAACGAGCTGCCGGTGCAGACCCGTTACAACATGCCGATGGAGTTCCTCTACACCATCGCGCCGATCCTGATCGTCTCCGTGCTGTTCTACTACACGGCGGTCGTGCAGACCGACGTGGTGCGGACGACCAAGAACCCCGACGTCACGGTCGAGGTGGTCGCGTTCAAGTGGAACTGGCAGTTCAACTACCGCGACGGTCAGGGCCAGGACGCCAACACGGTCGCCTCCGTGCTCGGCACCAGCGAGGTCATCCCGATCCTGGTGCTGCCGACCGACCGGTCCATCCGGTTCGAGGAGACCAGCCGCGACGTCATCCACTCGTTCTGGGTGCCGGAGCTGCTGTTCAAGCGCGACGTCATGCCGGGCAAGATCCGCAACGTCTTCGAGGTCTCGAAGCTGGAGTCCGAGGGCGCCTACGTCGGCCGCTGCGCGGAGCTCTGCGGCAGCTACCACGCCTTCATGAACTTCGAGCTGCGGGTCGTCTCCCCGGAGAAGTACGAGCAGTTCCTGGCGGCCAAGCGGGACGGCAGGTCCACGCAGGAGGCGCTGACGGCCATCGGCGAGGACCCGTACGCGAAGACCACGAAGCCCTTCGAGACCCGTCGCACCGAGGCCAACTTCAACCCGGACGACGCGCCGGCCGGCGCGGGAAGCTGAGGGATCGGGCATGAAGACCGAGTGGCGCATCTTCCTGGTCATCGCCGGGTTCCTGCTCTTCGCCACCGCCCTCTACGGCGGGTGGACCGCCGCCGACTCCGGCGGCCAGGTCGAGTGGGTCGGCACGGTCGCCCTGCTGCTGAGCTTCCTGCTCTGCACGATGTGCGGCGGCTTCTTCTGGTTCGTCTCCCGCCGGATCGACCTTCGGCCGGAGGACCGGCCGGACGGCGAGATCGCCGACGGCGCGGGCGAGATCGGCTTCTTCAGCCCGGGCAGCTACTGGCCGTTCGGCCTGGCGATCGCCGTCGGGATGGCCGGCTTCGGCCTCGCGTTCTGGCAGTTCTGGCTGCTCGGCCTCGGCATGCTGGCGGTCACGTTCTCCGTCTGCGGCCTGCTGTTCGAGTACTACAGCGGCACCCGGCGCACCGCCGAGCACTGATCGGTCGGTCACCCGCGAACGTCCCGAAGGCCCGCCTCCCCGGGGAGGCGGGCCTTCGGCGTGGAACGGGTGGCGCGGGCGCGGGACGTGGTCGGCAGCGGCGCTGAGCGGACACCGCGGGGGCCCGACGCCCGCTCAGCGGTGGCGGCGGTTTCAGGCGGCGCGGCGGCGGCTCGCCGGGCGGTGCCGGCCGCTCGGACGCGCCAGGCGGAACGTGAAGGTGGTGACGAGCACGGCCGCGCCGCAGCCCGTGCAGACCAGTTCGGGGCAGTCGGCGCCGTGGCCGTCGGCGCACGGCGGCGCCTCGAACGGCTCGACGCCCTCACAGGTGTCGCAGTAGAGCTCGCGCTCCGACACGGGCGTCTCCTCTCGCTCCGGTCCCGCGGGGGCGCGTCGCACACGCCCGACGGGGATCGCCGCGCTCGACGGCGCAGGACGAATGTGGGAACTACTCAGCTGTAGTTTCCCACGGGGGTCCGACAACCTTCGGCGAGGCCCGGGGCTCAGAGGGCGCGCGCGACCTCGATCCAGCGGTCGAGGACGCGGGCGGCGGCCCCGGAGTCGACGGACTCGGCGGCCCGGTCGATCCCGGCCCGCAGGGCCGCGGTGAGGTCGCCGTCGAGCGGGCCCTGCGTGGCCAGCGCCGCCGCCGCGTTGACCAGGACCGCGTCGCGCACCGGGCCGGTCTCGCCGGCCAGCAGCCGGCGGACCACGTCCGCGTTGAAGGCGGCGTCACCGCCGCGCAGGTCGGCCAGGGTGGCCCGGGGTACGCCGAGGTCGGCGGCGTCCAGCAGCGACTCCCTGACGACGCCGCCCTGGGCCGCCCAGACGCGGGTCGGCGCGGCGGTGGTGAACTCGTCCAGCCCGTCCTCGCCGCGCATCACCAGCACGGAGTCGCCCCGGGCGGCGAAGACGCCGGCCATCACCGGGGCCATCCGGGCGTCGAAGCAGCCGACCGCTCCGGCGCGGGGCCGCGCCGGGTTGGTCAGCGGGCCGAGGAAGTTGAACACCGTGGGCACGCCCAGCTCCCGGCGTACCGGGCCGGTGTGCCGCATGCCGGGGTGGAACCGGGCCGCGAAGCAGAAGCCCATGCCGGCCTCCGCGACGCACCGGGCCACCCCCTCGGGGCCCAGGTCGAGCGGCACGCCGAGGAACTCCAGCACGTCGGCGGTGCCGCAGGAGGAGGATGCCGCCCGGTTGCCGTGCTTGACCACCCGGACACCGGCGCCGGCCACCACCAGCGAGGCCATGGTCGAGATGTTGACGGTGTGCGCGAGGTCACCGCCGGTGCCGACCACGTCGAGGGCGGTGGCGCGCAGCTCGTCGGGCAGCTCGACCGGGACCGCCCGGCCGAGCATCGCCTCCACCAGACCGGCCAGCTCGGCCGAGGTCTCACCCTTGGCGCGCAGCGCGACGACGAAGCCCGCCATCTGCGCCGGGGCGGCCGAGCCGGCCATGATCTCGCCCATCGCCCAGGCGGTGTCGGCGGTGGCGAGTTCCTCGCCGCGCAGCAGCGCGTTGAGCAGGTGCGGCCAGGTCCGATCGCCCAAGGCGGGCCTCCCGAGCGTGCGAGATGCGGGTGGGATGGAACCGGCACCGGTCGGCCCGGCGCCGTGGCGGGCCGGAGCGGGGGACGTCAGGCGGGTGCGTGCGTCCGCAGCAGCTCGGCCACCGTGGTGCCGGTGGTCACCGGGTCGAGCGGGTGCACCAGGGTGGCGTCGACCTCGGCGTACGCCGCGAGCCACCGGTCGGCGGCGCGGGCGATCACCACGCAGGTCGGGGGGGCGTCGGCCCGGTCGTCCTTGATCTGCCGGGCGATGCCGATGCCGCCGCCCGGGCTCGCCTCACCGTCGAGCACCAGCAGGTCGATCTCGTAGTCGTCGACGAGCCGGACGCACTCGGCGTAGTCGGACGCCTCGACGAACTCGACCCGCAGGCCGGGCGCGGGGCGCGGCCCGACGGCGAGCCGCATCCGGTCGCGGACCTCCGGGTCGTCGCTGTAGAGCAGGACGGTGCAAAGACGATCGCTCATGCCGGCACTCCGCTTCGCTCCGTGCCGTCGTGCGGCACCATCACACTGAGCTTGATGATTCGTTCGCTGCGCGCTCGTCGGTCGGACTGGCTCCCACCTCGTGGCCGCCCGCTGATCGTACCGGTCGGTGTGAGGTGTGCGACGTCCGCCCGGCGGCGGCGCCGGGGGCGTACCGGCCGGCCCGGCTCAGGCCGTGGACTCCGCGGCGCGCTGACGGGCCTCCTGGCGGTCCAGGTCGCGGTCGACGCGGCGGGCCTCCCGCTCGGCGTGCCGCATCCACTGCACGACCAGCACGGCCAGCATGGTCACGCTGACGAACTCGCCGCCGGCCCAGAGGATGCCGCCGGCGACCACCTGGTCCTGCCACGGGTCCGACCAGGTGAGCCCGAGCGACGGGTACCAGTCGCCGCCGAAGAGCGTGCTGCTCTGCATGATGGTGAGTCCGAGCACGGTGTGGAACGGCACGGAGAGCAGCATCAGCAGCGCCCGGGCCGGGTACGGCCAGCGGCCCGGCAGCGGGTCGAGCCCGAGCAGCGGCCAGAAGAACACGCAGCCGGTCATGATGAAGTGCGCGTGCACGACCTCGTGCGCCCACACGTTCTCGAGGGTGTAGCGGTACAGGTCGGTGAAGTAGAGCGCGAACGGGTTCACCACGAAGATGGCGAACGCCACCAGGGGGAAGCTGTAGATCCGGGCGATCCGGCTGTGCACGACCGCCAGCAGCCGCTTGCGCGGTCGCGGCGGCAGGGTGCGCAGGGCCAGCGTCACCGGCGCGCCCAGCGCGAGGAAGATCGGCGAGATCATGGAGAGCACCATGTGCTGGACCATGTGCACCGACAGCAGTGCCGTGTCGTACGCGTGCAGGCCGCTGACGGTGACCGCCGCGATGCCGCCGAGGCCGGGGCCGAGGAAGAAGACCGTCCTGGCTACCGGCCACCGGTCGCCCCGGATCCGCAGCCGGTGCACCCCGTAGAGGTAGACGCCGGCGGCCAGCACCAGGCCGACGGCGAGCCAGCTGTCCAGCCTGGTCTCGGTGAACACCGAGGTCACGGTGAACGGTGGCGGGGTGGCCGCGCTCGCCGCCGGCGCGGCGACGGCGGCTGCGGCGGAGATCGGATCGGCGTGCAGCACGCTTTTCAGCCTAGGTCAGGCGAACCGGACTGCCCCGATCGGGCTGTGGATGCCACGGGTTTGGCCCCCCGCTGATCGGCGGCCCCGGTCAAGGGCAATAATGACCGCGTGACTGCGGCCCCAGCCATTGACAAGAGCCGGATCCACTCCCTGACCCGACCCAACATGGTCAGCGTCGGGACGATCGTGTGGCTCTCCAGCGAACTCATGTTCTTCGCGGCGCTGTTCGCGATGTACTTCTCCATCCGCGCGGCGGCGCCGGAGCAGTGGGCGAAGCACACCGAGCACCTCAACATCCCCTACGCGACCACCTTCACGGTGATCCTGGTGTTGTCCTCGGTGACCTGCCAGCTCGGGGTGTTCGCCGCCGAGAAGGGTGACGTCCACGCGCTGCGGCGCTGGTTCACGATCACCTTCGTGATGGGCCTGATCTTCGTCCTCGGCCAGCTCAACGAGTACCGCGAGCTGGTGCACGCGGGCATCAAGATCAACCAAGACGGTTACGGGTCGATGTTCTACCTGACCACCGGCTTCCACGGCCTGCACGTGGCCGGCGGTCTGGTCGCCTTCGTCATCTTCATGATCCGCACCACCATGGGCCGGTTCACACCGGCGCAGGCCACGTCGGCGATCGTCGTGTCCTACTACTGGCACTTCGTCGACGTCGTGTGGATCGGGCTCTACGCCATGATCTACTGGCTTCAGTGATCTTGGCGCGTCACGAACCGCGCCGCTGCTCCGTCCCCTGAGACAAGGTCCAACCGGTTAAGGACACAGGTCATGACTTCTGACAACGACCGCCGACGCGGTCTGCTCGCGCGGCTGCGCGAGCGGCCCGCGGCGCGCAGCAGGGGCCGCCGCCGGCTGGGTGCCGCGGTCCGGCTGTTCGCCGCGCTGATGCTGGCCGGCGGCGCCTACACCGTCTTCGCCCCCGGCGTGCAGGCGCAGGACACCCCGCTCACCGGTGCCGCCGCGGAGGGCAAGGCGCTGTTCGACGTGAGCTGTGTGACCTGTCACGGTCGCAACGCGCAGGGCGTCGAGGGGCGCGGGCCGAGCCTGATCGGCGTCGGCGCGGCCTCGGTCGAGTTCCAGGTCGGCTCCGGCCGCATGCCGATGGCCCGGCAGGAGGCCCAGGCCCAGCGCAAGCCTGAGCTCTTCACCGACGAGGAGACCCGCCAGCTCGCGCAGTACGTCCAGGAACTCGGCGGCGGCCCGGTGGTGCCCGACGGTGACAACCTGCACGCCGACGGGAACGTGGCCGCCGGCGGCGAGCTGTTCCGGATCAACTGCGCGCAGTGCCACGCCTTCGGCGGCGGCGGCGGCGCCCTGTCCTCCGGCAAGTACGCGCCGAGCCTGCGCCCGGCCACCGACCGGCAGATCTACGCCGCCATGCTGAGCGGCCCGCAGAACATGCCGGTCTTCGGCGACAACCAGATCTCCCCGGACCAGAAGGCGGACCTCATCGCCTACATCCAGGAGACGCTGAAGCACGACCAGGACCCGGGCGGCTTCAACCTCGGTCGGTACGGGCCGTCCACCGAGGGCCTGGCGATCTTCCTGGTGGGCATCGTCGCGCTCGTCTTCGCGAGCCTGTGGATTGCGGGCAAGTCGTGACCGGGCGGCTCATCCGATTCAGTGCCGTGGTGCCGCAGCGCGGCACCGCCCGTAGCGAGGTGACGGCATGACCACGCACACCGAGCACCAGGCCCAGCAGGGCCGGGAGCCGCTCGACGTGAACACCCCCGGGCTCAGCCAGTTCGACATCGTCCGCGAGGGCGCGCGCCGGGACGACATCGAGATCGTCCACTACGAGCCGCAGGTGGCGCCGGGCAGCAAGGCCGAGCGCCGGCTGACCCGTACGGTCGCGTCGTTCTTCCTGCTGACCGGCCTGGCGGCGACCGCGTTCCTGGTGATCTACATCTGGTGGCCGTGGGAGTACTCCCCGGGCAGCGGCGGCGACAAGTGGTACACGCCCCTGCTCGGCGTCACCCTCGGCGTGGCCCTGCTCGGCATCGGCTTCGGCATCCTGACCTGGGGCAAGAAGCTGCTGCCGAAGGAGGTCTCGATCCAGGACCGGCACGAGGGTGCCGTCGCCTCCGACGACCGGATCATCACCGGCCAGACCATGCTCTACATGGCCGACGAGCTGGGCGTGAAGCGCCGGCCGCTGCTCGGCATCTCGCTGCTGGCCGGTCTCGCGCCGGTCGGCGCGGTCGCCGCGGCGCCCCTGGTCGGCGGCCTGATCTCCCAGCCGCACAAGAACAACCAGATGTTCAGGACGGGCTTCGCCCCGACCGAGAGCGGCGAGAAGATCCGCCTGGTCCGCGAGGACGGCCGGCCGGTCCGCCCGGCGGACGTCAGCGCGGGCGGCCAGATCACCGTCTTCCCCGGCATCGACCACGGCGTGAGCAACCTGCACGCGGACTCGCCGACCCTGCTGATCCACCTGCGGGACTCCGACGCGCAGAAGTCGCGCCAGGCCAACGAGCGTGAGCAGCACGGCGACTACATGTGGGGCAACTACGCCGCGTTCTCCAAGATCTGCACGCACGCCGGTTGCCCGGCGAGCCTGTACGAGCAGCAGACCAACCGCCTGCTCTGCCCGTGCCACCAGTCGCAGTTCCTGATCACCGACAACGCCCGGCCCATCTTCGGCCCGGCCAGCCGACGGCTGCCGCAGCTGCCGATCGAGGTGGACTCCGAGGGCTACTTCGTGGCCAAGTCCGACTACACCGAGACCGTCGGGCCCGACTTCTGGGAGCGGCCGTGAAGCGGCGCAAGTTTGACAAGGCAGCAGTCCCGGGGAACGTCGCCCGGGGGGTGGACGACCGCTTCCAGGTGGCCACCCCGCTGCGCCGGCTGCTGAACAAGGTCTTCCCGGACCACTGGTCGTTCCTGCTCGGCGAGATCGCGCTGTTCTCGTTCGTCGTCCTGCTGCTGACCGGCGTCTTCCTGACCTTCTTCTACGAGCCGGCGATGACCGAGGTCGTCTACAACGGCAGCTACGCCCCGCTGCGGGGCACGCCGATGTCGGCCGCGTACGCCTCCAGCCTGGACATCTCGTTCGACGTCCGCGGTGGCCTGATCATGCGGCAGATGCACCACTGGTCGGCGCTGCTGTTCATGGCCGCCATCGTGGTGCACATGCTCCGGGTCTTCTTCACCGGCGCGTTCCGCAAGCCGCGTGAGACCAACTGGATCATCGGCTCGCTGCTGTTCTGGGTCGGCTTCCTCGCCGGCTTCACCGGCTACTCGCTGCCGGACGACGGCCTCTCCGGCACCGGCCTGCGGATCGCCTCGGCGATCATGCTCTCCATCCCGGTGATCGGCTCCTGGGTCACCTCGTCGGTCTTCGGCGGGGAGTTCCCGGGCACGATCATCATCAGCCGGTTCTACATCGCCCACGTGCTGCTCGTCCCGGGCCTGCTGCTCGCGCTGATCGGCGCCCACCTGGGCCTGGTCTTCAAGCAGAAGCACACCCAGTGGCCCGGCCCCGGCCGGACCAACGGCAACGTGGTCGGCGAGCGGATGTTCCCCCGCTACGCGATCAAGCAGGGCGGCTTCTTCATGGTCGTCTTCGGCGTGATCGCGCTGATGGGCGGCCTGTTCCAGATCAACCCGATCTGGCTGTTCGGCCCGTACGAGGCGTGGGTGGTCTCGGCCGCCAGCCAGCCCGACTGGTACGTCATGTTCCTCGACGGCTCGACCCGCCTGATGCCCAACTGGGAGATCAACATCCCGATCGGCGACGGGTACGTGATCCCGCCGCTGTTCTGGCCGACGGTCGTGCTGCCGGGCATCCTGGTCGGCCTGTCGACGCTCTACCCGTTCCTGGAGGCCCGGCGCCTCAAGGACACCAGGAGCCACAACCTGCTCCAGCGTCCCCGGGACGTGCCGGCCCGGACCGGCCTGGGCGCCATGGCGCTGGCGTTCTTCGTCGTGCTGACCCTCTCCGGCGCCAACGACGTCATCGCCGACAAGTTCCAGATCAGCCTGAACGCGATGACCTGGGCCGGCCGCATCGGCCTGCTGGTGCTGCCGCCGCTGGCGTACTACGTCACCTACCGGATCTGCCTGGGTCTCCAGCAGCACGACCGGGAGGTGCTCGCCCACGGTGTCGAGACCGGCATCATCCGGCGCCTGCCGGACGGCCGGTTCGAAGAGGTGCACCAGCCGCTCGTGGCGGCCGACGGGCACGGCGACGGCCACGGCGCGCTGCCGTACGCCGGCTGGGTCGTGCCGAAGAAGATGAACCGGCTCGGTGCCCTCGGCCCGGCCATCCGGGGCTTCTTCTACCCGATCGAGAAGCCGGCCGAGGCGCCGGTCTCGCCGGGGCACCCGCCGGTCGAGCCCCGACCGGAGCGGGAGGAGATCGGCAGCGGCGAGAGCCGCCGCTGACCCTGCGACACCTCGACGTGGCGCCCACCGGAGTCCTCCGGCGGGCGCCACGTCCGTTTCCGCCCCCCGACGGTCCGACACGGGCGTGTCGGTCGGTCGCCTCCCCGACGGGGGATCGCAGGAATAACCCCGGTCAGCCGGGTATCCGTGCGATCCAACGTCTCAAGGGGGGGAAGCATGTTGGGTATCAAACGCCTCGGCCTGCTGGCCGCGCTGGTGCTGGTGGGGATCGCGCCGGCCGCGGCGGCACAGGCCGCGGTGCAGCCGTCACAGCAGGACACCCAGTACCTGCAGGCCGTGCACCAGGTGAATCTGTTCGAGATCACCGCGGGTGACCTGGCCCAGCAGAAGGGCCAGAGCCAGGGGGTCAAGGACCTGGGCGCCCGGCTAAAGACGGACCACACCCAGCTCGACCAGACGGTGCAGCAGACCGCGTCGCAGCTGGGCGTGGAGTTGCCGAGTGAGCCCACCGCGGATCAGCAGTCCGTCATCGACCAGCTGAACAACGCCAGCGGCGAGGAGTTCGACCGGCTCTGGGTGACCAGCGAGCTGGCCGGCCACGTCCAGGCCATCCAGGCCACCCAGACGGAGATCTCGCAGGGCTCCGAGCAGTCGGTGGTCCAGCTGGCCCAGACCGCCCTGCCGACCCTGCAGGCGCACTACGACGCGCTGGTGCAGCTGGCGGAGCAGCTGGGCATCCCGGTGCCGCAGACCAGCGCCAGCGGCACCCCGAGCCCGGGCGGCACGACGCCGGCTCCGGGCGGCACCACCGAGACCCCGGCTCCGGGCGGCACCACCGAGTCGCCGGCTCCGGGTGGCACCGAGGAGGCGCCGGCTCCCACGCAGAGCTGACGTCCGCGCGCCACGACGGCCGGTCCATCCCCAGGGGTGGGCCGGCCGTTCGGCGTACCGGCCCGGCCGCCGCCCGCCTCGCTCCGCCGGCGGCGCCCGGCGTCCGCGTCAGTCGGCGTTCGCGAGGCCGATCGCGAAGGCCTCCTCCAGATCGTGCTGGGAGTACGCCCGGAAGGCGATGTGCGACTCGGTGTTGAGCACCCCGGGCACCTTGGAGATGCTGCCGGCGATCACCTGCGCGATCTGCTCGAACTCCCGGACCCGGACCATCGCGATCAGGTCGACGTGGCCCGCCACCGAGTAGACCTCGCTGACGCCGGGCAGGTTGGCCAGGTTCTCGGCCACCTCGGGGATCGAGTCGGTGGCGCAGTCGATCAGCACGATCGCGGTGATCACGGGACATTTCTCCGTTCGTCGGCGTCGTCGCCCATGCTAGAGGCTTCCCCGGCCCGGGGACGGCGGTGTGCCGGGGACGGTGAGGGCGGTGCCGGCGCGTACCGCGTCGCGCAGGTGCTCGCCGGGGCCGACGGTGGCGCCGGGCCAGACGACCGCCCGCTCCACGTCGCCGTGCACGACGGCGCCCGCGCCGACCACCGCCGAGCGGCAGCGGCCCGTCACCGTGGCCGTCGGGTCCACCAGGTTGCCGCCGCCGGCCGCGTGCAGGTTGGCCGCCAGGTAGTCGGCCGGGGTGCCGGTGTCGTAGAAGGTGCCGGGGTACGGCACGACGGTCAGCGCACCGGCCGCCTCCGCCGGCCGCCAGAGCGCCCGGACGAGGTCGCCGAACCCGACCGGCAGGCCCCGCACCAGCCGCCACGGCAGCAACGAGAAGCCGGTGAAGACGTGGCCGTCGAAGGTGCCCGGTGCCGCCGGGTCAGGGGCGGGCTGGCCGAGCAGGCGTACGGAGTCGCCGTCCCAGTCGTGCAGCAGCGCGGCGATGTCGGGGCCCGGGGGACGGGCCGGGTCGGCGAGGTAGGCGTCGGCGTTGCCGACCAGCACCCCGCGCCCGGCGATCCAGTCCCGCAGGTTCGCCACGCCGCCGGCGGTGCCGAGCGGGTCGCCCGGCTCGACCGAGAGGTGGGCGCGGTCCCCGACGTGGTCGACGACCTGGTCGCCGAGGTAGCAGGCGTTGACGGCGACCCGGTCGGTCCCGACCAGGCCGAGCCCGGCCAGCCGGTGCAGCGCCCGGTCGAGCAGCGGCACGTTGCCGACCGGGCAGAGCGCCTTGGGTAGCCGCTCGGTCAGCGGCCGCAGCCGGGTGCCCTCGCCGGCGGCGAGCACCACCGCGCAGACCTCCGCCCGGGCGACTGCCGGGCCGTGGCCGGTCCTGGCGGTGGGGTCCGGGACGCGGCCGGTTCCGGTGGCGGCTGCCGGGCTACGACCGGCCTCGGTGGCGGCTGCCGGGCCGCGCTCGCCGGGGGCTGCGGTCACGGCTTCTTGTCGGGCACCGGTGGCGGGAACTGTCCGGCCAGCGGCCCGATGTCGTAGTACGCGAGCAGCCGGGCCGTCGGCCAGGTCAGCTTGGGCAGGTCGTCCAGCGGGTGCCAGGCGGCCTCGTAGACCTCGGCCCCGTCGACCTTCAACTCGGTGCTCGACGCCGGTACCTCGGCGGTGAACACGACGTCCACCCAGCCCTTGGCGTGCACCACGGCGTTCGGCACGGCGGGGCTCAACTGCCGGGGCGACAGCCGGATGCCGGACTCCTCGTGCAGCTCCCGGGCGGCGCCCACCACCGGCGCCTCGCCCTTCTGCAACAGGCCGGCCGGCAGCCCCCAGCCCCTACCGGGCGGCTGACGCAGCAGCAGCAGCCGGCCCGCGCCCTCCGCCTCGCTGTCCCGGACCAGGGTGACCGCGCCGACGATGTACTTCGGCACGGCCAGCCGGACCAGGCGGCGGCGTACCGGCAGTGGCAGCCGGTAGAAGACCTGGTAGGCGACGGCTCGACCGGTGGCGCGCGAGCGGGGGATCATGCGTCCAGGCTAGTGGCCGCGAGGAGCGTTCGGACCACCCGGGCCCGGGGCGGTCACTGCCGGTGGTCCACCAGGTCGATGAGCTGGCGTACGACCGTGTCCGGTTCGATCACCCGGTCGAAGACCGCGACCAGCAGCGTCTCCAGGTCGGGGTAGCCCAACTCCTCCGACAGCCGCAGCAGCGGCAGGTCGCTGGCGAGGCCCCGGTCGTGCTTGCGCAGGGCCAGCCCGATGGTGGCCCGGCCGAGGCGGACCTTGTCGGTGATGGAGATGCCGGGCTCGGTGTGCTCGGCGAACCACCGGCTGATCTGCATCTGCGCCTGCGGCGACTTGACGAAGCCGAGCCACTCCCGGCGGGGGCCACGCGGGGCGGCGTCGGCGTCGAAGCCGTTCGCCGCGTCGGTCTCGGTGAAGATCTCCACCACGTCGCCCTCGTCCAGTTCGGAGGAGAGCGGGGCCAGCCGGCCGTTGATCCGCGCTGCGAGGCAGTGGTCGCCCCGTGCGGTGCCCAACTCGTACGCGAGGTCCACCGGGGTCGCCCCGGCGGGCAGCACGACCTGTCGCCCGTCGGCGAAGACCTGGATCTGCGCCTCGGCGAGGTCGCAACGCAGCGACTCGAGGAACTGGGCCGGGTCGGCCGCGTCCTGCTCCCAGTCGAGCACCCGACGCAGCCAGTCGAGCTGCTCCGCCCGGGCCGTGCCGCCGCCGGAACGCGGGAAACGGAAGTCGGCGGCGACCCCGTACTCCGCCGAGCGGTGCATCTCCACGGTGCGGATCAGCACCTCCACGGTGCGGTTCCTGGGCCCGCAGACGGTGGTGTGCAGCGAACGGTAGAGGTTGTTCTTGGGGGAGGCGATGAAGTCCTTGAACCGGCCGGGGACCGGCCGCCACACGCCGTGGACCGCGCCGAGCGCCGCATAGCAGTCGGTCGCCGGGCCGTCCACCACGATCACGATGCGGGGCAGGTCGAAGGGGGCGCTGTGGCCACCGGCCACGGTGTCCTTCCAGATCGAGTAGAGGTGCCGGGAGCGGGGGGTCACCGCCGCGTCCACCCGGCTGCGGCGCAGGGCCGACTTCGCGTGGGTGACCACCTCGTCGAGGTACGCGTCCCAGCCGGGCCGGTCGTGCACGTGCCGGGCGATCCGGGCGTGCTCGTCGGGCTCCAGGTGCAGCAGCACCACGTCGTCGAGCTCGCGCTTGAGCGTCTGGATGCCGAGCCGGTCGCAGAGCGGGACCAGCACCTCCTGCGTCTTGCGGGCGATCCGCTCCCGGGACGCCGCGGACCGGACGCCCAGGGTGCGCATGTTGTGCAGCCGGTCGGCCAACTTGATGATCAGGACCCGGACGTCCTTGCCGGCCGCGATGATCATCTTGCGGATCGTCTCGGCCTCGGCGGCCTTGCCGTAGAAGGCCTTGTCGAACTTGGTCACCCCGTCGACCAGGTGCGCCACCTCCGGCCCGAAGTCCTCGGCGAGCGCCTGGAGGGTGTAGCGGGTGTCCTCCACGGTGTCGTGCAGCAGCGCGGCGACCAGGGTGATGGCGTCCATGCCGATCTCGGCGCAGATCTGGGCGACCGCCAGCGGGTGCGTGATGTAGGGCTCGCCGCTCTTGCGGAACTGCCCGCGGTGCATGTTCTCCGCGATGGTGTAGGCCCGGCGCAGCACGGAGGGCTCGGTGCCGGGATGGATCGTCCGGTGGGTCCGGACGAGTTGGCTGACCGGGTCGGTGTCGGCGGTGGGCCAGCTCAGCAGCGAGCGCAGCCGGCGGGCCAGCGGCAGCTCGCCCGGTTGGGTCGGAAGCGCGCCCCCCAGGGCGGCGCCGCGTCCGGCGTCGACGTCCACGTGGGACACCTCCTCACCCCGGCTCCGCGGCCGCCGACACCCGGCAGCCGGGAGCAGGCCCACGAAACGGGCAGGACTGCACTTCTCTAACAGCCTAAGGGAGTGGAGGTAGTCCGATCGGTCACTTGGTCATGGGCGTTCGGTCGAGCTTTGGTGGGAAGCGGCGTTCTCGGCCTTGCGCAGCAGGTCGCGGAAGCGGGCCGCACCGGCCACCGGGGACGCCCACCCGGACGACATCTCCACCAGCCTGGTCTCCGGTCGCTCCAACCAGGACAGGATGCGTTCGGTCTCCTCGGCCGAGGCACGCGGGACCGGGCCGTGGCCGGGCGGGACGGTCTCGGCGGTCGCCCGGATCGCGGCGATCGTCGGTCGGGGGTGGACGCCGGGGGGTGAGACCCCCGCCCCGGCCAACCGGCCGTGCCGCACCAGCGCCAGCTCCCAGCCGCCGCGGGCCGCCGGACGCGCGGCGGCCAGCTCGGCGATCCCGGTCAGCGCCGTCAGCCGTTGCATCCGCACGGTCGCCCGCAGCACCGCCGCCAGCCGGGACCGGGCCACCGCCGCCTCCTCGTAGCGCTGGGCGTCCGAGAGCGTGTCGATCCGGGCGAGCAGGGCGTCGACCACCCGCTGCGGGTCGCTGGCGGTGGCGGTGCGGAACGGCGCGACCGCGCGGGCGTCGTACTCCTCGGGGGAGATCCGGTGCTCGCAGGGTGCCGGGCAGCGACCCAGCTCGGCCAGCGCGCAGGCCGGCGTGACCGTGCGCAGCGAGAGCCGGTGGGTGCACTGGCGCAGCGGCACGGCGTCGTGGAAACCGGCGGCGGCCAGCTCCGCCGCCCGACGGGAGCTGAACGGCCCGAGGTAGGCGGCGTCGCCGGGGGAGATGGCCCGGACCACCGACAGCCGGGGGTACGGCCCGTCGGTCAGCTTCAGCCAGAGCACCCGCTCCGGGAACTTCGACCGCCGGTTGTACGGCGGGGCGTGCGCCCCGATGAGCCGCAGCTCGCGGACCTCCGCCTCCAGCGAGTGGGCGCACTCCACCGCCTCCACCCGCTCCGCGGCGGCGAGCATCTCGGAGATGCGGGCCCGCTTCTCCGCCGCCGTGAAGTAGCTGCGCACCCGGGTGGCGATGTCGCCGGAGGTGCCGACGTAGAGCGGCCGGTCGTCGGCGGCCCGGAAGATGTAGACCCCCGGCGCCTTGGGCAGGCCCTCGGCCAGGTGCCGCTTGCGCCGCTGGGTGGGGGTGACCGCCCGGGCGAACTCGATGGCGTCGCCGACGGTGTCGACCCGGTGCCCGCCGAGGCGGGCGATCAGCCCGTGCAGCACGTCGACTGTGGCCTTGGCGTCGTCGAGGGCCCGGTGGGTCGGCTGGGTGGCGGTGCGGAAGTAGGCCGCGAGAGTGCCGAGCTTGCGGTTGGGCACCTCGTCGCGGGTGAGCACCCGACGGGCCAGCGCGGCGGTGTCGAGGACCCGCGGGTTGGGCCAGCGGTAGCCGTGCTTCGCGCACGCGGCCTTGAGGAAGCCCACGTCGTAGGGGGCGTTGTGGGCGACCAGCACGGCGTCGGTGATGAACTCCAGGAAGCTCGGCAGCACCTGCTCGATCGGCGGGGCCGGCATCAGCATGGCCTGGGTGATGCCGGTGAGCACGGTGATGAACGGGGGGATGGGCACGCCGGGGTTGACCAGGGTGGCCAGCACCCCCAGCTCCTCGCCGCCGCGCACCTTGACCGCGCCGATCTCGGTGATCCCGCCGCCGTCCGGCGCGCCGCCGGTGGTCTCCAGGTCGACCACCACGAACGTCGTCGCGTACAGCGGCAGCGCCGGGTCGACCCCGCCCGCGCCGGGGTCGAAACCGGCCAGCGGCTCCTGGACGTACTCGGTCTGTGCCATCGGCGGCACGCTAACGGTCCGGTCCGACACTCCCGTCCCAACGGCATCAGACGTCACCACCGGTCTAGGATGAGAGATCGGCTCACTCACCGGGCGGTGGGCCCGGTCGCGGTGGGAGACTTGCCACATGCCCCTCACCGAGCCGCACGACGACCACCTCCGGCAGGAGGATCCGGTCGACGCTGCGCGCGACCCCGGTGAGGGCGCCCCCGCCGGGACCACCCCGCCCGGCGCCGCGGCCGCCGAGGCTTCGGCGCCCGAGTCCGAGGCGTCCGATTCTGCAGCGCCCGAGCCTGCGGCGTCGGCTTCCGAGCCTGAGGCGTCTGCGTCGGCGCCCGAGCCGGAGCCCGTGCTGCCGGAGGCGGTCAGGCAGCGCATCGTGGCGCTCACCGCGACGGTGCTGCCCGGGCTGCCCGCCGACGAGGTGCCGGTCCCGCTGCGCCGGGTCGCCAAGTTCGCCCCCAACCGCCGGGCCCGGCTCGGCGCCCCGGCCATCGCCGCCCAGCTCACCGCGGACCCGCTGTTCCGCCAACGGATCACCGCCCGGGTCCTCGCCGACACCGGCGACCTGGGCGCCGCCGTGCTGGAGGGCACCGCGCCGGCCGCCGCCGACCCGGTCGAGGTGGCCGCGTTGGCCTACCTGGCCCGCCCCCGGGGCTGGCGGGAGCTGATCGAGGCCAGCGGCGCGGCGGTCCGCGCCGAGGCCGACAGCGCGGTGGTCGCCGAGCTGGTCCGCGAGGCCGAGCAGCGGGCCACCCGCGCCGAGCACGACCGGGCGGTGGCCCGGGTCGAGGCGGAGAAGCTCCGCGACGAGCTGGCCCGGGTCCGCGAGGAGCTCGGCCAGTTGCGCGAGGAGAGCCGGCAGCTGACCCGGTCGCTGCGCGAGACGCAGGCCCGCGAGCGCAAGGCCACCGAGCTGCTCGCCACCGAGCGGGGGCGGGCCGCCCGCGCGACGGCGGACGCCGACGCCGAGCTGCGCCGGGTGCGGGCCCGGCTGGCCGAGGCGGAGGCGGCGGCGGGGGTCGCCCGGGCCAGCGCCAAGGAGGCCCGCTCCGTCGACGACGCCCGGCTCTGGCTGCTGCTGGAGACCATCGGGCAGGCCGCCGTCGGGCTGCGCCGCGAGCTGGCGCTCGACCCGGTCGACAAGCTGCCCGCGGACTTCGTCGCCGACGCCTTCGCCGACCAGACCGCCGCCCCGGCCGCCGGCGCCGCGACGCGCGCCCGGGACACCGACGACCCGGCCCGCCTCGACCAGCTGCTCGCCCTGCCCCGGGCGCACCTCGTCGTCGACGGCTACAACGTGACCAAGCGCGGCTTCGGCGAGATGTCCCTGGAACAGCAGCGCAAGCGGCTGATCACCGGCCTGGGCGGGATCGCCGCGCAGACCGGCGACGAGGTCACGGTGGTCTTCGACGGCGCCGAACGGATGCACGGCCTGCCGCCGGCGCCGCGCGGCGTACGGGTGCTCTTCTCCCGCAAGGGGGAGACCGCCGACGAGCTGATCCGGCGCCTGGTGCGCGCCGAGCCGCCGGGACGGCCGGTGGTCGTGGTCTCCTCCGACCGGGAGGTCGCCGACGGCGTACGCCGGCACGGGGCGTACCCGCTCGGTGCCGACTCGCTGCTGCGCCGCCTGGCCCGCTCCTGATCGGGGTGCTTGATCGCTTTCGGGCCGTCCGCGACCGGTTGTCCCTTTTCTGTCGTACCCCCTGCCTACCGTCGTGGTGACGGACGGTGCTCGGGCGGCGACGGTGACGCCGCGCCCGGTCACCGCAGCGCATCAGGAGGCGAGATGCTCATCGACTGCGCGGGGTGCGGTATCCGGGGGACCGGCTGCGGCGACTGCCTGGTGACCGCCCTGCTCGACGATTCGTCCCCGGCCGCCGGGCTGGACGGCGCGGAGGCCCGGGCCATCGAGGTGTTCGCCCGGGCCGGGTTCGAGGTGGAGGTCCTGCCCGCTCCCGGGCCGGCCGGGCGGCGCACCCGACGCCGCCGCGTCGCGTGACAGGCCACGGCCGGTGCCCCGACTACGCCCGTCCCCCGGGCCGGTGGCTCGGGGAACGGGCGTCGGTGACGACGGTCAGCGGGACGGGTCCCGGTTGAACAGCTTCTTCGACCAGAGATAGCCGACCAGCGCGATGGCGGCGCACCAGGCCGCCGCGAGCGCGGCGTTCGTCCCCACCGGCCCGCCGGTCAACAGGCCACGCAGGGTCTCGATGATGGGGGTGAAGGGCTGATACTCGGCGAACTGCCGCAGCCCGTCGGGCATCGAGTCGGTGGGCACGAAACCGCTGCCGATGAAGGGCAGGTAGGTCAGCGGCATGGGGAGGTTGCTCGCCGTCTCGACGCTCTTGGAGACCAGCCCCAGCGCGACCGAGAGCCAGATGAAGGCGAAGGCGGTCATGACCAGCACGCCGGCGGCCGCCAGCCAGGCCAGCGCCCCCGTCGTGGGTCGGAATCCGATCAGCAGGGCGACCCCGGTGACCATCGCCAGGCCGAGCATGCTCTGCGCCAGGCTGGCCAGCACGTGGCCGGTCAGCACCGACGCCCGGGCGATCGCCATGGTCCGGAAGCGGGCGATGATGCCCTCGGTCATGTCCATCGCGACCGACACCGCCGTCCCGGTGGCCGCCAGGCCGGCGGTCATCAGCAGGATCCCCGGGGTGACGTAGTTGACGTAGTCGCCCCGGTCGCCCGCACCGCCGCCCAGCCCGGCGCCGAGGGTGCCGCCGAAGACGTAGACGAACAACAGCAGCAGCATGACGGGCATGCCGACGAGCAGCACCGTCATCGACGGGTAGCGCACCCAGCGGCGCAGGTTGCGGCGCAGCATCGTGCCGGAGTCGCGGACGGCGTACGTCACAGTGCTCATCGGGGGGTTCCCACCTTCTCGGGCTGGCCGGTGAGGGCCAGGAAGACGTCGTCGAGATCGGGCGTGTGCACCGACAGCGACTCCACGGCGATCGACTCGCTGTCCAACAGGTCGAGCAGGTCCCGCAGCGACCGGACCCCGCCGTCGCCGGGCACGTGCAGGGTGAGCTCGGCGGCGTCGCGGGACTGCCCGGGCAGCACCCGGACGGCCGTGTCGAACGCGGCCCGGTCGGCGAAACGCAGGCTGACGTGCCCGCCGGGGACGAGCCGCTTGAGTTCCGCCGGGCTGCCCTCCGCCACCAGGCGGCCGTGGTCGAGCACGGCGATCCGGTCGGCGAGCTGGTCCGCCTCCTCCAGGTACTGGGTGGTGAGGAGGATGGTGACGCCGTCCGCCACCAGGTCCCGGACGATCTGCCACATGGCCTGCCGGCTGCGCGGGTCGAGCCCCGTGGTGGGCTCGTCGAGGAAGACGACGCGGGGGCGGCCGACCAGACCCATGGCCAGGTCGAGTCGGCGGCGCATCCCGCCGGAGTAGCTGCCGGCGGGCTTGCCGGCCGCCTCGACCAGGTCGAACATCCTGAGCAGGCCCCGCGCGCGCTGCCGTCCCTCGGCCCGGGGCAGGTGGTGCAGGTCGGCCATGAGCCGCAGGTTCTCCTCGCCGGTGAGCAGTCCGTCGACGGCGGAGAACTGACCGGTCACGCCGATGGCGGCGCGTACCGCGTCGGGCTCCCGCGTGACGTCGTGACCGGCCACCCGCGCCTCGCCGGAGTCGGCGCGGATCAGGGTGGACAGGATCTGCACGGTGGTGGTCTTGCCGGCGCCGTTGGGGCCGAGCAGGGCGAAGATCGTCCCTGCGGCGACGGTGAGGTCGATCCCGTCGAGCACCACGTGGTCGCCGAAGGACTTCCGGAGGGCGGTGACCGTGATGGCCGCCGGGGCCGAGCTGGGTGGCATGTCTTCTCCTTCACGCCGGCCGTCGGGCCGGTCGGGGCGGGCCGGCCGTCGGGGCCGGTCGGGCGGGCGGAGCGGTGGTTCAGCAGCGGCGGATCACGATGTCGCCGAAGGAGGTCCGGGCGGTCACCCGCACGGCGCCCTCGGGCTCGCCGGGCGGTTCGTACGCCTCGAGGTGGTTGTCCACGCGGCCGAGCTGGGTGTGCAGGTCGAGCAGGGCAGCGGTGCCGGAGCGGACGCCGATGTCGAGCCCGCCGGCCGCGGTGCGGACCGACACCGTGCCCGCCGAGACCTCGCCGATGCGGATGTCGCCGTTGGCGGCCGTGGCGGTGACCGGACCGTGCGCCCGGTCCACGGTGGTCTCGCCGTTGGCGGCCTTCACCCGCACCTCGCCGGTGACCGTGCCGAGCCAGCTGTCGCCGTTGGAGTTCCTGACGACAGCGTCGCCGTCGACCTGCTGCACCTGGATCCGTCCTGACCCGGTGCTGATCCGGGCCGCACCGGTCACCTGCCCGACGCGGACGCCGCCGGCGGAGGTGTCTAGGTCGACATCGGCGGTCTGCTCCAGCTGGATGTCGCCGGTCGCGATCCGGACCCGGCAGCTGCCGAGCCGGCCGCTGCCGCGGAACGCCGCCACGGAGGCGTCGCCGTGCAGGTGCGAGCCGGTGGGCAACCCGATCGTCACGTCGACCGAGCCGGGCTTGCCGAACAGCCCGAACCCGCGCTGCCGGGGCGACCTGACGACGAGCCGGCCGTCGGCGTACTCCACCCGGGTCTGTTCGG
Source organism: Micromonospora sp. NBC_01740 (assembly GCF_035920365.1). Lineage (NCBI taxonomy): Bacteria > Bacillati > Actinomycetota > Actinomycetes > Micromonosporales > Micromonosporaceae > Micromonospora > Micromonospora sp. NBC_01740. The sequence goes on along the minus strand of NZ_CP109150.1, from coordinate 6,889,423 downwards.
CGGCCCGTACGTCGGCTTCGGTGGCGGCGTTGCTCGGGCGGACCTCGACGTGCGTGTCGGTGCGGTCGGTGGCGGTGAGCTGGACGTCACCGACGACGAGGTCGACGGTGGCCGAGATGGGGGTCGGGGTGTCGAATGTGGGCACGGCGCAGTCCCTTCTGGCGGGTGGACGTCCCGGACCGGGACGGATGGTCGGAGGCGTGCGGCGGACCGGCGGGCGGCTCAGCGGGCCCAGCCGGTGTAGCGCTCCCCGCTGAACGGGGCGCGTCGCTGCGGCTGCCGGCCCGCCCCGCTGGACGCCACGGCGGCCGTGGCCGCCCGGAGCAGCCAGGCGTTGACCGAGAGGCCGTCGCGGGCGGCCGCCTCCTCGATGCGGCTCTTGAGGTGTTCGGAGAGGCGGAAGCTGATCCGCGAGGTGGCGCCCTCCTCGGCGTCCGCCGCCGGCGGGACGGCCGGCTCGGGGGCCCCGGCCTCGCCCGGCAACTCCGGGCCGGCCGGTGGTGGCGTCACGACGAAGCTCGGCTCCCGCCCGCGCAGGCGCAGCTCGACCGACCCGGGGGCCAGGTCGCGGGTGATCTCGGCCGCCGCCGCGGTCAGCGCGTCCAGGAGCGCCAGCCGGAGCGCCGAGTCGAGCGGCCCCGCCAGTCGCTCGGCGAGTGCGCGGGCCTCGTCGCCGCCGAGTTCGGCGACGCCGGCCAGTTCCTGCCGGAGGTTGTCGACATACGACGTCAGGTCCATGACGTCACTATGGCATCAAGATGACGTCATGGCAAGCCGTAATGACTTCGGATGGCGTCATGATGGCAAGCGGTGACGTCAGGAGGTGGATCCGCCGCCGGGACCGTGGCCCGCCGGGCCGCGCGGGCGGCGGCGCGGCGGGCAATAGGATGGGCGGTCACGGCGGAGGGAGCGGCGGCATGACGCGGGTACGGATGCGCACTGCTCGCGACGACGCGGCGCCAGGACGGCTGCGGTGACCCCGCGCGGCTGGGCGCTGCTCACCCTCGCCGGGCTGACCCTCGCCCTCCTCGTCGCGGCGGCGCTGCTGATCCCGTGGCACCGGCCGCCGGCCCCCCGGGCCGACCAGCTCGCCGCGCTGGGCGACCTCCCCGCCGAGCAGGTGGCCCGCAGCCGGGAGTTCCGCTCCGCGCTGCGCCCCGCCGGCTGGGTCGCCATCGCGATCGGCCTGCTGGTGGCCCTGCTGCTCGGCCTGACCCCGCTGGGCAGCCGGCTCGTCGAGCTGGCCGGGCGCCCGTTCGGCGACCACTGGGCCGCCCAGGCCGTCCTCGGCGGGCTCGCCGTGGTGCTCGTCGCCGACCTGGTGACCCTCCCGTTCGCCGCCTGGCGGCAGGCCGTGCTCACCCGCTACGGACTGAGCACCAACGGCTGGAGCGGCTGGACCGCCGACCTGCTCAAGTCGTACGCCGTCAGCGCCGTCATCGGAGCGGTGGCGCTGCTCGGCTTCTACACCGTCGTCCGGCTGTCGCCGCGCTGGTGGTGGGCGTTCGGCGCGGCCGGCGCGGCGACCCTGGTGGTGCTGCTCTCCTTCGTGCTGCCGGTGCTCGTGGAACCGGTCTTCAACAGGTTCACCCCGATGGAACAGGGCCCGCTGCGCACCGAGCTGACGCAGCTGGCGGCCCGGGACGGGGTCCCGGTGCGCGACGTGCTGGTCGCCGACGCCTCGCGCCGCACCCGGGCGGTCAACGCGTACGTCTCCGGGCTCGGGCCGACCCGGCGGGTGGTGGTCTACGACACGCTGCTGCGCGAGGCGACGCCGGCCGAGGTGACCGCCGTGGTGGCCCACGAGCTGGGGCACGCCAAGGACCGGGACGTCGCCGTCGGCACGCTGACCGGGGCGCTGGGCGCCGCCGCCGCGGTGGTCGCGCTCTACCTGCTCGGCTCCGCCGGCCCGCTGCTGCGGCTGGCCGGCGTCGACTCGGTCGCCCAGCCGCGCGCGTTCCCCCTGCTGGTGGCCCTGGTGACGGTGGCCGGGCTGGTCTCCGCGCCAGCGCAGGCGCTGATGTCGCGCCGGGTGGAGGCGCGCGCCGACGCGCACGCGCTCGCGTTGACCGGCGACCCGGCCGCCTTCGAGGCGATGCAGCGGCGGCTCGCCGGCATCAACCTCGCCGACCCCGATCCGCCACGCTGGGAGTACCTCTACTCCGCCACGCACCCGTCCACGGTCGAGCGGATGGCCGCCGCCCGCGCCCACGCCAGGGAGGCCGGCCGATGAGCCGTACGCTGCTGATCACCAACGACTTCCCGCCGCGCCCCGGCGGGATCCAGTCCTTCGTGCACAACCTCGCGGTGCGCCAGCCCGCCGGCTCGGTGGTCGTCTACGCCTCGACGTGGCGGGGCGCGGAGAAGTTCGACGCCGACCAGCCGTTCGAGGTGGTCCGGGACCGTACGCGGGTGCTGCTGCCCACGCCGCTCGTGGCCCGCCGGGCCGCCCGCCTGGCGCGCGCGTACGACTGCGACACGGTGTGGTTCGGCGCGGCGGCCCCCCTCGGGCTGCTCGCCGCGGGCCTGCGCCGCCGGACGGGCATCCGCCGGGCGGTGGCGCTGACCCACGGGCACGAGGTCGGCTGGGCCGCGCTGCCGGCTGCCCGGGCCGCGTTGCGGCGGATCGGGCGCGGCGTCGACGTGACGACCTACCTGGGCGAGTACACCCGGGTGCGGCTGGAGCGGGCGCTGCACGGGGTGACCGAGCTGCACCGGCTCGCCCCCGGGGTGGACGTGGACGCCTACCACCCGTCGGTCGACGGCGAACCGGTCCGGCTCCGGCTCGGGCTGGCCGACCGCCCGGTGGTGGTCTGCGTGTCCCGGCTGGTGCCGCGCAAGGGGCAGGACATGCTGATCCGGGCGATGCCCGAGATCCGCCGCCGGGTGCCCGACGCCGCGCTGCTCGTGGTCGGGGGCGGGCCCTACCGGGCCACGTTGGAGAAGCTGGCCCGCCAGACGGGCGTCGATCGGGACGTGGTCTTCACCGGCTCGGTGCCGTCGGCCGAGCTGCCGGCCCACTACGCCGCCGGCGACGTCTACGCCATGCCCTGCCGCACCCGCAACCGGGGTCTGGACGTCGAGGGGCTCGGGATCGTCTACCTGGAGGCCTCCGCGACCGGCCTGCCGGTGGTCGCCGGCGACTCCGGTGGCGCGCCGGACGCGGTCCGCGAGGGCGAGACCGGTTTCGTGGTCCGTGGCCGCGACGTTGCCCAGCTCGCCGACCGGGTGGCCACGCTGCTCGCCGACCGGGACCTGGCCCGCCAGTTCGGCGCGGCCGGTCGCGCGTGGGTGGAGCGGGAGTGGCGCTGGGAGGCGCAGGCGCAGCGGATGGCCGCCCTGCTCGCCGGCTGACGGCGCCGCGGTCTCAGCGCAGGCGGGCCAGGACGCGTTCGGCGGAGTCCGGGCGGCCGAAGTGCCAGCCCTGGCCGGCGTCGCAGTCGATCGCCCGCAGCCGCTCCGCCTGCCCGGCGGTCTCCACGCCCTCGGCGGTGACGGTCAGATCCAGCGCGTGCGCCAGCGAGACGAGCGAGGCGAGGATCCGCTCGTCGGCCCGGGCCTCCGGCGCCCGCAGCCCGGCCACGAACTCCCCGGCCACCTTCAGCTCGGTCACCGGCAGGTTCCGCAGGTACGCCAGGTTGCAGTAGCCGGTGCCGAAGTCGTCGATGGCGATCCGGACGCCGAGGTCGGCGAGCACCCGCAGCGCCCGGACCGGCTCCTCGGCGGTGCTCATCATCGTGCTCTCGGTGATCTCCAACTGGAGCCGCTCCGGCGACAGCCCGGTGTGCCGCAGCAGCGCGCGCACCTCCTGGACCAGACCGGCGCGGCGTACCTGCCGCACCGCCAGGTTGACGCTGACGAACGGGGCGGGCCCGGTGCCGACGGCCCAGCTCTCGGCCTGCCGGCACGCCTCGGCCAGCACCCAGCCGCCGAGCGGGACGATCAGCCCGGTCTCCTCGGCCAGCCCGATGAAGCTGTCGGGCCGTAGGACGCCCAGCTCCGGGTGCCGCCAGCGCACCAGGGCCTCCATGCCGAGAACCCGGCCGTCGCGCAGCGAGGTCAGCGGCTGGAAGTCGAGGTAGAACTCGCCCCGCTCCAGCGCCGCGGGGATGGCCGCGGAGAGCGCGTACCGGGCCAGGTCCTGGCGGTCCCGGTCGGCGTCGTAGAGCGCCCAGCGGGCGCCACCGGCAGCCTTCGCCCAGTGCAGCGTGCTGTCGGCCGCCCGCATCAGGTCACCGGGGGAGGTGCCGGCGACCTCCCGCTCGACGATGCCGATGCTCGCCGAGACGCTCAGCTCGTGCCCGTCCACCAGCACCGGCTCGCGTACCGCCGCGAGGGCGGCATCGGCGACGGCGACGGCGTCGTCGGTGCCGGTGGTGCCCTCGACCAGGACGACGAACTCGTCCCCGCCGAGCCGGGCGACCAGGTGCCCGTCGAGGGCCAGGCGGAGCCGGTTCGCCACGGCCACCAGCAGCCCGTCGCCGACCTGGTGCCCGTGCGAGTCGTTGACCACCTTGAAGCGGTCGAGGTCGAGGAAGCAGACGCCGAGGCGCGCCGAGCCCCCGGCGGGCGAGTCGATGGCCGCGCTGAGGCGCTCCGTCAACAGCGTGCGGTTGGGCAGGTCGGTCAGCGGGTCGTGGGTGGCCTGGTGGCGGAAGCGCGCCTCGCTGCTGCGCAACGCCCGCTCGGCCTCCGCCCGGGCGGTCATCGCGGCCCGGCGGATCGTCTCCTGCTCGTCCAGCGTCCGGTCCCGCATCGCGCGGGCGTAACCGGTGGTCACGGCGGCCAGCAGCCGGGCCAGCCGGTCCTCGACCTCCTCCTCCACCAGCCCGAGGTCGCGGGCCAGCCGGAGCTGGACGACCTCGACCGTACGACCCAGCGCCTCGGCCGAGGCGATGTGGGCGGCCACCAGTTCGGTGCCCACCCGGTGGCCGACCCGCAGGTCGATCGGCTCGGCCAGCAGCGCCGCCGCGAGTTCCTCGGTGAGGCGTTGCAGCAGCGCCTCCAGTTGGGCCTGGGTCATCGGCAGGTAACTGGTGCCGGAGACGGCCTTGGCCCATGCCCGGGCGAAGGTGCCCGGGCAGGACGGGTGCCGCACGGTGGTGCCGGTCGGGGCGACGGTGGTCGCCCCGGGCGGCTCAGCCACCGAGTCGCCCGACGCCGCCGATGAAGGCCGCCCGCTCGGCGTCCTCGGCGCTGTCGGGGGAATCCGGGCGCCACTGCGGCACCCAGACCACGCCGGGGTCGACCAGCTCGAAGCCGTCGAAGAGGGCGGTGAGTTCGCCGCGGCTGCGGATCCACAGCGGATTGTCGGTCCGCCGGTAGACCCGTTCGGCGTCGGCCAGCTCGTCGTCGCCACGGCCGTCGCCGCTGGTCTGCGACAGCACCAGGTAGCTGCCCGGCGCCAGCGCCTCGCGCAGCGTCCGCAGCAGTTCGGCCGGCCGGTCGTCGTCGGGCACGAAGTGCAGCACCGCCACGATCATCACGGCGATCGGCTGGTCGAAGTCGAGCAGCCGGCGGACGTCGGGGTGGGCGACGATGCGCTCGGGACGGCGCAGGTCCTCCTGCACCACGACGGCGCGGTCGTTGCCCTCCAGGATCTCCCGGCTGTGGGCCACCGCCACCGGGTCCACGTCGACGTAGACCACCCGGGCGTCGGGGGCGTCGCGCTGGGCGATCTCGTGCACGTTACCGACGGTCGGGATGCCCGAGCCGATGTCCAGGAACTGCCGGACGCCGGCGTCGAGGAGGAACTGCACCGCCCGGCGGAGGAACGCCCGGTTCGCCTGCGCCATCAGCGGGGCCTCCGGCACCGCCGCCACCATCGCCTGGGCCGCCGCCCGGTCGACCGCGAAGTTGTGCGAGCCGCCGAGGTAGTAGTCGTACATGCGGGCCACGCTGGGGCGTTCGATGTCGATCTCGTCGGGTGCCCAGTCCGGCCGCTGCATGCGTTCACCCCTCCTGTCGGTGTGCGGGACACCGTTGCCCGCGCCGGTATTCTGCCGGCTGACCGCCCGGGAGACCATAGCGCGCCGCGAGCCCTTCGACGCCGCCGCTCGATGCGACGACGACGGGTCCGCGCCGCCCTTCGGCGGTCGCGGACCCGTCGGTGGTACGTCGTCGGGCTCCCGGCGGGAGCGGGTCAGAACTTCGGGGCGTCCGGCGCCTCGAGCAGACCGAGCCGCAGCGCGGTCATCAGCGCCTGGGCCCGGTTCGCCGCGCCCAGCTTCTCGTAGAGCTTCGAGATGTGGGTCTTGGCGGTGGACTCGCTGACGAAGAGCTGCTTGGCGATGCCCGCCACGCTCATCCCGTCGGCGAGCAGCCGCAGCACCTGCCCCTCGCGCGGGGAGAGCTGCGGCCCGGACGGGGCCAGCCGGCGCTTCATCGCCTCGGCCAGGTCGGCGGCCGTGAAGGCGCTGGGGGAGGAGGCGGCGTGCCGGGCTGCGGCGACCACCTCGTCCGCCGGCGCGGTCTTGGGCACGAAGGCGCTGGCCCCGGCCTCCAGGGCACCGAAGAGCTGGTCGTCGCCGGCGTACATGGTGAGCACGACGATGCCCATCGAGGCGCTCGACTTGCGCAGCGCCCGGGTGGCCTCCAGACCGCTGCCGTCGGGCAGCCGCAGGTCCATGATCACCACGTCCGGCTGCAGCGCACCCGCCTGGCGCACCCCTTCCGCCGCCGTGGCGGCCTCCCCGACGACCTCGAACTGCCGGTCGCGCTCGAACGCGTGCCGCAGGCCCTTGCGGATCAGGTCGTGATCGTCGACAAGGAGGACCTTGGTACGGGTGGCCGGTGTCGGACTTGTGGTCATCCTCGGGTTACTCCCCTTCTACTGCCGCTGCGCTACCGCGCACGTTATCGCGCCGGGGCGAGGAGCCGAGCACCACCGCCACGGTCGTGCCGCTCGGTTGCCGCGGCCTGATCTCCAACCGGCCCCGGATACGTTCCGCCCTCTCGGCCATGATCGCAAGACCGTAGTGCCCGTCGGACCGCTGGTCAGCGATCCCCTGACCGTCATCCGACACTTCAATTTGCGCGTACGGGGGGTCGACCTCGCAGGTGACCCAGAGATTCGACGCGCCCGCGTGCTTGCGCGCGTTGGTGACCGCCTCCTGGGCGATGCGCAGCAACTCGGCCTCGGTGGCGGCGGGCAGCCGCGCGGTGGACTCGTCCAGGGACAGGTGCACCCGCAGCCCACCGGAGGCGCCGACCGTGCGGGCGTACTCGGCGATCGCGGCGGCCAGGCCGCCGTGCCGGTCCACCTCGCTGCGCAGCTCGAAGAGGCTCAGCCGCAGCTCGGTGATCACCCGGGTCACCTCGCCGCGCAGCGTGCGCAGCGCCTCGGCGGTCTCCTGCGGGTCCTCGTCGACGTACGCCAGGGCGTTGTCGATGCCGTAGCCGACCATGACCAGTTCCTGCGCCACCCCGTCGTGGATCTCCCGGGCCAGCCGCTGCCGTTCCTCGTTGGTGGCCAGCGAGCGGACCTCGTCGAAGAGCAGCGCCGCCTCCAGCCGCAGCGCGGCCGGGCGGGTCAGCCCGGTCACCCGGGACACCACGCCGGGCGGGTACGCCTGCGCCGCGTCCGCCTCCAGCACCACCAGCCCGACGGTGCGTACCCCGGCCACCAGCGGCACGATCAGGGCGGACACGTCGCCGCCGCGGTGCGACCGGGCCTGCGAGCGGGCGGCGGTGTGCGGCTGCTGGCTGGCCCACGCGTCGGCGATGGCCGAGTCCGCGTCCAGCGTCGTCTCCCAGTCGACCCGTTCCACGCCCACCTGGGCGAGCACCACCAGCCGGCCGCCGCCGCTGGCCGACAGCACGGCCGCCCGGTCCGCCCGGGCCACGGTGCGCAGCTCCTCCAGCAGGTGCTCGGAGATGCCGCCCGGGTCCAGGGTGGCCCCGGGCAGCTGCCGGGCCACGGTACGCAGCTGGGTGAGCAGCCGGGTCGCCTCGGCGTACGGCTGGGGCTTGCCCTCGTTGCGGACCTGCATGACCCGGTGCAGGCCGCTGGCGGCGGCGAGGCCGAGCCCGGCCAGGATCAGCCACTGGGCGCAGATCACCAGGTAGCCGAGTTCGCCGATCTGCCGCTGGCCGTCGGTCTCGGTGAGGGCACCCGCCACCAGCAGGGTGGCCGCCGCGACGGCCAGCAGGGCGACGCCCTCGCGGAACCGGCGGCGCAGCGCGGTGACGGTCACCGGGACCGCCAGGTAGGGCAGCACCGCCGAGGCGCCCAGCCCGCCGACGTCCCCGCCGACGGTGGCCACGGCGGCGACCTGGCTCGCGGCCAGCCCCAGCACCAGCACCTCGGCCACCCGGCTGAGCGGGCCGACGGGCCGGTGTTCGGGCGCCAGCAGGGCGGGCAGCCCGGCGACCGCCAGCAGCGCGATCCACCAGAGCTGGCCGGGGTCGTGCGTGGCGTAGAGGGTCAGGACGGCGACGAGCGCCAGCATGACCACGCGCGCGGCGGCGGCGAGGGGTTGCGGCTGGGGCCGGGGGGGCGTCGAGGCGGGCACGTGACGGATCGTAGTCAGGCCCGGTAGATGTCGGCGATCTCCGCCGCGTACGACTTGTGCACCACCTGCCGCTTGACCTTCAGCGACGGGGTCAGCTCGCCCGTCGCCTCGGTGAAGTCGCGGGGCAGGATCCGGAACACCTTGATCGCCTCGGCCTTGGAGACCGCCTGGTTCGCGGCGTCGACGGCGCCCTGGATCTCGGCGCGCAGCCCGTCGTGGTCGCGCAGCTTCTCGACGGGGGTGTCCGCGGGCAGGCCGGCCGAGGCGAGCCAGCGCGGCAGCGCCTCCTCGTCGACGGTGACCAGCGCGGCGATGAACGGCGCCCGGTCGCCGACCACCACGCACTGGCTGATCAGGGGGTGGGCCCGGACCTGGTCCTCCAGTACGGCCGGGGCGACGTTCTTGCCGCCGGCCGTCACGATGATCTCCTTCTTCCGGCCGGTGATGCTCAGGAAGCCGTCGTCGTCGAGCTGGCCCAGGTCGCCGGTGCGGAACCAGCCGTCCGCGCTGAGCGCCTCGGCGGTGGCCTCCTCGTTGCGCCAGTAGCCCTTGAAGATCAGATCGCCGGCGATCAGGATCTCGCCGTCGTCGTCGATCCGGATGGTGACTCCCGGCAGCGGTCGGCCGACCGAGCCGATCCGGGTGGCGTCGGGCAGGTTCGCGGCGGCGGCGGGGGAGGTCTCGGTCAGGCCGTAGCCCTCGCACACGTTCACGCCGATGCCGCGGAAGAAGTGGCCGAGCCGCGCGCCGAGCGGGGCACCGCCCGAGATGGCGTCGCGGCACCGGCCGCCGAGCGCCGCCCGCAGCTTGCGGTAGACCAGCTTGTCGAAGAGCGCGTGCTGGACGCGCAGGGCCAGGCCGGGGCCGCCGGGGGTCTCCAGCGCCTCGCTGTACGCGATGGCGACCTGCTCCGCGCGGGCGAAGATCCTGCCCTTGCCGTCGGCCTCGGCCTTCTGCTTGGCCCCGTTGTAGACCTTCTCGAACACCCGGGGCACCGAGAGCACGAAGGTGGGACGGAACTCCTGCAACTCGCCGACCAGGTTCTTGGTGTCCGCGCAGTGCCGCATCGTGGCCCGCGCCTGCACCACGCCGATCTGGATGAGCCGGGCGAAGGCGTGCGCCAGCGGGAGGAAGAGCAGGGTCGAGGCGCCCGGCCGGAACAGGTTGGGCAGCACCGGCACGGCGTTGGCGATGTCGGCGTACATGTTCCGGTGGGTCAGCACGCAGCCCTTGGGGCGGCCGGTGGTGCCGCTGGTGTAGATGACGGTGGCGAGGTCGTCGGCGCGGACGGCGGCCCGCCGCCGGTCGATCTCCGTCGGGTCGACCGCCTCGCCGGCCCGGACCAGTTCGGCCACGGCGTCGAGGTCGATCTGCCAGACGTGCCGCAGGTCGGGCAGCCGGTCCTGGACGCCGGCGACCAGGGTGGCGTGCGCGCTGCTCTCCACCACGCAGGCCACCGCGCCGGAGTCGGACAGGATCCAGGCGGTCTGGTCGGCGCTGGAGGTCTCGTAGATCGGCACGGTGACCGCGCCGGCCGCCCAGATCGCGTAGTCCAGCAGCGTCCACTCGTAGCGGGTGCGGCTCATCAGGCCGACCCGGTCGCCGGGCTGGACGCCGGCGGCGACCAGGCCCCGGGCCGCGGCGACGACCTCGTCGCGGAACTGCCGGCAGGTGACGTCGGCCCAGGTTTCCCCCGCGCCGGTGGGGCGGACGAACTGGACCGCGTCCGGTGCGACCTCGGCGTTGTCCCAGACCGGGTCGGTGAGGTTGGCCGCGTCGCCGATGGTGACGATCGGCGGGACGGAGAACTCGCGCACCTGCACTCCCTCGTGCTCACACTGGCCGGGCGGGCCGCCACCACGGGTCGGCTCCGTCGAAACCTACCCGCCCCGGCGGCCGGGGCGAAAAGGCAGGTCGCCCAGGCTGCCCGCCGGTCGCCGCCGGACGCTTCGATCCGGCGTGCCGGGGGCGGCGCGGCGTGGGCGCCGCCGGTGCCGGGTAGCCTCCCTGCATGGCGGACACCTCCACCCAGTCGATCGTCGTCGGCGCGTCACCGGAGCGGGTGGCGGCGGTCATCTGCGACTTCCCGAGCTACCCGGAGTGGACCGAGGCGATGCGGCGGGTCGAGGTGATCGAGGAGTACGAGGACGGCTACGCCAGCCAGGTCCGCTTCACGATCGACGCCGGTGTGCTGGCCGACGAGTACGTGCTGGCCTACGAGTACGCCGAGGACCTCTCCCGGATCGAGTGGCACCTGGTGGCGCCCTCGAAGATGCAGAAGTTCCAGCGCGGCTCGTACGACCTGGACGGCAACCAGGACGGCAGCACGACGGTGACCTACACCCTGGAGGTCGAGCTCTCCGTCGGGATGCTCGGCATGTTCCGCCGCAAGGCCGAAAAAATGATCATGGATACCGCGTTGAAGCAGCTCAAGCGCCGGGTAGAAGCATCCGGTGCGGCGCAGTGACGCGTCCCGCGGCAGGGTAGGGGAGCCGACCATGGGTGCAACGGATCCGGGTTCGGCCCGGGAAGAGGCCGAACGTCTGGTCGCCACGGCGCTGGCCGCCGCCCGGCTGGCCGCGGCCGGCTCGAAGGGCGGCCAGTGGGGTCCGCTCGGTGGGATCGTGTCGAGTGTCCTCGGTCACAGCGGCAGCCCGGGTGCGTCGGCCGGGCCGCCCGCGGGCGGTTTCGCCACCGGCGCGGCCGAATGCTGCGTCTGCCCGGTCTGCCGGGGCATCGCCGCCCTGCGCGATCCGAGTCCCGAGTTCGCCGAGCGCCTCGCCACCGGCGCGGGCGACCTGGCCGCCGGGGTGGCCAGCCTGCTGCGCGCGTTCACCCCGCCCGAGCCCTCCGCCGACGCCCCCGCCGGGCCGGCGGCCACCCCGGCTCCGGGTGGCGGGGACGACCACGTGTGGCGCGAGGCCACCCGTAGCGGGCATGATTCTCAGCCGGCACCGGAACGGGACGTCTGGTCCGCCGCCACGCGGGCGGAGGACGAGGCCGCCCCGGCCGCCGTACCGCCCGTCGACGTCGCCGGGCAGGCCGCCCCGGGGACCGTCCGGACGTCCACCGACGGGCCCGTGGTCCCCACGTCCCGGGCACCGGGGGACGAGGGCGGACAACCCCCGGGCGACGGGGCCTGACCAACGCACATCCCGACCACGCGCCGGTCGTCCGCCGGCGCCGGTGCGGGCAGCACAGCAGAGGGGAGTGGCGGCGGTGACGCTGACCATCGGAGTCGACGTCGGTGGCACGAAGGTGGCCGGTGGTGTCGTGGACGCCGCCGGCACGGTCCTCGTGCAGGCCCGACGGGACACCCCCGCCGACGACGTCGCCAAGACCCGCGACGTCATCATCGAACTGGTCCGCGAGCTGGCCTCCGGGCACGCGATCGAGGCGGTCGGCATCGGCGCGGCCGGCTGGATCGACGCCAGCCGCTCGACCGTGCTGTTCGCCCCGAACCTGGCCTGGCGGGACGAGCCGCTGCGCGACTACGTCAGCGCCGCCACCGGCCTGCCGGTGATCGTGGAGAACGACGGCAACGTGGCGGCCTGGGCGGAGTTCCGCTACGGCGCGGCCCGCGAGGCCGACGACTCGATGGTCATGTTCACCATCGGCACCGGCGTCGGCGGCGGCATCGTGCTCAGCGGGGAACTGCTGCGGGGCGCCAACGGCATCGCCGCCGAGCTGGGCCACATGCTGACGGTGCCGGACGGCCACCAGTGCGGCTGCGGCCGGCTCGGCTGCATCGAGCAGTACGCCAGCGGCAGCGCCCTGGTGCGGTTCGCCCGCGCCGCCGCCCGGCAGGAGCCGCACCGCGCCACCGGCCTGCTGGAACTGGCCGGCGGCGAGGCCGAGGCGGTCACCGGGCCCATGGTCACCGCCGCCGCGCAGGCCGGCGACCCGGTCTCCACCGAGGCGTTCGCGCAGGTCGGCCGGTGGCTCGGCACCAGCCTCGCCGACATGGCGCAGATCCTCGACCCGCAGGTGCTCGTCGTCGGCGGCGGGGTGATCGAGGCCGGGGACCTGCTGCTCGGGCCGACCCGCCGGTCGTTCGCCGACGCGCTCGCCCAGCGCAGCCGCCTCCCCGTCGCCGAGATCCGCCCGGCCGAGCTGGGCAACACCGCCGGCGTCATCGGCGCCGCCGACCTGGCCCGCCGGATCTGAGGCGGTGACCGTGACGCAGAGTTCGGGCGTGCCGCTGCGCGTCGTGTCGTACAACATCCACAGCCAGCGCGACGACACGGCCGCGCTGGCGGCGGTGGTCCGCGACGCCCGGCCGGACGTGGTGATCGTGCAGGAGGGGCCGCGCCGGTTCCGGTGGCGGCAGAAGTCGGCGGCGCTGGCGGAGTCCTTCGGCCTGGTGGTGGCCGCCGGCGGGCTGCCCGCGCTCGGCAACCTGCTGCTGACCAGCCTGCGGGTGCGGGTGGTGGCCGACCGCTGCCAGCGCTTCCCGCTCACCCCCGGCCGGCACCTGCGCGGCGCCGCGTACGCCGAGTGCGTGGTCGCCGGGGCGGCCCGGTTCACCCTGGCCGGGTCGCACCTGTCCACCGACCCGGCCGAGCGGCCCGCGCAGGCCGCGCTGTTCAAGCGCGAGCTGGACGCCGCCACCAGCCCGGTGGTCGCCGCGGCCGACCTGAACGAAGGGCCGGACGGGCCGGCCTGGGCCACTGTGGCGCGCGGGCTGTCCGACGCCGCCGTGGCGATGGACCGGGCCGACCGGCTCACCTACTCCTGCGCGGACCCCCGGCGGCGCATCGACGCCCTCTTCGTCGATCCGAGGATCACCGTGGTCGACTACGACGTGGTGGACACCCCGCAGACCCGCCGCGCCAGCGACCACTTCCCGGTCCTGGTCGACCTGCTGCTGCCGGCCGCCGACTGACCGTCCGTCGCGGCCGGGGCTGGACAACCCGCTCCGTTGTGGAGAGGATGCTGCGCGACCCGGCACTCGTGCCGCACAAAAGGAGATCCCGGTGTCCACCTCCACCGACCACGGCCGGCCCGACCCGGAGGCGAGCACTCTCGCCCTGACCCGCGACGGCCGGCCGGTCTCCGACCGGGGCGACACCGTCTGCGTCGTCGGCGCGGGGGCCAGCGGTCTGACGGCGATCAAGAACCTGAAGGAACACGGCTTCGGCGTCGACTGCTACGAGCGGGAGACCGGCGTCGGCGGCGCCTGGAACTGGCGGCACGACCGCAGCCCGGTGTACGCGAGCACGCACCTGATCTCGTCGCGGCCGTTCACCCAGTTCCCCGACTTCCCGATGCCGGACGACTGGCCGGACTACCCGCACCACAGCCGGCTGCTGTCGTACTTCGAGCGGTACGCCGACCACTTCGACCTGCGCGGGCACATCTGGTTCGGCACCGAGGTCGTCCGGGTGGAGCCCGTGGCCGGTGACCGCTGGGACGTGACCACCCGCAGCACCGGCGGCTACGGCCCGGAACGCACCTCCCGCTACGCGGCCGTGGTGATCGCCAACGGCCACAACTGGTCGCCGAAGCTGCCCCGCTACGAGGGGCTGGAGGAGTTCCGGGGCGAGGTCATGCACGCCTCGTCCTACAAGGACCCGGCGCAACTGCGCGGCAAGCGGGTGCTGGTGGTGGGCGCCGGCAACACCGGCTGCGACATCGCCGTCGAGGCCGCCCAGCAGGCGTCGCGCTGCTGGCACTCGACCCGCCGGGGCTACTGGTACGCCCCGAAGTACGTCCTCGGCCGCCCCGCCGACCAGGTCAACGACGCGCTGCTGGCGCTGCGCGTGCCGTTGCGGGTGCGGCAGTGGCTCTACCACTGGACGCTGCGGCTGACCGTCGGCGACCTGACCCGGTTCGGCCTGCCGAAGCCCGACCACCGGGTCTACGAGACGCACCCGATCGCCAACAGCCAGCTCGTCTACTACGTGGGCCACGGCGGGATCGCGCCGGTGCCGGACGTCGTCCGCTTCCACCCGTACGCCGTCGAGCTCTCCGACGGCCGGGAGATCGACCCGGACCTGGTCGTCTTCGCCACCGGGTACCTGCCGCGCTTCGAGTTCCTCGACCCGAAGGTGCTCGGCGACGACGCGGGGGAGGGCCGCCCGAAGCTCTGGCTGAACGCCTTCGTCCCCGGTCGTCCCACGCTGGCCGTGGCCGGGCTGGTGCAGCCGGACTCGGGCATCTTCCCCCTGTCGCACTGGCAGTCGGTGCTCTTCGCCCGGCTGCTGCGGCTGCGCGTGACCCGTCCCGACCGGGCGGCGGCCTTCGCCGCCCGGGTGTCGGCGAAGGCGGGGGAGCGCTACGCCGGGCCCGTCAAGGACAGCAGCCGGCACTGGTTCGAGGTGGGCCACGCCGACTACCTGCGCGCGGTCCAACGCGCGCTGCTCGACCTGGAGGCTTCCCGGTGAGCGCGAGGAGTGCAGCGCAGCGGAGCCCCGCAGTCGCGAACGAAGGGTGGGCGCGGTGAGCGCGAGGAGTGCAGCGCAGCGGAGCCCCGCAGTCGCGAACGAAAGGCCGGAACAGTGAGTCAGGTGCGGATCATGCGCGGGCGGGAGTGGGCCCGCCCGGTCCGCCCGGTCCGGCGTGAGGTGCTCGGCGCGACCCCCGAGGTGGAACAGGGACGTCCGCCGCTGCTCTTCGTACCGGGCTTCGGGCACGGCGCCTGGGCGTTCGCCGAGCACTGGCTCGGCCACGCCGCGTCCCGGGGCTTCCCGGCGTACGCGCTGAGCCTGCGCGGGCACGGCGACAGCGGGCCGGCGCCGGAGGCGACGCTGCGGGCGTACGCCCACGACGTGACCCAGGCGGCGGCGGGCCTGCCGCGCCAGGCGGTGCTGGTGGGGCACGGCGCCGGGGCGCTCGTGGTGGCCCACGCGCTGGCCCGCTACCCGGCCCGGGCCGCGGTGCTGGTCGCGCCGGTGTTCGGCGGCTGGGCGACGTTCGGGGCGGCGCTGCGCCGCAATCCGGTCGGCACGCTGCCGGCGGTGTTCGGCGGGCCGCTGCGGCTACACCGCCGGCAGCTGTTCAGCCGGGAGCTGCCCGAGGCGGAGGCCCGGGGCTACGCGGGCCGGCTGGGGCGGGCCGGCCGGCGCGCCCAGTGGCAGCTGCTGACCGGGCGGGCCGCCGAGCCGGCGGTGGGCGACCCGCCGGTGCTGGTGCTGGGCAGCCCCGACGACCGGATCGTGCCGTCGTCGGCGCTGACCCGGGCGGCCCGGCGGTACGGCTCAGCCCCGCTGCTCTTCCCCGGCATGGGGCACGACATGATGCTCGACGCCCGGTGGCGGGAGCCGGTCGACGCGATCCTGGACTGGCTGGAGAAGGACCCCGCGCCGACCGGCCGGCCCTGACGCCCCGGCCCGACCGGCCGAACGTGACCGACCAGCCGACCCTGACCGCCCCGGGCCGGGCCGGCGGCCTCAGCCGGCGGCGCCCAGTCGGGTCAGCAGCGAGCCGCTCTCGTCGAGGGCGGAGAGGTAGGAGCGGGCCCACGCGCGGATGTCGTGCCGGTGCAGGTGTGCCCGCATGGCCCGCATCCGCGCGCCGAGGTCGTCCGGGCCCGCCCGCAGCGCCGCGAGCAGCCCCTGCTTGAGCCCCTCCAGGTCGTGCGGGTTGACCAGGTACGCCTGCGGCAGCTCGGCGGCGGCGCCAGCGAACTCGCTGAGCAGCAGCGCGCCCGTGTCGTCCACCCGGGCGGCGACGTACTCCTTGGCGACGAGGTTCATCCCGTCACGCAGCGGGGTCACCGCCATCACGTCGGCGACGCGGTAGAGCGCGGCCAGTTCGGCGCGGTCGAACGGCTGGGTCAGGTAGTGGATCGCCGGCTCGCCGACCCGGCCGAACTCCCCGTTGATCCGCCCGACCTCGCGCTCCACCCGTTCGCGGAGGATCTGGTACTGCCCGACCCGTTCCCGGCTGGGCACCGCCACCTGCACGAGCACGGTGTCGCGCACCTTGACGTGCCCGTGGGCGATCAGCTCGCTGTACGCCTTGAGCCGCTGCTCGATGCCCTTGGTGTAGTCCATCCGGTCGACGCTGAGGATCACCTGCTCGGGACTGCCGAGGTCGCGGCGCAGCCGGCTGGCCCGGTCGGCGACGTCGGGCCGGGCGGCCAGCGCGGCCATCTCGGCGGTGTCGATGGAGACCGGGAAGGCGCCGATCCGGACCACCCGGTCGTCGACGGTGATCCGCCGGTCGGTGGCGGGGACGTCCAGCACCTTCGCCACCAGTTGGGCGAAGTTGTGCGCGGCCTGGGAGCGCTGGAAGCCGATCAGGTCGGCGCCGAGCATCCCGCGCAGCAGCTCGGCCCGGCGCGGGAGCTGCATGAACAGCTCGGGCGGTGGAAACGGCACATGCAGGAAGAAGCCGATCCGCAGGTCCGGCCGCAGCTCCCGGAGCAGGCCGGGCACCAGTTGCAGGTGGTAGTCCTGCACCCAGACCACCGCGCCGGGCTCGGCCACGTCGGCCGTGGCCTTGGCGAACCGCTGGTTGACCCGTTGGTACGCCTCCCACCAGCTGCGGTGGTACTCCGGTTGTTCCACGGAGTCGTGGTAGAGCGGCCAGAGGGTGGCGTTGGCGAAGCCCTCGTAGTGGTCGCGCAGGTCGTCGGCGGTCAGCGCAACGGTGTGCATGCGGACGCCGTCCACGTCGGGCAGCGCCGGCGCCGGGCCGGTGCCGCCGGCCCACCCCACCCACGTCGCCGGAGTGTGTCGCAGGAGGGGATGGAGGGCGCTGACCAGGCCGCCGGGACTGCGGCGCCATTCGCAGGCACCGTCGGGCGCCACACTGTCGTCGATGGGCAGGCGGTTGGCCACCACCACGAGGGAACTCTGTCGCATCTCGGGCATTCCGATCAGCAGGGAGTGACCGCCGCAGCGGAGGAACAACCGGGCAGTCAGCGAGGGATGTGACGGACAGCGGTATTCCTACTGACAGTAAGTTACACCAGTGTTGCGCACCGGGCTCGGGGCGTCCGTCGTCCCGGGATGCGGGCAGGAGAGTCGGCGGACGGGTCGCCGGTCAGACCACCGCGCCGTCGTCCGGGTCGCGCTCGTCGTCGTCGCCACCGGGGCGCAGCCGCCAGATCAGCGAGACGAAGCCGGCCAGGATGCCGGTGAACCCGAACAGGTTGACCACCGACGGGTCGGCCACCGGGAAGAGCGACGGGAACAGGAAGAGCACGAAGCCGACCACGATGGCCAGCACCCCGACCACCGTGTACTTCGAGAAGCGCGGCAGGGGCGGGGGCGGCGGCGGGGTGTAGCGCTCGTCCTCCGCCTCGTCGTCGGGCAGGTCCGCGCCGAAGGTGTCCAGCCCGTCGAGCAGCGACGGCTCGTCCTGCCGGCCCCGCGACAGGGAGACGCCCGAGATGTCGGCCGCGTACGGCAACCGTCGCACGTCGGTGGCGGTCGGCCCGGCGGGCTCGTCGGGCGTGCCGAGCGTCACCGGGCCGCCGGCGGGCCCGGGCGGGTCGTCCACGTCCTCGGCGGCGGGCCACGGGTTGTCGCCACCGCGGGGGGCGGTGGTGTGGAAGCCGGCGACGATACGGGCCCACTCGGCCTCGATGTCCGGCTCGTCCTCGCGGGGCTTCTCGGGGGCCGTCTCGTCCGCGAGCTGGGTCAGGTAGTCCCGCGCGGTCGTCAGGTGCGACCGGTCGACGTAGAGCCGGTCGACGGGGCGGGGCGGGACGGTGGTGGTGCGGGTGACCGGGTTCAGGTCGGCCGAGGGCTGGAGGTAGGCGGCGATCCCACCGGCGGCCAGGACGTCGAGCAGGTGCTCACCGACGCGCGGATCCACGTCGCCGGCGATGGCGTACTCGCTCGCGTCGAGCCCGTTGTCCCGCCGTCCCCGGCGGGCCCCACCCGCTGACACCGGACATCCTCCTCATCACGCGCCCGCGGCGCGGCCGCCTGAGCCCCCTCGGCGCCGACCCGCACGCCGTGCCTTGAATCGTGACACGTCCGGACCCCGTTCCGGGAGTGCCTTGTGGCGCGGCGTACGAAGTCAGAGGCCCTGCCGCAGGTCGCGACCGGGGATTTATGTCCGTTCTTGCTGAATGTTTTTCAACGGAGCCCGCCTGCGGCGCCGTGCCGCCCGAGGGGCCGCCGGTGCCGGCGAGCGCGCCGAGCGCCGGTCAGCCCGGGCCGGGCGGTGAGCCGGGCCGCACCAGGCCGCTCTCGTACGCCGCCACGACGAGCTGCGAGCGGTCCCGGGCGTGCAGCTTGGCCAGCAGCCGGCTCACGTACGTCCGGGCGGTCGCCGGGCTGATGTGCAGGACCGCGCCGATCTCGTCGTTCGACCGGCCGGCCGCGACCTCGGCCAGCACCTCCCGCTCCCGGGCGGTCAACGAGCCCAGCCGGGCCGGGTCCGGCTCCCGCCCGCCGGCGCGCACCGCCGCCATGACCCGCCGCGTCACCGCGGGGGAGAGCAGCGCCTCCCCGGCCCGGACGATCCGCACCGCTCCCCGCAGCTCGTCGGGGCCGGTGTCCTTGAGCAGGAAGCCGGACGCGCCGGCCCGGATCGCCTCGAAGACGTACTCGTCGGTGTCGAACGTGGTGAGCACGACGACCCGTACGCCGGTCAGCCGCTCGTCGGCGACGATCCGCCGGGTGGCCTCGATGCCGTCCGTGCCCGGCATCCGGACGTCCATCAGCAGGACGTCCGGCCGCTCGGTGACCGCCAGCCGGTACGCCGCGTCGCCGTCGCCCGCCTCGCCGACGACCTCGATGTCCGGCGCCCGGTTCAGCAGCGCGCGCAGCCCCGCGCGGACCAGGTGCTGGTCGTCGACGAGTCCCACCCGGATCACGTGGTCCCTCCCAGGGGTAGTTCGGCGCGTACCTCGAAGCCGCCGCCGGGTCGGTTGCCGGCGGTGACGGTGCCCCCGAGCAGGGCGGTGCGCTCCCGCATGCCGCCGAGCCCGTACCCGCGCGGGGTGTCCTGGCGCTGCCCACGGCCGTCGTCGCGGACGGCGACGGCGAGGGTGCCGGGGCCACGGACGACGTCGATCTCGACGGTGCTCGCGCCGGCGTGGCGCAGGGTGTTGGTCAGCGCCTCCTGGATCAGCCGGTGGGCGGTCGAGTCGACCGCGGCGGGCAGCCCGGTCAGCTCGCCCTGCCGGTGGACGGCGATCCGCAGCCCGGTGGCCCGCGCGCCGGCGGCCAGGGCGTCCAGCCCGGCCAGCCCCGCCACCGGTTGCCGGGGCTCGGCCACGGCCGGGTCGCGCAGGAGACCGAGGGTGGTGCGCAGCTCCCGGGCGACCTGGGTGGTGGCCGAGCGGACGTGCCCCAGGGCGGCACGGGCGGTTGCCGGGTCGTCGTCGAGGGACTCGTCGGCCACGCCGGCGTGCAGCGAGATGACGGAGATGTGGTGGGCGATGACGTCGTGCAGGTCCCGGGCGATCCGGAGCCGTTCCTCCTCGACGCGGCGCGCCGCCTCCCGGGCGTGGTCGCGTTCCAGTTGCCGCAACCGCCACCGTTGCTCCCGGCGCCGCAGCCGCCGGGACCGGACCCCGTCGCCGAGGGCGACCGCGGCGGCCATGATGGCGACGCTGGAGGCCAGCTCGAAGCCGATGAGGTACGCGACGCTCGCGCCGTCCGCCGTGCGGAAAGCGGTGGAGACGACGAGCAGGCCGAGCCCCACGAGCACCGCCCAGCGCAGTTGCCCGGCCTCGGCCGCCGAGTAGAGCGCCGCGGCGAGGGGGAGGGCCAGCCCGACCGGCGGGTAGCCGGCCACGTAGTAGGCGACCAGGCCGGCGGCGCTCACCACCAGCACGGTGGTCGGCGCGCGGCGGCGCAGGAGCACGAGCGCGCCGAGCCCGACGGCGAACAGGTAGGCGGGGACGTCGCGGCCCCGGTCGCCGCCCAGGTTCGCGGTGATCGCCGCCGCCACGACGGCCGAGACGGCGACGCCGATGAGCAGGTCCAGCACGGCGGCCCGGGGCAGCCGGACCAGCCTGCCCGCTCCCCGCCGCACCCCGGCCACCCGCACACCACGAGCGTAGGTGCCGCAGGCCTTCGCGCGGGGCCGACGGGTGTCCCGACCGACCGTCGCCCCGCGCCGTATCCGCGACGGGCGGCGGTACGTCGACAGGCGACACCGCCCGCCCGCCGGCTGCCCGCCGCCCGGCTGCGGCTGTCCGGAATGGACGCTCCGCGCCACGCGGGCCGGATCACGTTGTGGCGGCACGCATCGGGTTCGTAGGCTCATGCCCACGACGACCCGTGGCGACGCGGCGGCCTCGCGACCACCTCTGGAAAGGACGCCGGTGCTGTACTGGCTGATGAAGTACGTGCTCCTCGGCCCGCTGCTGAGGCTGGTCTTCCGCCCGCAGGTCGAGGGGCTGCACCACGTGCCCGACACCGGGCCGGTGATCCTCGCCAGCAACCACCTGTCGTTCTCCGACTCGATCTTCACGCCGCTGGTCGTGAAGCGGCGGGTGACGTTCATCGCCAAGGCCGAGTACTTCACCGGCAAGGGCGTCAAGGGCTGGCTGACGAAGATGTTCTTCGTCGGCTCCGGCACCATCCCGGTCGACCGCTCGGGCGGCCGGGCGGCCAGGGCGGCCCTGGACACCCAGCTGCGGGTACTGCGCGCCGGTGGCATCGCCGGCATCTATCCCGAGGGCACCCGCTCGCCGGACGGCCGGCTCTACCGGGGCAAGACCGGCGTGGCCCGGCTGGCCCTGGAGAGCGGCGCCCTGGTCATCCCGACGGCGATGCTCAACGCCGACGAGATCCAGCCGCCCGGCAAGCTGATCCCCAAGATCGCCCGGGTGCGGATCCGGTTCGGCCCGCCGCTGGACTTCTCGCGCTACGCCAGGATGGCCGGTGACCGGTACGTCGAGCGCGCGGTGACCGACGAGATCATGTACGAGCTGATGGAGCTCTCCGGCCGCGAGTACGTCGACATGTACGCCCAGAAGGCCAAGAGCCCGCCCGCCGGCCCGGTCCCCCGCGAGCCGGTCCCCGCCTGACGGGCCGCCCGCCCGCGTCGCCCGGTCAGCAGGCCAGGGCGGTGTCGGCGGCGGTCGTCGGGGGGCGGGCCAGGTCCAGCAGGACGGGGGCGTGGTTGCGCAGCGCGAAGGCGCGCAGCTCGGCCAGCTCCGGGCGGCCCGCCGTCGACTCGCCGGCCCGCTCCAGCTCCACCGTCGCGAAGGTCAACGCCAGCATCCGGTCCGTCACGTCCGGGATGCCGGCGTAGATCTCGGCGCCGGCCAGGTGCAGCTCGGCGGCCCGCCGGTGGTCGCCGTCAGCGGCGGCCAGCGCACCGGCCACCGTCCGGCGCGCCGCCTCGGACCAGGGTGTGCGGTGACCCACCCGGTCCAGCATCGCGCGTACCCGTGCCGCCGCTTCCCGCCCGGCGAGGCTGGCCGCGTACCCGGCCGCCGGGATCCACTCGCCGCTGGCGATGGCGGGCACCACCGACCAGGAGTCGGCCAGCTCGTCGATCAGCGCCGTCGCCTCCTGCCGGCGTCCCTGCAGGGCCCGGCAGAGCGCGCCCATCCCCAGCATCGTCCAGTGCGGCCGGTGGAAACCGCTGCGCCGGGCGGCGTCGAGCGCGGCCGCCACGTCGTCGCTGAACGTGGCGGCGGCGTCGTCGTCCGAGTGGGAGCGCGCCTGCGGCACCCGCTCGCCGCGCAGTACCAGCAGGCAGGAGCGCAGGCCGCGGACCTGCATGTCCCAGCTGCCGGTCGGGGTGTCCACGAATGCCTCGGCGGCGGCCAGCAGCCGGTCGAAGTCGCCCTCGAACCAGGCGCGCATCGCCTCGGCCGAGTAGCTCGTGGTCAGCGTCTGCCCGCTGGCCTTGCGGGTTGGCGACGACGAGAGCAGGGCGTCCGAGCGCAGCCAGTCGCCCTCCTCGCAGACGGCGTAGGCGAGGTTCTGCATGGCCCGGGGCAGGGCGATCAGCTGGTTGGCGCGGCTGAGCTCGACGATCGCGTGCAGGTCGTCCAGGCCGGACCGGTCACCCGCCTGGTAGCGGGCGATTGCCGAGGTGATCCGGGCGTTGGTGCGGGTCTCGGTCAGCCTCAGCCGCTCACCGATCTCCGCCGCCCGGTCGGCTGCGGCGACCGCCGGATCACGCTCATAGTTGAGCATGTGCAGCCGGCCCAGTTCGGCGTAGGCGTCCGCCTTCTGCGGGCTGTCCGGCAGCGGGTCGAAGAGCTCGACGGCCCGGTCCAGGCAGGCGAGCGCGGCGGCCCGGTCGGCGCGCAGCCACGCGGCCTGACCGAGCAGCGTCCAGGCGCGCGCCGCGCAGGCGTCGTCGTCGTGCGCCAGCAGCCGGTCGGCGAGCGCCTGCACCTGCTCGGGCCCGCCGCCGGAGAGGAAGACGTTGCCGTCGCGGTAGAAGGAGATCTCGGTGCTGAGCAGCTCGAGCTGGAGCCGGTCGAGCGGGTCGGAGTCGTCGGCCAGCCCGAGCGCCCGGCCCGCGTGGCTCGCCGCGACGTCGAGACTGTGCAGCGCGTACGCCCGGCGGGCCGCCCGGTGCAGCGCGGCCCGGGCGGGGCCGGCGAACCGGGCCATCTCCATGCCCAGCGACCGGGCGATCTCGTGGGCCGCCCACCGGTGGTGGGCCAGCACCTCCGCCAGGTCCGTGTCCCGGCTCTGCGAGAGCATGTCCAGCCACTGCGCCGTCCGCTCGTGCCGCGCCACCCGCTCGGTGCGGGGCAGCCGCTGGTAGCAGACGTCGCGCACCAGCACGTGCCGGAACCGGTACTCGGGCTGCCCGGCCATCGTGGAGGCGGCCTGCTCGTGCACAAAGTCCCGCTGCTCCAGCCGGCGCAGCGCGCGCTCCACCGACTCGACGGGCTGCCCGAGCGCGGCGGCCACGGCCCCCGGCCAGAACTGCACGCCGACCACGGCGGCGGCCAGCAGCACCGTGCGTTCCTTGGCGTCGAGCAGGTCGATGCGGTTGGCGATGACGGCGTGCACGCTCTCCGGCATCGGCAGGTCGAGGTGCTTCTCCAGCGACCAGCCCCGCACGGACTGGCGCAGCGCGCCCTGCTCGATCAGCATCCGGACGTACTCGTGGGCGTAGAGCGGGTTGCCGCCGGCGACCTCGATCAGCGGGCTGAGCATGTCGGCGGAGAAGGCCGCCCGGCCGAACATGTGGGCGTAGAGCGCGGCGATGCCCGTGTCCCGCAGCGGGGGCAGGGTGATGGTCACCGAGCCGGTGATCGTCCCCGCCCAGCTCGGGTCCCGGTCGACGAGTTCCGGCCGGGCGGTGCAGAGCAGCAGCAGCGGGACGTCCCGGGCGGCGGTGCCGAGCAGCTCCACGAAGCGCAGCATCGCGTCGTCGGCCCAGTGCAGGTCCTCGAAGACCAGCACGGTCGGCCGTCGGGCGGCCAGGGCGAGCAGGAAGCGCCGCCACGCCGACCCGGTCTCCTCGGCCGGCAGCGCGGTCCCCGGCAGCCCGACGAGGGGCCGCAGGGCGTCGACGAGGCGCTGCCGCTCGCCTGGGCCGACCAGCTCGCCGACGGCCGAGGCGAGCCGCTGGGCGGCGCTCGACGCCGGGTCGGTGTCCAGGATGCCGGCCTCGGACTTGACGATGTCGGCCAGCGCCGCGAACGTCACGTTCTCGCCGAACGGCGGGCACCGCCCGATCCGCCAGGTCAGCGGCTCGTCTACCAGCTGGTCCACGTGCCGGTACAGCTCCCGGACCAGCCGGCTCTTGCCCAGCCCGGCCCGGCCGAAGACGGTCACCACCTGCGGGCGGCGGTCGCGCAGCGACCGGTGCAGGGCGTTGACCAGCATCCCCAGCTCGTGTTCGCGGTCGATCAGCGGCGTGACGTCCGGCTGCCGGTCCGTCGGCTGCCGGCGGACCGGGGACAGGGCCAGCCACACCTCGGTCGTCGTGGAGCGCCCGCGCAGGGTGACCGGCGGCTGCTCCGAGTAGCGGATCGCGTCCCGGGTGAGGGCATGCGTCACGCCGCAGACCAGCACCCCGCCCGGCGGCGCGACCGACTGCATCCGGGAGGCCGTGTTGACCACGTCGCCGGCCACGATCGCCTGGCCGCCGTCGCGGGCGGCGGCGACGTCGACCAGCGCCTCGCCGGTGGCCACCCCGACCCGGAAGCGCAGCGCGTCGGCGCCGGTGGGGGCGAAGCGGGTCAGCACCCGTTGCAGCTCCAGCCCGGCCCGCACGCAGCGCAGCGCGTCGGTCTCGGTCGCCACGGGCGCGCCGAACAGGGCCATCACCGCGTCGCCGATGTACTTCTCGACCACCCCGCCGTACTGCCCCACGACGCGACGGGCGGCCGAGAAGAACCCGGTCTGCATGCCGCGGACCAGCTCCGGGTCGGCCCGTTCGACGTACGGGGTGAAGTCGATCAGGTCGACGAAGAGCACGCTGACCCGGCGGCGGTCCTCCTGCGGGGCCGGCTGTCGCTCGCTCCCCGGCCGGGCGGCGCCGCAGGAGGTGCAGAACGCCACGTCCTGGGCGAGCGGGCGCAGGCAGTGCGGACAGACCGCACCCAGCTCGTTGCCGCAGCCGCCGCAGAAGCGGTCGCCCGCGGCGGCCGTGCGTCCACAGCGGTCACACTGCGTGGCGATGACGCCCTCCACTCGCGATCCCGCCGGTGCCGTGATCGGCACCGTTCCGGTGTCAGTATCGCCGTCCGCCCAGCTGTCGGGTACCGGGCTGTTGGCTTGTGGACAGTCCACCGGGCGGCCCTACGGTTACAGTCAGGCGGCTGAATGTCGACCATTGACCACAGGGGGATTCCCGATGGTGTACGTGATGTTGCAGAGCGACTGGACCGACGGCAGCGGGGTCAGCCACCTCGCGGGCGACTCCGTCGAC
The DNA here is from genome assembly GCF_035920365.1 of Micromonospora sp. NBC_01740. NCBI lineage: Bacteria > Bacillati > Actinomycetota > Actinomycetes > Micromonosporales > Micromonosporaceae > Micromonospora > Micromonospora sp. NBC_01740. The sequence continues at coordinate 6,864,140 of NZ_CP109150.1, read as the reverse complement.
GTGGACGCCGCCACGCTGGCCGCGCTCCAGGCGCAGGGGATCGTCAGCGAGCAGTCCGGTGGCGGCAAGGACGGCACGGAGTGGGTCGGGCCGGGCAGCACCAACTGGGTCGGGCCGGGCAGCAACACTCCCTGACACCCCGCACGAAAGGGCCGGAGCGGCTGCTCCGGCCCTTTTTCGCGTACGCCTCAGCGCTCGCTCATGCCGGCGCGGCGGCGCAGCGCCGCGACGTCGGTGACCACGATGCGCCGGCCCTCGGTGCGCAGCCAACCCCGGTTGGCGAACGACCCGATCGCCTGGTTGACGCTCTGTCGCGAGCCGCCGGCCATCTCCGCGAGCTGGCTCTGGTTGAGCTCGATGGTGATCATCGGGGCCTGACTCTCGCCGGCCAGCCGGACCAGGGTCTTGGCCACCCGGCCGGGCAGGTCCAGGAAGACGTGGTCGGCGTTCTGCTCGGTCAGCCGGCGGATCAGCCCGCCGAGCGAGCGCATCACCGCGTCGAGGATGCGCGGGTTGGAGTGCACCAGCTCCATGAACGCGCCCCGGGACAGCGCGAGCGCGGCGCAGTCCTCGATCGCCTCGGCCGAGGCGGAGCGGGTGGAGGCGTCGAGCAGGGAGACCTCGCCCAGCACGTCCGGCGGACGGATGACCGACAGGACGGCGCGTTCGCCGGTCGGCGCGGTGCGGAAGACCGCGACCGCGCCCCGACGCAGGACGATGAGGGACTCGCCGGGGTCGTTCTCGACGAAGAGCAGTTGGCCCTTGCGGTATGTGCGGGGGACCGCCGCGGCGATCACCCGCTGCCGGACCTCCGGCTCCAGCCCGGCGAACATCTCCACGCCCGTGAGCGCGTCACCAGGCTCCGGCAGGCGCATCTCCACGGTCCAACCCCTCCCCGGTCAAGGACCACAACTCGCTCACCGGGTGAACCTGAAGGCCCTCGACGAGGTGAACTGACACCGGTTCGGCGTCCGGTAGCGGTACACATCAGATCATGACGGTCCGGTCGCTTGCTGTACACCCCTCAAATCACTTCCGTGACACTCCCGAGCTGCGACGACCGGCGCGGTGGGAGGCGTTCCGACCGCCCCGGTCGTCGCGCCGCCGAGGGCGTGGGCGAGGATGACGGGCGATGGTCTACCGCTATTTCTACGACTGCGAGTTCATCGAGGACGGCCGGCTCGTCGACCTCGTGTCGATCGGCGTCGTCGACGAGTACGGCCGTGAGTTCTACGCCGTCTCGACCGAGTTCGACGACTCGCGGGCCGTGCCCTGGGTGCGCCGCAACGTGCTCGACAAGCTGCCCTCCCCGGCGAACCGCGCCTGGCGTTCCCGGGAGCGCATCCGCGACGAGCTGTACGACTTCCTCGTCGAGCCGGTCCGCGACCGCCCGGGCGAGCAGTTGGAGCTCTGGGCCTGGTACGCCGCGTACGACCACGTCGCCCTGGCCCAGCTGTGGGGCGCCATGCCGGCGCTGCCCCGGGAGATCCCCCGGTTCACCAAGGACCTGCGCCAACTCTGGGACGACCGGGGCCGGCCGCCGCTGCCGGACGCCGACGCGGCGCGGCACGACGCGTTGGTCGATGCCCGGCACAACCTGGCCCGGTGGCGGGCGATGACCGGTTCGTAGGTTTGGTCGGTTCTGTCCCGGGCACCGGTGCGACGTCGAGCCGATGTGAGGGAGAGTCCCAATGAGCAACGAACCGACCAACGCCGCCGAGGCCCGGCGCCGGGTGACCGAGCTGGTCCGCGAGGCCCGCATCTGCATGCTGACCACGATCGCCGTGGACGGCCGGATGGTGAGCCGTCCGATGGGGTTGCAGGAGGCGGAGTTCGACGGCGACCTGTGGTTCTTCGCGTACGCCGACTCCGCCAAGGTCCGGCAGGTCCGCGTGAACCCCGAGGTCAACGTCTCCTTCTCCGACTCCCGGCGCAACTCCTGGGTGTCGGTCGCGGGCACGGCCCGGGAGGAGTACGACCGGGCGAAGGCCGAGGAGCTGTGGAACCCGGTGCTCAAGGCCTGGTTCCCGGACGGGCTGGAGACCCCCGGACTCACCCTGCTCAGGGTGCACGCCGGATCGGCGGAGTACTGGGACTCTCCGTCGAGCACCGTGGTGAACCTGTTCGGCTACGCGAAGGCGGCGGTGACCGGCAAGCCGCCGGAGGTGGGGGAGAACCGCGAGGTCAGCTACTGACCGGTAGGCCGTCCGCCGGTGAGACCGGCCCGGGGCGCGGTGTCGGCGTACGCCCGCGGCGACTACAGTGCGCACTGACGGCCCGCCCCGGGCCGGCAACGGCGCCGATGGTCTTGATTCGACACATATCCTGGGGCAAATCGGGCTTCACCTGATGCTCCCAGGAGGATGAGCGATCATGCGTATCGGCGTGCTCACCGGCGGCGGCGACTGCCCAGGTCTCAACGCGGTCATCCGGGCGGTGGTCCGCAAGGGCGTCGCCAGCTACGGCCACGAGTTCGTGGGTTTCCGGGACGGCTGGAAGGGCCCGTTGGAGGGCCTGTCCCGCCCCCTGGGCATCGCGGAGGTCCGCGGCATCCTGCCGCGCGGCGGCACCATCCTCGGCTCGTCCCGGACGAACCCCTTCAAGATCGAGAACGGCGTCGAGCGGATCAAGGAGAACCTCGCCGCTCAGGGCGTGGACGCGCTCATCGCGATCGGTGGCGAGGACACCCTCGGCGTGGCCACCAAGCTGCACGAGCTCGGGGTCCACGTCATCGGCGTGCCGAAGACGATCGACAACGACCTCGGCGCCACCGACTACACCTTCGGCTTCGACACCGCCGTCAACATCGCGATGGAGGCGATCGACCGGCTGCACACCACCGCCGAGAGCCACCACCGCACCCTGGTGGTCGAGGTGATGGGCCGGCACGCCGGCTGGATCGCCCTGCACGCCGGCCTGGCCGGTGGCGCCAACGTGATCCTGCTGCCGGAGCGGCAGTTCGACGTCGAGCAGGTCGCCGGCTACGTCGAGAAGCGCTTCCAGCACCAGTACGCCCCGATCGTCGTGGTCGCCGAGGGCGCCCAGCCGCTCGACGGCCAGATGGTCCTGCACAACCAGGAACTCGACGCGTTCGGCCACGTCCGCCTCGGCGGCATCGGCCAGTGGCTCGCCGAGCAGCTGGAGGCCAAGACCGGCAAGGAGGCCCGCACCGTCGTGCTCGGGCACATCCAGCGCGGCGGCACCCCGAGCGCCTTCGACCGGGTGCTCGCCACCCGGCTCGGCCTCCAGGCGATCGACGCGGTCCACGAGGGCGACTGGGGCAAGATGGTCGCCATGCAGAGCACGGACATCGTCCGCGTCCCGCTGGCCGAGGCCACCCGCGAGCTGAAGACCGTGCCGCTGGAGCGGTACGCCGAGGCCGAGGTCTTCTTCGGCAGCTGATCCATCCCCGGCGTCGCGGCGGGCCGTCCGGCCCGTCGCGACGCCGGTCCACTTCGAGGGGGTACGACGGCGATGGCGGGTTCGGTGCACACGGTCGCGGTCATCGGGGCCGGCAAGATCGGCGAGCTGATGCTCTCCGGACTGTTGCGGTCGGGCTGGCCCGTCGACCGGCTGCTCGCCACCGCCCGCCGGCCCGCCCGCGCCGAGGAGCTGACCGCCCGCTACGGGATCCGGGTGGTCGACAACCTCACCGCCGTGGCCGAGGCGGAGGTGCTCGCCGTCTCCGTCAAGCCGCAGGACGCGGCGACGCTGCTGGACGAGATCGGGCCGAAGGTGCCCGCCGACAAGCTGGTCATCTCCCTCTGCGCCGGCCTGCCGACCAGCTTCTTCAACCGCCGGCTGCCCGAGGGCACGCCCGTGGTGCGGGTGATGACCAACACCCCGGCCCTGGTCGACCAGGCGATGACGGCGATCTCCGCCGGCGCCCACGCCACCGGCACGCACCTGGCGCTGGCCGAGGAGATGTTCAAGCCGCTGGGTTCGACCGTCCGGGTGCCCGAGTCCCAGCAGGACGCGGTGACCGCCCTCTCCGGCTCCGGGCCGGCGTACTTCTACCTGCTGGTCGAGGCGATGATCGACGCCGGCATCCTGCTCGGCCTGCCCCGGCAGGTCGCGCACGAGCTGATCGTGCAGACCGCCATCGGCTCGGCCGTGATGCTGCGCGACTCCGGCGAGCACCCGGTGAAGCTGCGCGAGGCGGTCACCTCACCGGCCGGCACCACCATCTCCGCCGTACGCGAGCTGGAGAAGCACGGCGTACGCGCGGCGCTGCTCGCCGCGCTGGAGGCGGCCCGGGACCGGGCACGCGAACTGGCCGCCCAGGCGGACTGAGCCGCACCGCCGACGGTCGTCGGCCGTCGGGTCCCGGGGGCGGCGCTGTGCCGCTGGGGTGGGCGGCGGCCCGACCTGGGGGCCCGGCCCAGGTCGCCACCCATGCCCTCGCTGGCACTTCGGAGAATGGCCTCGCGGCGAGACGCGCTGGGAGACAGGCAAGGAAATCCGCTACAGGTGCTGCCAACCTGTATAGAGTTTCCTTGTGAAGTCGGCGGACGGGTCGGAGGCTGAGAACACGCCGCTGCAAGGGCTCCCGGCGACCTTCACCTATTCCCAAGCCCTCGAAGCCGGCCTTTCCGAGTGGCAGTTGTACCGGCTGCGCGATCGAGGGCTCGTTGAACGTGTCGGCAGAGGTCTCTATCGGCGACCTGATGCCGAGGCGGCGGACATCGATCTGATCGAAGTCGCCAGTCGCGCTCCGTCAGCCACGCTATGCCTGGTCACGGCCCTTGCCCGGCACGGTCTTACTGATGAAATCCCCTCTCGCATCGACGTCGCGCTACCTCGCGGGCAGCATCGACCTGCCACCACCTCGCCGGTCGCCTGGCACTGGTTCGACCCGGCCACGTTCCAGATCGGTCGGACCGAGCTGCGACTGGATCCGGAGACCTCGATCGGGCTCTACAACCCTGAGCGCAGCATCCTCGATGCCGTCCGCCTGCGGCACCAGGAAGGGCCGGAACTGGCGTACGCGTCGCTGAGGCGCTGGCTGCGGCGGCGCGGCGCATCGCCGTCGGCGCTGCTGACGATGGCTCGGCACTTCCCCAAGGCCGAGCGCCCCCTTCGAGAGGCGCTGGAGATCCTGCTGTGACAGCACGCCCGACCCGTTCCACCGTCGCTGGCCGCGCCTATCTCGACCTGCAGAACCTCGCCCGCCGCACGGGTCGTCCCACGGATGAGCTGCACCAGGTCTACGCCCTGGAGGGGTTCCTCGCCCGGGTGACTCATTCCCCGTACGCGGACAAGCTCGTTCTCAAGGGCGGTGTGCTACTCGCCGCCTACGCTGCCCGGCGGCCTACCCGCGACGTGGATCTCCAAGGTCGATGGATCTCCAACGACACCGACCAGGTGCTCGGCATCGTCCGCCAGATCGCGGCTCTGCACCTCGACGACGGCCTCGTGTTCGACGCGGCGGGCGCAGGCTCCGAGACGACGACGTGTACTCCGGAGTCCGCGTCACACTGACCGGCACTCTCGCCGCCGCGCGTCTGACCTTCCACGTCGACGTCAACGTGGGCGACCCGATCTGGCCCGATCCGCAGCAGGTCTAGCTGCCGCGTCTGCTCGACGGGGAAATCATCGTCACCGGCTATCCGCTTCCGATGGTGCACGCGGAGAAATTGGTGACGGCACTGCAGCGCGGCGAGGCGAATACCCGTTGGCGCGATTTCGCCGACGTCTACCTGTTGTCGAATCGGCACGATGTCGATGGCGACGACTTGGCGGCGGCGGTGCAGCGGGTCGCTGAGTACCGCGAGGTGACGCTTGAGCCGCTGAGTCGCGCGCTCGATGGATATGCAACGCTGGCGCAACCACGATGGGCGGCTTGGCGGCGTAAGCACCGCCTCGACGATCGGCTTCCTCAGGACTTCGGCGAGGTGTTGCAGCGGGTGTCGGGGCTCGCCGACCCCGCGCTGGCCGGAACCTGTCGCGGGCAAAACTGGATCGCGGCGGCCTCGACGTGGACTGGCAGGTGACCGCAGTCGAGGTGGGCATGCGGGCACCGATCCGCAGATACCGTTCGGCGTCCGTCGCCCGCGATCCGGGCGACGGACGGCCGGACGTTCCTAGTAGAGCAGGTGGGGCTTGCGTAGCTGGTTGAAGTCCGCCAGCTCGTCGGCCCAGGCGCCGACCACGTCGTCCACGTCGGCGCCCGCGTCGATCATCGTGCGCAGCCGCGGCGACCCGGTGAGCTTGTCGATCCAGTACGGACGCACGGTGTCCCACGAGTCGCGCCGCCACGCGAACGCCTCGTACTTGTGCGCCTCCACCAGCATCGCGACCGCCGTGCGGATCGGGTCGTACTTCGCGCGGTCGACGACCTTGACCTCGACCCCCGCGCAGAGCTTGTTGAGCAGCGCGGGCTTCTGGCCGGCGGACGTCGGCGTGAAGTACGCCTCGCGGAACTCGACGCCGGGCAGCTCGCGGGCGTTGAGCCGGTCGGACCAGTGGTAGTCGAAGTCCTCGGCCAGCCCGCCGATCAGCTCGAACGGCTTGCAGGTGCCCCGGCCCTCGGTGAGCGAGGCGACGCCCTCGAACAGGCCGGTGCCGGGGTAGACCAGCGCGGTGTCCGTGGTGGGCATGTTCGGGCTGGGCAGCACCCAGGGCAGGTCGGTGTCGGCGGCCAGCTTGTCGCGCTTCCAGTGCCGGCACTTCACGACGTGCAGGTCGACCTGGCGGCCGGCCTCGGCGGGCAGGAACTCGGCGTTGAAGAACCGGGCCAGCTCGCCGACGGTCATGCCGTGCTGCTGGACGATCTCCTTCAGGCCCACCCCGGAGGTGTAGCCGGCGGTCATCATCGGCCCGTAGGCCCGGCCGCCGACCGGGTTCGGCCGGTCCAGCACCACGTACCGCTTGCCGACGCGGGCCGCGGCCATCATCGAGGTGTACATGGTCCAGATGTACGTGTAAAAGCGGGCGCCGACGTCCTGGATGTCGAAGACGACGGTGTCGACGCCGGCCTGGGTGAACATGGTCTCCCACTTGGCCAGCGAGGCGCCGTACGCGTCGTAGACGGTGACCCCGGTGCGGGCGTCGATGCCGGTGCCCTCGCTGCCGCCGGCCTGCGCCGAGCCACGGAATCCGTGCTCGGGGCCGAAGGCGGCGGCCAGTCGCACCGTGCCGGAGACGTGCATCAGGTCGACCAGGTGCCGGTAGGCCGAGTCCACGCCGGTGGGGTTCGAGATCACCCCGACCCGCTGGCCGGCGAGTTCGGCGAAGTCGGACCGGACGAGCACGTCGAGCCCGGTCTCCACGTGCCGGATGCCGGGCGCGGCGTGACCGGCCGCGCCGGGTGCCGTCGCCGCGACCGCGCCCGCGGTCACCGCACCCGCTCCGGCCAGGAACTTCCTTCGCTCCATGTCGACCCTCCCTCGGTTTGGTCGAAACTTAGCTACACGTTGATGCCCCGTCAAGGAAGGTTAGCTACAAAGCCGGGGTGGACGGGGCCGGCCGGCGGCGCTTTCTGAACCGCGATCCTGCGGCGCGTGGTGCGGACCCACCGGTCGGACGGTGCTCCATACTGGCCCGGTGTTCACCCTCGCCCAGTCCCGCCACCTGATCGCCACCCTGCGCCCGCGCGTCGATGAGCTGATCCGGCTGCGGGCCGACCTGGCCGAGCTGCGCGTCGACCTGGCCGACCGGGGCGCCAGCCCCCTCGGCGGGCTCGCCGAGGTCAAGGGGCTGGAGGCGCGGCTGCACGCCCTCGTCGAGGAGCTGCACTCCCACGACATCCAGGTCAAGGGCATCGCGCCGGTGCTGCTCGACTTCCCCGGCGAGCGCGGCGGCCGGCAGGTGCTCTGGTGCTGGCTGGAGGGGGACACCGACGTGCGTTGGTACCACCGGGTGGAGTGCGGCTTCGCCGGCCGCCGCCCGGTCTGATCCGCCGCGGCGGGGTCGCCCCGCCCGGGTCGGTGGCGCGGGCCGGGCGCCCGTCGCCCCGCGCCGGTGGCGCTCAGGCCAGGGACGCGAGCATGGCCGGGGAGACGTTCCCGCCGCTGATGACGAGCACGGTACGGGTGCCCGGCGCGGCGTCGACCAGGCCAGCCCGCAGCACGGCGAGGGTGACGGCGGCGGACGGCTCGACCAGGAGCTTCGTCGCGTCCAGCAGCTCCCACCAGGCGGCCCGGATGTCCTCCTCGGACACCTCGACCACCTCGTCCACGAGCGCGCGGACGTGCGCCAGGGTGTGCCGCCCGGCGAACGGCGCCGCCAGCCCGTCGGCGATCGACGTCGGCCGTACCGCGAGGGCGTCGCCGTCCGTGCGCAGCGCGTGGCCGACCGCGTTGGCGGTGGCCGGCTCGATCCCGACGATTCGGGCGGTGGGGACGGCCGCCCGGACCGCCGACGCCACCCCGCTGATCAGCCCGCCGCCGCCCATCGGGACGAGGACCAGCTCCGGCGGCGGGCCGTCGGCCAGGATCTCCCTGCCGACGGTGGCCTGGCCGGCGATGACGTCCGGCTCGTCGAACGGGTGCAGGAGGTGGTAGCCGCGCTCCGCCGCGAGGGCCTGGCAGGTGCCCAGCAGGTCGTCGGTGAGGACGACCTCCCCGCCGTACCGCCGGACCGCCTCGATCTTGGTCGGCACCGCGTGCGGTGGCATGCAGACGACCGTCGGCAGGCCGAAGGCGCGACCGGCGAAGGCCACGGCCGCCGCGTGGTTGCCGGCGGAGAAGGCGGTCAGCCCGGCGGGCGCCCCCTCCCGTTCGACGTGGGCGAGCAGCGCGTTCAGCGCGCCCCGCACCTTGAAGCTGCCGGTGTGCTGGAGGTTCTCCGCCTTGACCGCGAGGTCGAGCCGGAGCGGGTCGCCGAGGCGGGGGCAGGGCAGCAGCGGCGTGCGGGCGACCCGCCCCTCGATGCGCCTCTCGGCCGTGATGATGTCGTCCACGGTGGTGAGCTGCACGGTCGCAGCCTAGCCCGGCCCCGGCCGGTCGCACCGCCCGTGGTGACGGCGACGCAGGACCCGATCGAACGGTGCGACCGGCGGGGCGGTGGCGCGACCGCTCAGCGGGTGGCTTCGGTCAGCGCGGCCCGCACCCTGGCGGCGTCGGCCGGCGCCTCGCGCTCCCAGTCCGCCGGGTCGGCCGAGTAGATGGTCCCGTAGGCGGGGGTGTCCGGCTGGTAGCGCCAGCTCTCGGCGAGGGCGCCGGCGTCCACGGCGTCGTAGCCGATCCGGTCGAGGAAGGCGGTGGCCTCCGCCTTCGCGCCCGCGTCGTCGCCGGCGACGGGCAGCGCGCTGCGGTCGTCGGCGCCGGCCGGCCGGGCCAGCGCGTGCAGGTGCTTGAAGAAGATGTTGTTGAACACCTTGACCACCCGCGACTGCGGCAGGTGCCGCTGGAGCAGTTCGCTGCTGGTGGTGGAGCCCGAGTCGAGCTCGGGGAACCGGCCGTCCCGCTCCGGGTAGTAGTTGTTGGTGTCCAGCACGAGCTTGCCGGCCAGCGGCTCGACCGGCACGTCCCGGTACGCCTTCAGCGGAATGGTGACGACCACCAGGTCGCCGGCCTCCGCGGCCTCGCCGGCCGTGGCCGCCCGGGCGCGCGGGCCCAGCTCCTCGACGAGATCCTTCAGGGTCTCCGGGCCGCGCGAGTTGCTCAGCACCACGTCGTAGCCGGCGGCCACCGCCAGCCGCGCCACCGTGCTGCCGATGTGTCCACTGCCGATCAGTCCCACAGTTGTCATGTCGCTTCCCAACCTCGTTCGCGGCGACGGTATTCCCCACCGGTGTGGTCGACAATTCCGTCTGGTGTCCGGTGCGCCGCCCGCCCAACGTACTGCCGGCCCGGGCGCGGGGGGCCGGCTTCGGGACAACGCCCGCCGGGCGGCCCGCATCGCCGTCGCGGCGGGAACGGTGTCGGCCCTGGCGGCTAGCCTGCCTCCACTTGCGAACACGGATTGGGGAGTGCGATGGGTGCGTGGGCGGCGGGACCGTTCGACAACGACGTGGCTGCGGACTGGTGCGGCGGCCTCGACGAGGCGTCGCCGGAGCGACGGCCCCTGCTGGTCGAGCAGGCGCTGCGCGAGGCGGCGGGGGAGGGCGACTTCCTGGACTCGTGGCCCGGCGCCAAGGCGGTCGCGGCGTCGGCGGTGGTCGCCGCGCACCTCCCCGGCGGCCCGTCGGTCGACTCGGCGTACGCGCCGGACTTCCTCACCGCCGGCGGGCGCCTCACGCTCTCCGCGGAGCTGCCGGCGCTGGCCCTGCGGGCGCTGGACCGGGTGCTCGCCGACGGGTCCGAGCTGGCCGAGCTCTGGGACGAGGCCGGGGAGCTCGACGAGTTCGCCGCCGCGCTCGCCCCGATCCGGGCCGCGCTGGCCAATCCGACCGGGTCCGTCGTCGTCGAGGGTTGAGGCGAGGTCACGGCCGGCGGGGGCCGGGCGGAGTGCGCCCCGACCGACCACCCGGATCGCCGTCGCGCCGGACCGCCGCCACCACCCGTTCGACGCGTACGCCGGTCGTCGGGTCGGTCCAGACGAACACCACCGGCCTGGCCGCCGCGAAGAGTGCCCAGACGAACGGCGGCAGGTCCTCGGGCGACATGCGGATGTAGGACGTCGCGCCGCCGACCCGACCGAGCAGGTGCTCCAACGTGAAGCGGTGCCGTCCCGAGCCGTCGAGGTGCTCGTGAGCCGGCGGGACGTGGCGCAGGCGGCTGTGGTCGCGCAGCACGTCGTCGGGCACGGCGGCGTCGAGCACCACCCGACCGGCGTCGAGCGGACGCTGGATGCTGACGTGGTGCTCGGGCGGGACCTGGCCCGGTGTGAGCGCCGGCTGCACCGCGAAGAACATCCCGCCCCCTCCACTCGGACCAGGTGTCGCCGATCGTAGTCCGTTCGGCACACAGTGGCACGGCCGAGGCGGGTGCCCTCAGACCGCCGGGGGCAGCACCTTCTCGATCGCGGCGCGCAGGTCCGCCGAGCCGGGCTCGACGGTGGGCGCGAACCGGGCCGCCACCGTGCCGTCCGGGGCGACGAGGAACTTCTCGAAGTTCCACCGCACGTCGCCGGCGTGGCCCTCCGCGTCGGCCGTGTCGACCAGCGCCGCGTAGAGCGGGTGGCGGCCGGGGCCGTTCACGTCGACCTTCTCGGTCAGCGGGAAGGTCACCCCGTAGTTGACCTGGCAGAAGTCGCTGATCTCGGCGGCGGTGCCCGGCTCCTGGCCGGCGAACTGGTTGCAGGGCACGCCGAGCACCACCAGGCCGCGGTCGGCGTACTCGTCGTGCAGCTCCTGGAGGCCGGCGTACTGCGGGGTGAGGCCGCAGCGGGAGGCGACGTTGACCACCAGCAGGGCGCGTCCGCGGTACCGCGCGAGGTCGGCCGGACCTCCGGCCAGGGCGTCGATCCGGGTGTCGAAGACGGTCATGGGTCGAGGCTACGCGCCGTCGCCGGGCCGTCGCCCGGGGGAGCGGCCGGAGGGCTGGTCGCGCTCCCAAAGTAAATCGATACATCGACATCTTGACGAATGGATGATGGCGTGAGTAGCGTCTCACCAACAATCTGGAAAGTTTCCTAACTGTTTAGGGAGACGCCGCATGAAGAGATCGCTCCGCCGGGCCCTCTGGGTCGGCGCCGTGATGGCGGTGACCGCCGCCACGGTCCCGATGGCCAGTGCGTTCGGCGCCGGCAGCGTGACCGCCGGCTTCGCCAAGGCGCAGGACTGGGGGACCGGTCACGAGACGCGGGTGACCGTCACCAACGGGACGAGCGCCCCGGTGAGCACCTGGCGCATCGAGTTCGACCTGCCGTCGGGCACCAGCATCAGCAGTTCCTGGGACGCCGACGTCACGCGCACCGGCAACCACTACGTCGCGGTCAAGAAGAGCTGGGCCGGCCCGATCGCGGCGGGTGCCTCGTTCAGCTGGGGCTACAACGGCACCGGCGCGTACAAGGCGCCGCTGAACTGCACGATCAACGGCGCGGCGTGCGGCGGCGGGACCCCGCCCCCCACCACCGCGCCGCCGACCACCACCCCGCCGACCACGGCGCCGCCCACCACCCCGCCGCCGACCACGCCTCCGCCGACCACCCCGCCGCCGGGCCCGGGCGGCAAGAAGGTCGTCGGCTACTTCGCGCAGTGGGGCGTCTACGCCCGCAACTACCACGTGAAGAACATCCACACGAGCGGCTCGGCCGCCAAGCTGACCCACATCCTGTACGCCTTCGGCAACACCACCGGTGGCCGCTGCACCATCGGTGACAGCTACGCCGACTACGAGAAGGCCTACACCGCGGCGGACAGCGTCGACGGCGTCGCAGACACCTGGGACCAGCCGCTGCGCGGCAGCTTCAACCAGCTGCGCAAGCTCAAGAAGATGTACCCGAACCTGAAGGTGATCTGGTCCTTCGGTGGTTGGACCTGGTCGGGCGGCTTCACCCAGGCCGCGCAGAACCCGGCCGCGTTCGCCGAGAGCTGCCACAACCTGGTCGAGGACCCGCGCTGGGCGGACGTCTTCGACGGCATCGACGTCGACTGGGAGTACCCGAACGCCTGCGGGCTCACCTGCGACAGCAGCGGCCCGAACGCCTTCAAGAACGTGGTCAGCGCGCTGCGGTCGAAGTTCGGCTCGTCCGCGCTGGTCACCGCCGCGATCACGGCGGACGGCAGCAACGGTGGCAAGATCGACGCCACCGACTACGCCGGCGCCGCGACGCACCTCAACTGGATCATGCCGATGACGTACGACTACTTCGGCGCCTTCAACGCGCAGGGCCCCACCGCCCCGCACTCCCCGCTCACCTCGTACGCCGGCATCCCGCAGCAGGGCTTCTGGTCGGACGCGGCGATCCAGAAGCTCAAGAGCAAGGGCATCCCGTCGGACAAGCTGCTGCTCGGCATCGGCTTCTACGGCCGGGGCTGGACCGGGGTGACCCAGGCTGCCCCGGGTGGCACCGCCACCGGCCCCGCCCCGGGCACCTACGAGCAGGGCATCGAGGACTACAAGGTCCTCAAGAACACCTGCCCGGCCAACGGCACCGTCGCCGGCACGGCGTACGCCAAGTGCGGCAGCAACTGGTGGAGCTACGACACCCCCTCCACGATCAACGGCAAGATGACGTACGCGAAGAACCAGGGCCTCGGTGGCGCGTTCTTCTGGGAGCTCTCCGGTGACACCGGCAACGGCGAGCTGATCGGCGCCATCAAGGGCGGTCTCGGCTGAGCCGAGGGCCGACGCACCACCCACACGGCGGGGAGGGACCACGCACCGGTCCCTCCCCGCCCGCTGTGTCCGGGCCGACGCGGGGGAGTGTCCCGCGTCGGCCCGGCCGGGCGTCCGGTGGCGTTCGGTGACGGGCACGTCGCGTGCCGGTGACCGGGCGGTTCGGGCGCGGCGGCGTCCGGGCACGTGCGTCGATGTGACAGACTCGCCGCTCAACGGGCTCGATGTCCACGGCGACGGAGGTGGCGATGCGCGCGACGCGCGGGAGGCTCGCGGCGGGCGCCGTGCTGCTCGGGACCCTTCCCCTCGTCCTGCTCGGCTGCGGTATCGGCGAGGAGGAGGATCCGGCGACCAAGCCTGGGCGGGCCCCGGCCGAGGAGGCCACCACGAAGTCGCGGGAGCGGGTGCAGGCCTACCTCGACGCGATGACCGCCAAGGACGTCGCGGCCGGGCGCAGCCAGCTCTGCGCCGCCCTCCAGGAGAGCTTCGACGCCGCGGCGACCGGCCCCAACGGCGACTTCGCCGACCACTTCACGGTGCCGCAGGCCGAGATCACCGACATCCGTTCCGGGCCCCGGGGCCAGGAGGTGAGCACGTCGATCTCGGTCGCCGCCGGCTCCCGCACACTCACCCGGCCGCTGCTGTTCACGGTCACCCGCGACGGCGCCGACTGGTGCATCGCCGCCGAGGCGCCGGGCGGCAACACCCCGGCCCCCGCCGCCACCCCCTGACCCGTCTCCCGGTGAGCCCGCTCTCACCTGCCGGAACCATCCCCCTCGCCGGTCGGTCGCCGGGCCGCTCGCCGTACGCTTTCTGTCATGCGCCATGAGTGGCATCAGCTGAGCCATCCCGCGGTGGGCAGCCCTGGGCTGCAGACCAGCCGTCCGACCGTCGACTCCGCCGAGGACGCGGCCCTCGGCCTCGACCGCTGGCGGGAGCTGCCGCGCACACAGATCCCGCCGTGGCCGGATCCGGCGGAGGTCGCCGAGGTCTGCAAGGTGCTCGACACGGTGCCCTCGGTGGTGGCGCCCTACGAGGTCGACCAACTGCGGCAGCGGCTGGCGCTGGTGTGCGAGGGCAAGGCCTTCCTGCTCCAGGGCGGCGACTGCGCGGAGACCTTCGTCGACAACACCGAGAGCCACCTGCTGGCCAACGCCCGCACTCTGCTCCAGATGGCGATTGTGCTCACCTACGGCGCCTCGCTGCCGGTGGTCAAGGTGGCCCGGGTCGCCGGGCAGTACACCAAGCCCCGGTCGCTGCCGACCGACGCGCGCGGGCTGCCCGCCTACCGCGGCGACATGATCAACTCGCTGGAGGCGACGCCGGAGGCACGGGCCGCCGACCCGCAGCGCATGATCCGGGCGTACGCGAACTCGGCCGCCGCGATGAACATGCTTCGCGCGTACCTGGCCGGCGGGCTGGCCGACCTGCACGCCGTGCACGACTGGAACAAGGGCTTCGTCAAGAACTCCCCGGCCGGCGAGCGCTACGAGGCGATCGCCCGCGAGATCGACCGGGCGCTGGCCTTCATCCGGGCCTGCGGGATGACCGACGACGAGGCGCTGCGCACCGTCACCCTCTACTGCTCGCACGAGGCCCTCGCCCTGGAGTACGACCGGGCGCTGACCCGGGTCTCCGACCGCCGGGCGTACGGGCTGTCCGGGCACTTCCTGTGGATCGGCGAGCGCACCCGGCAGATCGACGGGGCGCACATCGACTTCATCTCCCGCATCGCCAACCCGATCGGCGTGAAGCTCGGCCCGACGACGACCCCGGACGAGGCCATCGAGCTCTGCGAGAAGCTCAACCCGGAGAACGTCCCCGGCCGGCTCACCCTGATCAGCCGGATGGGCAACCACCGGGTCCGCGACGCCCTGCCGCCGATCGTGGCGAAGGTGACCGCCGCTGGCGCCAAGGTGGTCTGGCAGTGCGACCCGATGCACGGCAACACGCACGAGTCGTCCAACGGCTACAAGACCCGGCACTTCGACCGCATCGTGGACGAGGTGCTCGGCTACTTCGAGGTGCACCGGGGCCTGGAGACCCACCCGGGCGGGCTGCACGTGGAGCTGACCGGCGAGGACGTCACCGAGTGCCTGGGCGGCGCCCAGGGCATCGAGGACCTCGACCTGCCCGGCCGCTACGAGACCGCCTGCGACCCGCGACTGAACACCCAGCAGTCGCTGGAGCTGGCCTTCCTCGTGGCGGAGATGCTCCGTGGCTGACGTGCGAGCCCCTCAGCCGGCAGCCGGAGGGATGACAGTGGCTGACGCGAGGAGTGAGCTTGTGAGCCCCGCAGTCGGCAGCCGAAAGGATGACAGTGGCTGACGTATTCGTCGATCTTCGTTCGGACACCGTGACCCGGCCCACGCCGGGGATGCGGGAGGCGATGGCCACCGCCGACGTCGGCGACGACGTCTACGGCGAGGACCCGACCGTCAACGCGCTGGAGGCCGAGGTCGCCGCGCTGTTCGGGCACGAGGCGGCGCTGTTCGCCCCGAGCGGGTCGATGGCCAACCAGATCGCCCTGCAACTGGTGGTGCCGCCGGGCGACGAGCTGCTCTGCGACGCCGACGCGCACGTGGTGACGTACGAGATCGGGGCCGCTGCGGCGTACGGCGGCATCTCCTCGCGGACCTGGTCACCGGTGGGCGCGGACATCGACCCGGGCGTCGTCGCCGCGATGGTCCGTCCCGAGGGCTACCACGCGGTCCCCACCCGGGCGATCGCCGTCGAGCAGACCCACAACCGGGGCGGCGGCGGGGTGATCCCGCTGGCCACCCTGCGCGAGCTGCGCCGGGTCGCCGACGACGCGGGCGTGGCCCTGCACTGCGACGGGGCCCGGATCTGGCACGCGCACGTCGCCGACGGTGTGCCGCTGGCCGGGTACGGCGCCCTCTTCGACACCCTGTCGGTCTGCCTCTCCAAGGGGCTCGGCGCGCCGGTCGGCTCGCTGGTCGTCGGCAGCGCCGACAAGATCGCGCGAGCCCGGGTGATCCGCAAGCGGATGGGCGGCGGGATGCGGCAGGCCGGCATCCTGGCCGCCGCCGGCCGGTACGCGCTGGCCCACCACGTCGACCGGCTCGCCGCCGACCACGCGAAGGCGGCCCGGCTCGCCGAGGCGATCGCCCCGTTCGGGGTGCTGGCCACGACCGTCCGGACCAACCTGGTGCCGCTGGACCTGACCAAGGCGCCGCTGGACGCGCACGCCCTGGCCGCCGCCGCCCGCGCCGAGGGCGTCCTGGTCTCGGTGCTCGGCCCCCGCACCGCCCGCCTGGTCACCCACCTGGACGTCGACGACGCCGGCATCGAGCGCGCCGTCGAGGTCCTCACCCGCGTCCTGCGGGGCTGACCGCCCCGCCGGCCCCGCGTCAGGGGTGCAGACGCCTGAGGATGGCGATGTCGGCGGCGTGGCCGACGTGCTTCTCCGTCGGCGTCTCCACCACGACCGGGACGCCAGCGGTGGCCGGATGCGCCATCAGCTCGGCGAACGCCGGCTCGCCGATGGTGCCCTTGCCGATGTTCTCGTGCCGGTCCCGGGTGGAACCGCAGAGGTCCTTCGAGTCGTTCGCGTGCACCAGCCGAAGCCGGTCGGCCCCGACCGTCGCCACGAGCGTGTCCAGCGTCGCGGTCATGCCGCCCTCGGCGGCCAGATCGTGCCCCGCGGCCCAGGCGTGGCACGTGTCGAAGCAGACCCCGAGCCAGGGGTGCCGCTCCACCGCGTCGAGGTAGGGCCCGAGCTGCTCCACCCGCGAGGCGAGCGAGCGACCGCCGCCCGCGCTCGGCTCGACCAGCAGCCGCGGGCCGTCCGCTGCCGCCGCCTCGTCGAGCAGCGGCAGCAGCGTCTCGCGTACCTGCCGCATGGCGGCCTCGGCGTACCCCTCGTCGACCGCGCTGCCGGCGTGGAAGACCACGCCCTCGGCGCCGATCGCCCGGCCCCGGCGCAGCGCGTGGGCGAGCGTCTCCGCCGACCGCTCGACCGTGTTGGCGGTGGGGGAGCCGAGGTTGACCAGCAGGGACGCGTGGATGAAGACGGGCACGCCCCGCTCGCCGCAGCCGTCGCGGAACGCCACGTCCTGGGCCGGGTCGCCGGGCGGCAGCGCCCAGCCCCGCGAGTTGGACACGTAGACCTGCACGACCCGCGAGCCGGCCGCGTCGGCGTACGGCAGGGCGGCCCTCGCCAGGCCGCCGGAGGTGGGCGTGTGCGAGCCGACCAGCCGCTGCGGTGCCGGCATCGCTACATGCATCCGAGGGTGACCGGGGTGGCCGGCGGCACCTGCGTGTTCTCCGGCGGGTTCTGGAACCGGGTGATGCCGTTCGGGTTGAACTGGATCGCCACCGGGAAGCCCTGGCTCTCCAGGAGCTGCTTGGCCTGCTGGCAGGGCAGGTCGATGACCCGGGGCACGGCGACCAGCGGCGGGCCCTTGCTGAGTTCCAGCTTGACCTTCGCTCCCCGCTCCACCCCGGTGCCGTCGGCCGGGCTCTGCCCGAGGATCTCGTCCCTGGGCTTGTCGGAGTCCTTGTAGGTGGGCTCCACCAGCTCCAGGCCCAGCTGGGCGAGGATCGTCTTGGCCTCACCCAGGCTCTTGCCGACCAGGTTGGGCACGGAGATCGGGGCCTTGCCCTTGCTGAGGACGACCGTGATCTTGTCGCCCGGCTTCACCTCGGCGCCGACCTTCGGGTTGGTCTCCAACACGACGCCCGCGGGCAGGTTGTCGTCGTAGCGGGCGGTGCCCTTCGCCACCACCAGCTTCGCGTCGAGCAGGTCCGCCTCGGCGAGCTCGAATTCCTTGCCCACCACGTCGGGCACCGGGAAGCGCTCCGGCCCCAGCGAGAGGGTCAGCGTGATCGTGCCGCCCTTGACGATCCGGGTGGCCGAGGCCGGGTCCTGCGCCAGGACGGCGTCCTTCGGGACCTTCTCGTCGTAGCGCGGATCGGCGTAGCTGAGGACGACCCCGACGCGGGCGGCCTGCGCCTCCGCGTCGGCCTTGGTCATCGCCACCAGCTGCGGGGCCTCCGTGTAGCGTCCGGCCGCCAGCCACCAGCCGCCGCCGGCGACCAGCAGGACCAGCACCACCGCGGCGGCGATGACCGCCCTGCGGCCGCGCGGGTCGCCCATCACCCGGGCGCGCAGCGCGGACAGCCGCGACCACAGGCCCTCGTCCTCGTCGGGCTCGGCCCGGCGACGGCCCGCCCGGGGGGCGGCGCCCTCGGGCAGCCGGGCCCAGGCGGGCCGCTGGGCCGGCTGGACCGCCGCGACCATCATGGTCGGCCCGGCCATCGGCTCGTCGGACACCCGGCGCAACACGGCGGTACGCGTGTTCGCGTCGCCCAGGTCGTCCCGGACCGCCTGCACCTCGGCCAGCAACGCGCCGGCGTCCGTCGGCCGGGCGCCCGGATCACGCCGGGTGGCCCGGGCGACCAGTTCGTCGAGCGCCCTGGGCAGGCCGGGCACCAGGGTCGACGGCGTCGGGACGTCGTTGTCGACGTGCTGCCAGGCGACGTCGACCGGACGGTCCCCGTCGTAGGGCACCCGACCGGTGAGCATCTCGAACAGCACGATGCCGGCGGAGTAGACGTCGGTGCGGGGGTCGGCGTGCCCGTCGGTGACCAGCTCCGGGGCCACGTACGCGACCGTGGCCATCAACTGGTTGCCGTTCTCGTCGTCGGCGCTCGCCTCGACCGCCTGGGCCAGCCCGAAGTCGGCGACCTTGACGACGCTGTCGACCAGGTTGGCCGCGCCGCCGGTGGGGGCCTCGGCGACCAGCACGTTCTCCGGCTTCACGTCGCGGTGCACCAGCCCCGCCCGGTGCGCGGCGGCGATCGCGGCGAGCATCTGCTCGGCGATGGCCAGCGCCTCGTCGGGGTTGAGCCGACGCCGCTCGGCGAGCACGTCGCGCAGGGTGCGACCGCGGACGTACTCCATCACGAGGTAGGGCAGGCCCGAGTGTTTGCCCTGGTCGTAGACGGCGACGACGTTGGGGTGGGTCAGCCGGGCGATGGTCTTCGCCTCGTCGGTGAACCGCTCCACGAAGCCCGCCGTCCGCGCCCCTGGTTCCGGGGCCTGGGACGGGTGAATGATCTTGAGTGCGACGGTGCGCTCGAGGCGTTCGTCGGTGGCGGTGTACACGGTCGCCATGCCGCCACGGGCCACGCGACCGCGGATGCGGTAGCGCCCGTCGATCAGCGAGCCCAGCAACGTGTCGGCGACCTGTGTGTCCATCGGCAGGGAGTCTATGTGTCCAGGGGGTGAAGGTTGAACAGGATGCTACAGATGGGGTGCGACCAGGACTGCCCCGCCGCGCTCGCTTCCCCCGCCGGCCCTGCTCAGCCGGCTCGTGGGGGTGCCGTTGACCCCGATCGGGCGGGACATGGCAGGGTGGTCCGGTGACCGACTCAGTACCCGCCGACCGGGCCGTGCCCGGCCCCGAATCCGCCGGCCCCGCCGATGCCGCCGACTGGCTGACCCTGCCGGACGTGGCCGAGCGCCTCGACGTGTCGATCAGCAAGGTCCACCAGATGATCCGGGACCGGGAGCTGATCGCGGTACGCCGCGACGGCGTCCGCCGGATTCCGGCCGACCTGGTGGCCAACCAGACGGTGCTGAAGCACCTGCCCGGCGTGCTCAACCTGCTGGCCGACGGGGGCTACGACGACGAGGGTGCGCTGCGCTGGCTCTACGAGCCGGACGACACCCTGCCGGGCGGCAACCCCGCGAAGGCGCTCGCAGGCGACCAGGCCCGCGAGGTGAAGCGCCGGGCCCAGGCCCTGGGCTTCTGACCCGCCCCTGCCCCTCGCCCCCGCGCGGGTGGGCCGGTCAGCGGGTCAGTCGGCGCGGCGGGTGGCGGCGATGGCCAGGTCGACCAGGGCCTGCCGGGCCTCGGTGTCCAGGTCGACGGCGGCCAGCGCCGCCAGCGCGGTGTCGGTCAGCACCCCGATCCGCTGCTCCGTACGCGCCAGCGCCCCGCTGCCGTCGATCAGCTCGCGCAGCCGGGTGACCCCGGCCTCGTCCAGCCCGGGGTCGCCCAGCCCGCCGAGCAGCAGTTCCCGGCCCGCCCCGTCGGTCGTCTCCAGGGCCGCCGCCACCAGGTAGGTCCGCTTGCCCTCACGTAGGTCGTCACCGGCCGGCTTGCCGGTCTGGGCGGGATCGCCGAAGACCCCCAGCACGTCGTCGCGGAGCTGGAACGCCTCGCCCAGCGGCAGCCCGTACGCGGAGTACGCCGCCCGGACCTCCGCCGGCGCGTCGGCCAGCGCGGCGCCGAGCAGCAGCGGCCGTTCGACCGTGTACTTCGCCGACTTGTAGCGGGCGACCTTGCCGGCCCGCTCCACCGAGGTGTCCCCGGTGACCTGGGTCAGCACGTCGAGGTACTGGCCGACGGTGACCTCGGTGCGCATGGCGTCGAAGACCGGCCGGGCCCGGGCCACCGTGCGCGGGTCCAGGCCGGCGGAGTGCAGCAGGGCGTCGGACCAGACCAGGGACAGGTCGCCCAGCAGGATCGCCGCCGCGTCGCCGAAGCCGTCCGCGTCGCCGCCCCAGCCGGACGCCCGGTGCCGGGCCGCGAACCGCCGGTGCACCGCCGGCTCGCCGCGCCGGGTGTCGGAGCGGTCCATCAGGTCGTCGTGGATGAGCGCGCTGGCCTGCACGAACTCCAACGCGGCCAGGGCGGTGACCACCTGGTCGGTGTCCACCCCGCCGGCTCCCCGGAACCCCCAGTAGGCGAACGCCGGGCGCAGTCGCTTGCCGCCGCCGAGGACGAACGCCTCGATCGCCTCGGCGAGCGGAGCCAGGGCGTCGTCGACCCCGGCCATCCAGGCGCGCTGGCTCGCCAGGAACTCGGTCAGGGCCTTGTCGATCCGTTGGCGCAGCCCGGCGCGGTCGACGGGGGAAACAGGAGCAGCGTGGGTCACGCCACGACGCTAGCCGGTCGGGGCGGACCCCGTCGCGGCACCGGGGGGCCGACGCGCCGCACGCCACGTGGGAGCCTGCCGGCCTGCCGGCCCAGGTGGCGGCCCCGGCCGGGGCAGGTACGGAGCCGCCGCGGCGGCGAGCGCCCGGTACCGCCGGACGGCCGGCTCGTCGCCGTGCCCGGCCAGCCGCTGGCGTACGTCGGCCAGTTGGCCCAGCGCGCGGGGCGACCCGGCGCGGACCGCGTCGAGCAGCGCCTCGCCGGCCACCGCGCAGGCCCGCTCCACCTCGCCGAGTTGCAGGTAGCCCCGGGCCAGCCAGCCGCCGTAGATCGCGGAGGTGCGGGGGCCGCGCCGCCGGACGGCGTGCAGGGGCGCCTCGGCCGGGAGCGGTCGGCCCAGAGCGACCAGCGTGCGCCCGGTCATCGCCGCCAACTCCGGCCCGTCGAGCCAGTAGAGCCACGGTGGCTCCCGGCCCGGCTCCGGTGCGTCGGTCACCCGGCGGGCCGCGTCGAGTGCCTGCCGGGCCGCCCCCGCCCGGCCACCGAGCGCCGCGGCCAGGGCCACCCGGTGCAGCAGCAGGGCCCTCAGGCCGGGGCTGGCCGACCGCCGTGTCCCCGCGTACGCGGTGCGGGCCAGCACCAGCGCGCCCTCCGGGTCGCCGACGCCGGTGAGCAGGTGGCTGGCCGAGCCGAGCACGTGCCCGGCGAGCGACGGGTCGCCGGCCGTCGCGGCGGCGCGCAGTGCCAGCCGGTACGCGTCCAGGGCGCCGGCGCCGTCCCCCGCGTCCGCGGCGAGCCAGCCGGCGAGCTGGGCGGACTCGGCCAGCTCGGGCAGCAGCCGGGGGCGTGCGGAGGGGGCGCACCCGGACAGCGCCCGCACCGCCCGTCCCAGCCGGTACGCCCCGAGCCCGGCCAGGTCGGCCCCGCCGACGAGGTCGTCGAGCCGGCGCAGCTCCGCCAGCCGTAGCGGCCCCGCGCCTTCGTCCCGGGCGGCGGGCCGGGCGGGTGTGCCGGGCAGCAGCACGGCGCGCGGGTCGGCGAGCCAGCGCTGGGCCAGGGCGAGCAGCGCCGACCGGGGCCGGGACCCGCCGAAGGCCGGCGGCGGACCGAGGCTGCGGGTGCGGGCCGCGGCGGTGGCCAGCAGGTCGGCCGGCACCGCGAGGACCACGGCGAGCCAGCCCAGCCAGAACTCGCCGGGCAGGCGCAGCTGCCGCTCCCACCGGGAGACCTCGTGCCGGCTGAGGGTCGGCACGCCGGACGCGGCGCAGAGCTCGGCCGCGACCCGCAGCTGGCTCCAGCCCCGGGCCAGCCGGAGCTGGGCGAGCAGCGGCCCGAGCAGTTGCGGGCCGGGCGGCGGGGGCGGCGTCATCGGTCCTCCGGGACGGTGTCGGCGAGGCGGCGGCGCGGGCCCCGGAACGGGACCGGTGCGCCACCGGTGGATGCTGACCCCCGCGCGTGCCCCCGGCGGGTCGGCCTTCCGGCCGGGCCCACCCCGCGCAACCCCATGACTACTCCGGGGGTACGACGCTTTCCGGCCCCGGCGGGGCCGGCGGCCGTGCGGTCCGGCGTCCACCAGTGTGGGAAGGTCTCGGCCTGGAGGGCCCGGCCCGCTAGAGTCGGGGCGTGGCGCTCGGTCTTCCATCGGTCCTTCCCAATCCGCAGCCGGCGATCGGGGAGCTCATCCGTGACCGCCAGCCGACCTTCTCCTTCGAGTTCTTCCCGCCCAAGACCCCGCAGGGCGAGCGGCTGCTGTGGCAGGCGATCCGCGAGCTGGAGTCGCTGCGTCCGTCGTTCGTCTCGATCACCTACGGCGCGGGCGGGTCGACCCGCGACACCACCGTCGCGGTCACCGAGCGGATCGCCACCGAGACCACCCTGCTGCCGATGGCCCACCTGACCGCGGTCAACCACTCCGTGGCCGAGTTGCGCCACGTCATCGGCCGGCTCGCCGGGGTCGGGGTGCGCAACGTGCTCGCCGTGCGGGGCGACCCGCCGGGCGACCCGGGCGGCGACTGGGTGCGCCACCCCGAGGGCGTGCTCTACGCCGAGGACCTGGTCCGCCTGGTGCGCGACGCCGGCGACTTCAGCGTCGGGGTGGCGGCCTTCCCCTACAAGCACCCGCGTTCAACCGACGTCGACAGCGACACCGAGCACTTCGTGCGCAAGTGCCGGGCCGGCGCCGACTTCGCGATCACCCAGATGTTCTTCGACGCCGACGACTACCTGCGGCTGCGCGACCGGGTCGCCGCCACCGGCTGCGACACCCCGATCCTGGCCGGCGTGATGCCGGTGACCCAGATCGGCACGATCGAGCGCTCCACGCAGCTCTCGGGGGCACCCTTCCCGCCGGCCCTGGCCGAGCGGTTCGCGAAGGTCGCCGACGACCCGGAGGCGGTGCGCCGGCTCGGCGTCGAGCAGGCCAGCGAGATGTGTCGGCGGCTGCTCGACGAGGGCGTGCCGGGGATCCACTTCATCACCCTCAACCGTTCCACCGCCACCCGCGAGGTGTGGCAGAACCTCCAGGTCGACGCGCGGGTGTGACCCCGGTGCCGCGACACCTGAACGGCGGTGCGACGGTTGTTCCGTGGTGGGCACACAGCTGAACTGGGACGAGTACGCCACGGCCTGGGCACGGCTGCACGGGGGCTTCGACCCCCGGGCGGCGGCCCCCGTCGTCCGCGCCTGGCTGCGGTTCGCCTACCACGTCGGGTTCGTGCTGGGCCGGCTGCGGGTCGGCCCGACCCCGGTCACCGTGGTCGGCGTGCTGCTCTGCGCCTGCGTGCCGCTGTTCGCCGTACGGCCGCAGAACGGTCCCTTCCTCGCGGCGCTGTTCGTGCTGCTCGCCGCGGTGGCGGACAGCGTCGACGGCGCGGTGGCGGTGGCCACGAACCGGACCACCCGGCTCGGCTACGTCTACGACTCGCTGGCCGACCGGCTCGGCGAGGTCGCCTGGCTGGCCGCGTTCTGGCTGATCGGCGCGCCGGGGGCGCTCGTCGTGACCGCCGGCGCGCTCTCCTGGCTGCACGAGTACGTCCGCGCCCGGGCGGTCTCCGCCGGCATGCGGGAACTCGGCGCGGTGACCGTGGGGGAGCGTCCCACCCGGGTCTCGGTGGCCCTGGTCGGGCTGCTGCTGGCCGGGCTGACCGGGCTGATCGAGCCGGACCTGCCGGCCGGCACGATCACCATGGCGACCGCCGTCTGGGTGCTGTTGGCCGGGTTTGGCCTTGGCCAGCTGCTCTCCGCCGTCCGCCGCGCCCTGATCGACGCCGGCTGACCGCGCGCGGGCCCGTCCGAACGGCCTCTGACCGGGTGCCGTGGTGTCAGGAAGGTGCCCTTCCGCTACCTCAGGCGTTGACCAGTGCCCTTCCTTACCCGGCAGCCGGTGCTACCAGGCGGGGCCGATGTCGTCGGCGACGATCTGGGCGGAGAGGGTCACCATCGGCAGGCCGCCGCCGGGGTGGCTGGAGCCGCCGACCAGCCACAGCCCGTGCGCCGGCCCCCGGTTGGCCGGGCGCAGCAGGCCGCCGGCGGTGCCGTAGATCGATCCCCCGGGCGCGCCGGTCGCGTCGTCCAGGTCGGCCGGGGTGCGGACCTCCCGGAACACCAGCCGGTCCCGCACGTCGACGCCGCGCTCGGCCAGCACGTCGAGGACCCGGTCGGCGTACGCCTCGGCGAGGCCGGGCCGGCGCCAGTCGACGGCACCGGTGGCGGTGCCGTGCCGGGGTGCGTTGACCAGCACGAACCACGCCTCGTGGCCGGCTGGCCGGACCACCGGGTCGTCGGCCACGGTGACGAAGACGGTGGGATCGGCTGCCGGTCGGGCCCGCACGCCGCGCCCCGGGTGGCCGAAGACCGCGTCGAACTCGGCGTCGTAGTCGCCGGGGAAGAACACGTTGTGGTGGGCCAGCCCGGAGTCCCCGGTAAGGCCGAGCAGCAGCACGAAACCGGCCAGGCTGCGGTCGGTCAGCCCGGTCAGCCGGCGCGGGCTGGGCAGCAGGTCCCGGTAGAGGGTGAGCGCGTCGACGTTGGCCACCACCACGTCGGCGGGGACGGGGGCGGTGACGCCGCGCAGGCGTACGCCGTGCACCCGGCCGCCCGCGGCGTCGATCCGGGTGACCGTGGCGCCGGTCCGCACGACCACGCCGAGGTCCAGGCAGCGGGTGAGCAGCGCGTCGGCGAGCGTGCCCAGCCCGCCGCGCAGGTACCAGCCGCCGAAGGTCAGCTCGGCGTAGGGCACGGCGACCAGCGCGGCCGGCGCCCGGCGCGGGTCGGCGCCGGTGTAGGTGGCGTACCGATCCAGCAGCATCCGCAGCCGGGGGTCGGAAAGGTGCCGTCGGCCCAGCCCGCGCAGCGTCCGGCCCGGCCCGATGGCGGCCAGGTCGCCCAGCCGCCAGGCCAGCGCGGCCAGGTCCCGCGGGGAGTCGATCGGGCGGCGCAGGATGTCCCGGTCCGAGGCCTGCCACACCCGCGTGGCCCGGCGCCACAGCCGCTGCCAGTCCGCGGCGGCCCGGTCGCCGAAGGCCGCGCCGATCCGGGCGGCGAACTCGGCCGGGTCGGCGCACGAGTCGAGGGCCGGGCCGCCGCCGGGGAAGACGTGCCGGACGATCGGGTCCACCGGCGTCAGGTCCAGGTACTCGTCGAGTTTCGCGCCGGTCGCCTCGAACAGGTCGTGGAAGACGTCGGGCAGGGTGAGCAGGCTCGGCCCGGTGTCGAAGTGGAACGCGCCCGCCGGCGTGTCGCGGACGTACCGGCCGAGCTTGCCGCCGACGGTGCCCGCGCGTTCGAGCACGGTGACCTGGTGCCCGGTGGCGGCCAACCGGGCGGCGGTGGCCAGCCCTCCCACCCCGGCGCCGACGACCACGATCCGCGCCATGCCGCGCCTCCCTAGGTGACGGGGCGGCCGCGCCAGGACAGGCGACGCCGCTTTCGCAGATGGTACGACCGCAGGGTCAGCCAACCGAGGACCACGACCGACACGGGGTGTGCCAGCGCGTCGGGCCACCACCGGCCCCCGGTCGCCCGGGCGCTGACCGCCCGTCCGGTGACCCCGAGCAGGTAGGCGGCGAGCGCCGCGGCGGCCACCGTCGGCGCGCCGGCGGCCAGGGCGACGACCGCCAGCAGCGGGGGAGCGGTGTAGAGCAGGAGCAGCAGGGCCACCACGGCGGCCGCCGCCCCCGGGTTGCCGAAGGTCGCCCAGAGCGACTTCGAGTAGCCGTCGCGCAGCTGCGGCCAGTCCTCGTACATCCGGCAGGCGGCCAGCCGCGAGCCGTCGGCGAGGGCGATCCGGCCGCCGGCCCGCTTGACCGCGCGGGCCAGCTCGACGTCCTCCAGGACCTTCCCGGCCACCACGGCGTGCCCGCCGGCGGTCTCGTAGCCGGCCCGGTCCACCACCAGGAACTGGCCGCCGGCGGCGGCCAGCGACGGCCGCCGCGAGCGCTCCATCGCCCGCAGCGGCAGGAAGGTGAGCCACAGCCACTGCAACAGCGGCTGGACCAGCCGGTCGGCCACCGTCGCCACCAGGATCCGGGGGTACGGCGACAGCAGCGTCACCCGCGCGGCACGCAGCTCGGTGACGGCCGCCGCGACCGCGTCCGGGGCGAGCACCACGTCGGCGTCGACGAAGACCAGCGCGGTCGCCGCGGGGGCCGCCCGGGTGGCCAGCTGCCAGCAGGCGTGCGGCTTGCCCAGCCAGCCCGGCGGCGGGGCGACCCCGTCGAGCAGGGTGACCCGGGGGTCGTCGCCGGCCACCGCGCGGACCACGTCCGCGGTGCCGTCGGTGGACCCGTCGTCGAGCACCACCACGCGCAGCCGGGGCACGCCCCGCTGGGCGAGCAGCGCGCGCAGGCACGGGGTGACCCGCGCGGCCTCGTCGCGCAGCGGCAGCAGCACCGCCACCGGCTCGGTGACCGGCGCCGGCCGCTCGGCCGGGCGGCGCAGCCAGCGGCCGGCGTTGAGCAGGGTGTGCGCGGTCAGCGCGGCCACGCCGAGCAGCAGCGCGAGGACGGCGGTCATGCCGTCGCGTCGACGCCGGGGCGCTGCGGCTGACGGGTCCCGTGCCGGTCGTCGCGGCGGGAGCGGATCAGCGTGACCGCCAGCGGCACGGCGGCCACCGACATGCCGACCGCGCCCCAGAGCGCCGAGGCGGGCAGGTCGAGGAAGACCGCGTGGGCCAGCACGCTGGAGAAGTACGTCCACAGCCAGAGCGCGAACATCGGGCCGTCCCGCCCGTCGGTGGTGGCCACGGCGGGCCCGGCCAGCGGGCGCAGCGCGCTCATCATCAGCACGGCGAAGAGCAGCCAGCCCAGGTAGTTGCTCACCGGGATGCCGGGCAGGCCGGGCAGCGCGGGGGTGGCGTCCCGCCAGACCCAGTAGCCCTCGGCCACCATCTGCGGGTCGAGGAAGAGGTCCCAGGCGGCCAGCCCGACGGCCGCCAGCGCGATCCGCCGGACGGGGAACCGCCCGCCCCGGCGTCCCGGCGCGTCCCCGGCGCTCGGCCCGTCCCCGGCGCCGGGCCTGGCGCTGGCGTCGCCGCCGGTCAGCCGGGTGGCGGCGAGCCAGGCCGGCCAGGCCATCCAGGTCCAGGCCAGCGGGATGATCAGCGGCACCCCGGCCAGCTTCGGCCCCAGCTCGCCGGAGTAGTCGTAGCTGCCGAACGGGAAGCCGGTGGCCACGCCGAGCGCCTCGATGGCGAACCCGCCGACCGTGGCCACCGCGACCAGCGCCGCCGCCGTACGCGGGCCCCGGCTGAGCAGCGCGTGGCCGACCGAGAGCAGGTAGCCGAGCACGACGGTGGCGACGGTCAGCCGGGCCCGGGTCTCCCCGGTGGTCAGCGGGTAGCAGATCTGCGCCAGCACCAGCACGGCCAGCAGCGCCCAGGACAGCCGTCGGGTCATGGCACGGGCCGGCCGGGCGGGGTGGGTGTCGGCGGCTCCAGCGGCAGGTCCCGGCCGAGCACGCCGAACGGACGCTCGTCGCCGGGGAAGTGGAAGTCGCGCAGGACGTCGGTGAAGCCGAACCGGCGGTACAGCCGCCAGGCCCGGGACCGCTGCTCGTCGGCCTCGGGGGTGGAGAGCAGCGTGGTCGTCCCCTCCGCCAGGCTGAGCAGGGCCCGCAGCTGCCGCGCGCCCAGGCCGTGCCCCTGCGCGGGCGGGCGGACGTGCAGCTCCACCACCTCGAAGCAGTGGGTCAGCCAGCGTTGCCGGGTCGGGGCGTCCAGTGCCCGCCAGACCTGGTCGTGCCACCACTGCCCGGAGCCGCCCAGGTAGCCGTAGCCGAAGCCGGCCAGGTGGCCCTCGCTGGTCAGGCTGGCGACGGCGCGGAAGCCGGGCCGGCGTACGTGGGTGGCGATGTAGCCGCGTCGGGACTCCAGCAGCTCAGGGCGGTAGCCCATCGCCTCGCCGTAGACGGCCACCACGTCGTCCAGCCGTCGGACGAGATCGTCCGGCGTCCACCGCACCAACCTCATGCCCGTACACCCTCCGCCGCTCCCGGGTCGCCGTCCGCGACCCACCCCAGCACCGCCCGGTCACCCACCACGTCGCGCACCTCGAACCGCGCGAAGAGTTCCTCCGCGTACCACCCCTCGGTGGGGGTCCGCATGATCGCCGCCCGGTGCTCCGGGTGACGGTACGCGAACGCCACGAGGTCCGCCGGGTCGCGCCACACGCTCACCGTGCCCTGCCAGCCCAGCGGGGCCTCGCCGATGCCGAAGCGGGCCAGCAGGCCGGGCGCGGCGTGCAGCGCGGCGGCCACCGGTGGGATCGCCCGCCAGAAGGTGGCCGCCCGACGGGGCCGCAGCCGGGCCCGGGTCAGCGCCAGCACCGGGCCGGTGACCCGGCCGCCGGGCGGCTCCCCGAACGGCCGGCGCCCCGACCATTCGCCCCGGCTGCTCAGCGGGCGCAGGTCGACCCGGACGGACGCGCGGGCGATCCGCGCCCAGGCGCGTCCCACCGGCGAGCCGTCGAAGCCGGCCGCGGCGGCGGGGGAGTCCCACACGGTCAGCGCCGCCCACCGGGTGAGGTCGGCGTCGCCCGGCCCGAAGCCGGTGCCGGTCCCGGTGCCGAGCAGCTTGCCGAACCGCACGCCGGGCACGGCCCGCAGCCGGCGGGGGTCGACCGCCATCCGGGTCAACGCCCGGGGCAGCGCGGCGCGGGAGGTGCGCCACACGTGCAGGGTGACCAGCTCCGGGACGTCGGCCCCCACGGTTCGCGCGCTCCGCTCGCTCACGCCACCGCCTCGCTCCGCTCCACGGCGGCGCGAGGCGCCGCGCTGCTGAGCCCCATGGTTCGCGCGCTCCGCTCGCTCACGCCACCCCGGTCGGGACGCCGCCGGTGACCCGCAGCAGCTCCGGGTACGTGGTGGGGAAGACCGCCTGCGGCACGCCGCCGGCCGCCCAGATCTCGTCGTACGACTCCAGGGCGGTGTCCACCAGGGTGCGCAACGGGCGCGGGTGGCCGACCGGGGCGACCCCGCCGATCACCTGCCCGGTGTGCGCGCGGACGAACTCCGGGGTGGCCCGGCGCAGCCGGCCGACCCCGATGGACGCGGCCAGGCCGGCGGTGTCCACCCGGTGCGCGCCGGAGGTGAGCACCAGCAGCGGCGCGCCGTCCGCCTCGAAGACGAGCGAGTTGGCGATCTGGCCGACCGCGACGCCGAGTGACTCGGCGGCGGCAGCGGCGGTGTGGACCGCGTCGGGCAGCAGGCGGACGAGGCTCGGCGCGCCGGACCCGTCCCGGGCGCCCGCGGCGTCGAGCACGTCCTGCACCGCCCGCACGTTCGGGTGTGGCTGCATGTCGACCATTCTTCCCGGTACGCCGGTCGGCGGCTCAGCCGGCCGTGCCGGGCCCCGACCGGGCGGGGCGGGGCGACGTCCGGCCGGCTCCGGGCGGGACGGTGGCGGCGTCCGGGGCGGGCGGCCCGGTGTCCGGGGTGGGCGGAGCGGTGTACTGGGCGGGCGGAGCGGTGTCCGGGGTGGGCGGAGCGGTGGCCCGGGCCGGGGCGACCCGGGCCGTCTCGGCCAGCGCGACGCCGACCAGCACCAGGAGCCCGCCGGTGAGCTGGGCGGTGTTGAGGGCCTCACCGGGGCCGATGACGACCCAGGCGACCGCCGAGGCGAGCACCGGCTCGGCCATGCCGATGATCCCGACGCTGGTCGCGGGCAGGTGCCGCATCGCCCCGGCCACCAGCAGGTACGGCGCGATCGAGCCGAGCACCACCGCGTACGCGCAGAGCAGCGCCACGGGCACGCCCCCCTCGGTGTCGGCGGCCAGCGGCTCCCAGCCGCCGGTGCCCACGGTGACCGCGCGGGTGAGCAGGCCCGCCACGGCGGAGGCGCCGAACGCCCAGGTGCACAGCGACAACGTGTCCCGGCGCGCCGCTCCGTGTGCGCCGAGCACGTAGTAGGCGGCGAGGAAGACCGCGGCGCCGAGACCGGCGAGCACGCCGAGGCCGTCCAGCTTCAGTTCGCCCCACACCTCGGCCACGCAGCCGAGACCGACCAGGCTCAACGCCAGACCGGCCCAGAGCCGCGGGCGCACCCGGTGGCGCTGACCGAACCGGGCCCAGAGGGCGACCAGCAGCGGGGCGGTGTACTCGAACAGCAGCCCGATCCCGACCGGCAGCCGGGAGATGGCGACGAAGTAGAGCATCGGTACGGCGAAGAACCCGGCCAGCCCGTACCCGATCAGCAGCGGCAGCTGGCCGGGGGTGGCCCGGAGCCGGCGGGCCCCCGGACGCAGCAGCACGCTCAGCACCAGCAGCCCGGTGACGGCGCCGGCGGCGCGCAGCAGGGTGAGCTGCGGGGCGTCCAGGCCGGCGCGGAGCACCAGCTTGGAGACGGTGCCGTTGACGGCGAAGAGCCCGGCCGAGGCGAGCACCATGGCGACCCCGAGGACGGGGCGGGGGGTTGTCACGAGCGGAGGCTACCGCCGCGGTCCCCTGCCGGCGTCCAGCACAGCCGCGGCGGCGGACGCCGGGGCCGACACCTGCCGGGACGTCGACCGAGGTCCGCGCGTCACACGTTGCATTTTCGTCGGAGGGAGGGTGTACTGTCAGCAGTAGTTAGAACGAGTGTTCGATTGCCTCGAACGCCCGTTCCAACCATCCGGGGCGGTGTTTCGCGGCGCGGCTCCGGGCGGTGCGGCTCCGCGGGCCGCACCTGGGTCCCGGGCAGTCGCGAGTCCGGGCCCGTCAGGCAGGAGCGTCGCCCGCCGCCCACGACCCCCGGGCGGCGGGCGACGAACCCGCCGGTAACGCCGGCCGGGTGTGGTGTGGGGAAGCGTCCACACCCGGCCGGCCACCCCACCGGTGCGTCTTCCTCCGCACCACTCGACCCGGCGTCCCGCCGGCGGCCCAGGGCCGTCTCCGGGACGGCGCCTCGGCCACGTGGAGGAGACAGTCCCATGCCGACCAACCCGGCTCAGGCACCGACGGTGCCGGCGCACGTGCTGCCGCACCGCACCCCCGCCCAGCTTCTCGCGGTGGCCCGGCGCGGGCTGGCCGAGGCCGCCCAGACCCGTCCCGACGGCCTCCGCTACGCCGCCGCCCACCTGGCCGCGCTCCGCGCGGCCGCGGCCGTGCTCGCTGCCCGGGCGCGTCCCGCCCCCACCCGACGCCACCGGGTGACCAGCGTCTGGATCCTGCTCTCCGGTGTCGCCCCCGAGCTCGACGAGTGGGCCCGGTTCTTCGCCCTCGGCGCCGGCAAGCGGGCCGCCGCCGAGGCCGGCATCCCACGGGTCGTGACCGCCCGGGAGGCCGACGACCTGCTGCGCTCCGCCGAGCAGTTCGTCACGGTCGTGGAGGCCGCGCTCGGCGTGGCCCACCAACCGGCACTCGACGGCCTCGCGGCCTGACCCGGGCACCCGGCCAGCCGACGGCGACCGGGTGCCCCGGCGCGGCACGCGCACGTCTGATCCGACAGCACGACGGGGGGTAGGTCCGATGGCGGGCCGGATGGTGGTCGGTTCCGCCGCACTGGCCGGTCTGGTGCGCCCGGCGAGCGCGCCGGACCCGGCGACCGGTCACCGGCTGTTGCCGGTGGCCCCCGAGCTGACCGGGCTGCTGCCCAACCGGGGACTGCGGCGGGGCAGCACGATCGCGGTGGCCACCGGCCAGCCCCGGCGCAGCGGCGGCACCTCGCTGGTTCTGGCGTTGCTCGCCGAGGCGTCCCGGGCCGGCTCGTGGTGCGCCGTGGTCGGGGTTCCGACGTTCGGGGCTGGCGCCGCCGCCGAGTTGGGCATCGCCCTGGACCGGCTCGCTCTGGTGCCCCACCCGGGCCCGGAGTGGGCCACCGTCATCGCCGCGCTGATCGACGGGGTGGACGTCGTGGTCGCCGCCGTGCCGACGACGGTCTCCGCCTCGGTCGCCAACCGGCTGGCCGCCCGGGCCCGGCAGCGCGGCAGCGTCCTCGTCCCGTACGGGCGGTGGGACGGCGCGGACGTGACCCTCCAGGTGGTCCGGGGCGCCTGGGAGGGGCTCGGGCAGGGGCGGGGCCGGCTGCGTCGCCGCGAGGTCACCGTCTCCGCGCGGGGCCGCGGGGCCGCCGCCCGCCCCAAGGAGATCAAGGTCTGGCTGCCCGGGGACGGGCTGACCCGGGTCATTCCCCGCTCCGCTCCCGCCGCCGCCGTCTCCGCCACCGGCCGGTCGACCGCCGGCCGGCTCCGCCAGGTCGGCCCGGCCGTCGCCTCCACGCCCACCGCCCCGTCCCGTCGCGCCGCGCTCACCCTGGTCGGTCCGACGTGACCGCCGCGCTCACCCTGGTCGGTCCGACGTGACCGCTGCGCCCGTGCGGACCCTGCTGCTCTGGTGCCCGGACTGGCCGGTGCTCGCCGCGGAGATCGTCGACGGGGTGCCGGCCACCGACCCGGTCGCCGTGCTGCACGCCAACCGGGTGGTCGCCTGCTCCGAGCGGGCCCGCGCCGAAGGGGTGCGCCGAGGGCTGCGCAAACGTGAGGCCCAGGGCCGATGCCCCCAGCTCACCGCCGTCGAGTACGACCCCGGGCGGGACGCCCGGGCGTTCGAACCGGTGGTCGCCGCCGTCGAGGAACTGGTCGCCGGCGTCGAGGTGGTACGCCCCGGCGCGTGCGCGGTGGCGGCCCGGGGGCCGAGCCGCTACCTCGGGGGTGAGGAGGTGGCCGCCGAGCGGATCGTCGAGCACGTCGCCCAGGCCTGCGCGGTGGAGAGCCAGGTCGGCATCGCCGACGGGGTCTTCGCCGCCGGGCTGGCCGCCCGCGACGGACGGGTCGTTCCGCCCGGCGGGACACCGGGGTTCCTCGCCGACCTGCCGGTCGAGGCGCTCGGCCGCCCGGCCCTGGCCGACCTGCTGCGCCGGCTCGGCGTACGCACCCTGGGCGACTTCGCCGCGCTGCCCGCCGGCGACGTGCTGGCCCGGTTCGGCTTCGACGGTGCGTTGGCCCACCGGCTGGCGGCCGGGCGGGACCACCGTCCACTCGCAGTCCGGCAACCCCCGGTCGACCTCGCGGTCACCGCCGACCACGACGAGCCGCTCGACCGGGTCGACGCGGCGGCCTTCGCCGCCCGGGCACTGGCCGAACGGCTGCACGACCGGCTCGCCGCGCACGGGCTGGCCTGCACCCGTCTCGGCATCGAGGCGGTCACCGCGCACGGCCAGGAACTGCACCGGGTCTGGCGGCACGACGGGCTGCTCACCGCCGCGGCCATCGCCGACCGGGTGCGCTGGCAACTCGACGGCTGGCTGTCCGGCAGCACCGGCCGGGCCGGCACCCGCCCGACCCGCCCGACGGCGGGCATCATCCGGCTGCGGCTGGTCCCGGACGGGGTGGTCGCACAGGCCGGCCTGCAACCCGGCCTGTGGGGGGAGACCGGCGAGGAGCGGGAGCGGGCGCACCGGGCGTTGAGCCGGGTGCAGGGCATCCTCGGCCCCGAGGCGGTCGTCACCGCGGTGCTCGGCGGCGGGCGCTCACCGGCCGACCAGGTGCGCCTGGTGCCGTGGGGCGACGAACGCCTTCCGGCCCGGCCCGTCCCGCCGCCGTGGCCGGGCCGCCTGCCGCCACCAGCACCGGCCGTGGTGCTGCCCGACCCGCTCGCCGCGGTCGTGCACGACGCCGCCGGCACACCGGTCGAGGTCAGCGCGCGGCTCCAGGTCAGCGCCGAGCCGGCCCGGCTGACCGTGGGCGCCGCCCGGCCGGTCGAGATCGTCGGCTGGGCCGGCCCCTGGCCGGTCGACGAGCGCTGGTGGGCGCCGTCCGAGGCCCGCCGCCGGGCCCGGTTCCAGGTATGCCTGGCCGACGGTACGGCCCTGCTGCTCGCCGTCGAGGCCGGGCGGTGGCTGGTGGAGGCGATCTATGACTGAGCGCCTGCCCGCGGTCATCGACCGGCCCCCGCCCCGCCCTCACCGCCCCGCTCGACCCGACGCCCTGCCGGCGGGTCGGCTCGGCCGGCGTGGAGTCTTGCTGGCGGCCCGGTCCGGGCGTGTTGAACCCCTGCCGACGGGTCGCCCCGACGCTCTGCCGACGGGTCGGCTCGGCCTGGGAGGAGCCTCGCCTGCGGCCCGGTCTGCGCGGGGCGGAGCCCTGCCGGCGGCTCAGCTCGGCAGGGGTGGAGTCTTGCTGGCGGCTCGGTCCGGGCGTGTTGAGCCCCTGCCGGCGGCTCGGCCCGGCCGGTCCGATGCCCTGCCGGAGGGTCGGTTCGGCCAGCGTGAGGCTTCGCCAGCCGTCCCGCCGACGCTGTCGAGTTGCCCCGTTGACGGGACCGCCGGACGCAGGCTCTCGGATCTTGGTGAGTTTCGGCCCCTCCAGGGGCTCAAACTCGCCAAGATCTCTTCGGCTGCCCGCCCGGAGGGGCTCTGATGAGCTTCCACAACCCGAAGCTGCCCTGGTCGGAGTTGGAGCGTGTGCTCTCCGGTCGGGAATCCGGCACCGGCCGATCGGGCGCGGGTCGGCCGGGTGCGGGCGGGACGGGCGCGGGTCGGCCGGGTGCGGGCGGGACGGGCGCGGGTCGGCCGGGCGCGGGTCGGCCGGGCGCGGGCGCGGGGGCCTCGGGCGAGGAACGATCTGGTGCGGGCGCGGGTCGGCCGGGTGCGGGCGGGACGGGTGTGGGCCGGCCGGGCGCGGGGGCGTCGGGCGAGGATCGGTCGGGTGCGGGTGCGGGTGCGGGTGCGGGTGCGGGGCGGCCGGGCGTGGCTGCGGGGGCGACGAACGAGGATCGGCCAGGTGCGGGTCGGTCGGGTGCGGGTCGGTCGGGTGCGGGGCGGACGGGTACGGGCCGAGCGGGTACGGGCCGGTCGGAGGCGGAACGAGGGGGTGCGGGCGGGCTGGGGGAGGGGCGGGTCGGGGAGGGCAGCCGGGTGCGCGACGAGCGGCACCTGCACGTGGTCGACCCGTTGGCCGTGGACGCCGACGGCGGCGACTCTCCCGCCTGGAGCCGCAAGCGGGAGCACTACCAGCCGCCCGAGGTGGCCCGCCCCGACGACGCGGTGCCGTACGCCGAGTTGCACGCGCACACCAACTTCAGTTTCCTCGACGGTGCCAGCCACCCGGAGGAACTGGCCGAGGAGGCGGCCCGGCTGGGCCTCACCGCGCTCGCCGTCACCGACCATGACGGCTTCTACGGGGTGGTGCGCTTCGCCGAGGCGGCCCGCGCGCTGCACCTGCCGACGATCTTCGGCGCCGAACTCTCCCTGGGCCTGCCCGGCCCGCAGAACGGCGAGCCCGACCCGCTCGGGCGGCACCTGCTGCTGCTCGCCCACGGCCACGAGGGGTACGCCCGGCTCGCCTCGACCATCGCCCGCGCCCAGCTGCGCGGCGGGGAGAAGGGCCGCCCGGTCTACGGCGAGCTGGAGGAGATCGCCGCCGAGTTGCGCGACCACGTGCTGGTGCTCACCGGCTGCCGCAAGGGGCACGTGCCGTCGGCGCTGCTCACCGAGGGGGTGGACGCGGCGGCCCGCGAGCTGGACCGGCTGACCGCCCTGTTCGGTGCGGAGACGGTGGCGGTGGAGCTGACCGACCACGGGCACCCGGTGGACGCCGACCGCAACGACGCGCTCGCCGAGCTGGCGGCGGCGGCCGGCCTGCCCACGGTGGCCACCAACAACGTGCACTACGCCACCCCGGGCCGGCGGCGGCTGGCCACCACCGTCGCGGCCGTTCGGGCCCGGCGCAGCCTGGACGAGATCGACGGCTGGCTGCCCGCGGCCGGCACCGCCCACCTGCGCGGCGGCGCCGAGATGGCGGCCCGGTTCGCCGCGTACCCGGGTGCGGTGGCCCGGGCCGCCGAGTTCGGGGCCGAACTCGCCTTCGACCTCCAGCTCGTCGCGCCGCGGCTGCCGGCGTACCCGGTGCCGCCCGGGCACACCGAGATGAGCTGGCTGCGCCACCTGACCCACGCCGGCGCCCGCGAGCGCTACGGCCCGCCCGAGGCGCACCCCAGGGCGTACGCGCAGCTCGACCACGAGCTGAACATGATCGAGGAGCTGGGCTTCCCCGGCTACTTCCTGGTGGTCTACGACATCGTCACGTTCTGCCGCGAGCAGGACATCTACTGCCAGGGGCGGGGCTCGGCGGCCAACTCGGCGGTCTGCTACGCGCTGCGGATCACCAACGTGGACGCCGTCCGGCACCGGCTGCTCTTCGAGCGCTTCCTCGCCCCGGAGCGCGACGGCCCGCCGGACATCGACGTCGACATCGAGTCCGACCGCCGGGAGGAGGTGATCCAGCACGTCTACGCCCGGTACGGCCGGGAGCACGCCGCGCAGGTGGCCAACGTCATCTCCTACCGGCCCCGCTCGGCGGTGCGGGACGTGGCCAAGGCGTTCGGGTTCTCGCCCGGCCAACAGGACGCCTGGAGCAAGCAGATCGACCGCTGGGGCTCCGTGGCCCCGGTCGACGTGGCGGACATCCCCGAGCAGGTGGTCGCGTACGCCAACGAGTTGCAGACGTTTCCCCGGCACCTGGGCATCCACTCCGGCGGCATGGTGATCTGCGACCGGCCGGTGATCGAGGTGTGTCCGGTGGAGTGGGGGCGGATGCCGGGCCGCAGCGTGCTCCAGTGGGACAAGGACGACTGCGCCGCCGTCGGCCTGGTCAAGTTCGACCTGCTCGGGCTCGGCATGCTCTCCGCGCTGCACTACGGCTACGACATGATCGGGATGAGCCTGGACCTCGGGGACATGACGCTGGACGATCCCGAGGTCTACGACATGCTCTGCCGGGCCGACTCGGTCGGGGTGTTCCAGGTGGAGAGCCGCGCGCAGATGGCCACCCTGCCCCGGCTGAAGCCCCGCGAGTTCTACGACCTGGTGGTCGAGGTGGCGCTGATCCGGCCCGGCCCGATCCAGGGCGGCTCGGTGCACCCGTACATCCGGCGCAAGAACGGCCAGGAGCCGGTGACCTACCCGCACCCGCTGATGCGCAACGCGCTGGAGAAGACCCTCGGCGTACCGCTGTTCCAGGAGCAGTTGATGCAGCTCGCCATCGACCTGGCCGGCTTCGACGCGGCGGGGGCCGACCAGCTGCGCCGGGCGATGGGCGCCAAGCGCTCCGCCGAGCGGATGGCCCGCATCGCCGACCGGCTCTACGCGGGCATGGCCGAGCGGGGCATCACCGGCGAGCTGGCCGACGACGTCTTCCACAAGCTCTCCGCGTTCGCCAGCTACGGCTTCCCGGAGAGCCACGCGATGAGCTTCGCCTACCTGGTCTACGCCAGCTCCTGGCTCAAGCGCTACCACCCGGGGCCGTTCCTGGCCGCGCTGCTCAACGCCCAGCCGATGGGCTTCTACTCGCCGCAGACGCTTGTCGACGACGCCCGCCGGCACGGGGTGGAGGTGCGTCGGCCGGACATCAACGCCAGCGGCGCGCTGGCGGTGCTGGAGTCCACCCCGCGGACCCGGTGGGGCAGCGCGCCGGGGGAGCCGCCGCACGCCTGGGGGCTGGACGGGCCCGCCGTCCGGCTCGGGCTCTCCGGCGTGCGTACCCTCGGCGACGGGGTGGCCGAGCGGATCGAGGCGGAGCGGGCGGCGCGCGGGCCGTACCGCGACATGCCGGACCTGGCCCGGCGCGTGGGTCTCACCGCCGCGCAGCTGGAGGCGTTGGCCACCGCGGACGCCTTCGCCTGTTTCGGGCTGTCCCGGCGGCAGGCCCTCTGGGCCGCCGGCGCGGCGGCCCAGGACCGGCCGGGCCGGCTGCCGGGCACGGTGACCGGCGCGACCGCGCCCACCCTGCCCGGGATGGAGGCGGTGGAACGGCTGGTCGCCGACGTCTGGGCGACCGGGTTGTCGCCGGAGAGCCACCCGGCGAGCTTCATCCGCCCCCGGCTCGACGCGCTCGGTGCGGTGCCGATCGCCCGGCTCGGTCGGGTGGAGCCGGGGCGGCGCATCCGGGTCGGCGGGATCGTCACCCACCGGCAGCGGCCCGCGACCGCCGGCGGGGTCACCTTCCTCAACCTGGAGGACGAGACGGGGATGCTCAACGTCACCTGCTCCCCGGGCCTGTGGCAGCGCTACCGGCGGGTGGCCCGCACGAGCGCCGCCCTGGTGGTGCGGGGGCGGTTGCAGCGGCACGAGGGAGTGATCAACCTCACCGCCGACCGGCTGGACGCCATCGAGCCCCCGGTCAGTCCGCCCTCGCGCGACTTCCGCTGACGGCAGTGATCCACATTACGGTTTTCCGCGCCGGATGGAGGGACACTCCAGCTCGCGTGGGCAGAGTGGCCCGCGCGAGCACGAGGGGGACGAACGATCATGGGAAACAACGACCGTAGCGGTGGGGTGGCGAACTCCCGGCGGACCCGGCTCGGCGCCGGTTGGACCCCGAGCCACCACACGGAGCCGCGCGAGTACGAGATCGTCGAGGGCCCGGTGGCCAACGCCCTGCGGTCGCGGGCCGAGGACGACGCCGCAGCCGGCGAGTCCTGATCTCCCACCCGGAGCAGGCCGGGCCGCCACAGGTGCGGCGCGGTGCGGCTGGACCGGGTGACTAGGCTCGACCGGGTGGAGCAGACCCCAGGCCGGCTCGCCGGGCCGCCGCTGACCCCCCGTACCGCCGTGATCTGGTCGGTGCTGCGCGCCGAGCTGGAGCGCCGCGCCGGCACCGCGCTGACCGTGCTCGACGTCGGCGGCGGCACGGGCGGCTTCGCCGTGCCGCTGGCCCAGGCCGGGCACCGGGTCACCGTGGTCGACGCCAGTCCCGACGCGCTCGCCGCACTGACCCGCCGGGCCGCGGAGGCCGGCGTGGCCGAGCGGGTCCGCGCCGTGCAGGGCGACGGCGACGCGCTCGCCGGCCTGGTCGAGCCGGGCAGCGCCGACCTGGTGCTCTGCCACGCCGTGCTGGAGGTCGTCGACGATCCCGCGGCGGTGGTGGCGGCGTTGGCCGCCGCGCTGCGGCCGGGCGGCGCCGCGAGCGTGCTCGTCGCCGGCCGGGCCGCCGCCGTGCTCGGCCGGGCCATGAACGGGCACCTGGACGTCGCCGCCGCGCTGGCCGCCGATCCGGCCGGCACCGCCGGCACCCGGGACACCCTGCGCCGGCGCTACGACGCCGACGGCGCCGCCGCGCTGCTCACCGCCGCCGGGCTCGCGGTCGAGCAGATCCACGGCGTACGCGTGCTCGCCGACCTGCTCCCCGCCGCCGTCGCCGACGGCCAGCCCGCCGCCCTGGTCGAGTTGGAGCGGGCGCTCGCCGCGCGGGCGCCCTGGCGGGACCTCGCCGCCCAGCTGCACCTGTTCGCCCGCCGCCCGTGACCGACCCGCCCCGCCCGCCCGGGCCCACGCTGGAGATCGTCGGGCCGCGCTACGGCGACGCCAGCCTCGCCGACGTCCTGCCGTCCGCGCTCGCCGTTCTCGACGTGCCCGGCGCCACCGACCCGCTCGGGCTGCGGGCCGCGCTGCCCGGGGTACGCCGGATCGCGGTGCTGCTCGTCGACGGCCTCGGCTGGCACCAGATCCCGACCGCCGCCCCGTACGCGCCGACCCTGGTGGGGCTCGCCGCCACCGTCGGGCGGCAGCTGACCTCCGGCTTCCCGTCGACCACGCCGACCAGCCTGGTGACGCTGGGCACCGGCGCCGCGCCCGGCGCGCACGGCGTGCTCGGGTTCACGGTGCGGGTGCCGGGGACCGACCGGGTGCTCAACCACATCGAGTGGGCGGCCGATCCGGCGCCGCTGCGCTGGCAGCCGGTGCGTACCCAGCTGGAGCGGGCCCGGGTCGCCGGGGTCGCGGTGACCGTGGTGAGCCGGCCGGAGTTCGGCGGCAGCGGGCTGACGCTGGCCGCCAACCGGGGCGGCGACTACCGCGGCGCGACCGGCGTCGACGCGCTCGCCGAACGGATGCTCGCCGCCCTGGCCGCCGGGCCGGGGCCCACCCTGGTCTCCGGCTACCACCCCGACCTGGACCGGCACGGCCACCTCAGCGGTGTCGACTCGGCGCCCTGGCGGATCGCCGCCGCCGAGGTGGACCGGCTGCTGGCCCGGCTCGTCGACGGGCTGCCGCCCGACGCCGCGCTGCTGGTCACCGCCGACCACGGCCAGCTCGACGTGCCGGCCGAAGACCGCTTCGACCTGGACACCGACCCCCGGCTGCGCGCCGGGCTGGAGGTGGTCGCCGGGGAGCCGCGGGTCCGCTACCTGCACGTCACCCCCGGCGCCGTGGACGACGTGGTGGCCTCCTGGTCGGCGGTGCTCGGCGACGCGGCCCGGGTGCGTACCCGCGACGAGGTGGTGGCCGCCGGCTGGTTCGGTCCGGTGGCGGAGGAACACCTGGCGCGCATCGGCGACGTGGTGGTGATCTGCAACGGCACGTACGCGGTGACCGCCTCCCGCTCCGAGCCGCCGGCGGTCTCCCGGCTGGTGGCGTACCACGGGGCGGACACTGCGGCCGAGATGGCGATCCCGCTGCTGGTCGTACGCGGCTGACGCGCCGGCCCGCCGGGCGGGGATGTCGCAGGTCCGGGCTAGCCTGCGGGGATGGGCCGCAGCCAGTCGTTGCCCCGGGGTGGCGATCCCCGGTTCGGGCCGGACGCCGACGATTCCGGCTGCCCGATCCTGCACGTCGACATGGACGCCTTCTTCGCCTCGGTCGAGGTCCGTCGCCGGCCGGAGCTGCGCGGTCGGCCCGTCGTGGTCGGCGGGACCGGCCCGCGCGGGGTGGTGAGCTCCGCCAGCTACGAGGCCCGGCGCTACGGCGTACGCAGCGCCATGCCCACCGCCCGGGCCCGGGCGCTCTGCCCGCACGCGGTCTACCTGCCGCCGGACTTCACGCAGTACTCGGCGGCCTCCGCCGCGGTGATGCAGATCTTCCGGGACGTCACCCCCCTGGTCGAGCCGCTCTCCCTGGACGAGGCGTTCCTCGACGTGGCCGGCGCCCGGCGGCTCTTCGGCCCGCCGGCCGCCATCGCCCGGCGCATCCGCGAGCGGGTCGCGGGGGAGCAGGGGCTGAGCTGTTCCGTCGGCGTCGCGCCGAGCAAGTTCGTGGCCAAGCTCGGCTCGACCCGCGCCAAGCCCGACGGCCTGCTCGTCGTCCCGGCCACCCGGGTGCTCGAGTTCCTGCACCCGCTGCCGGTGTCGGCGCTGTGGGGCGTGGGGGAGCGGTCCACCGAGACGCTGCGGCGGCTGGGCCTGGCCACGATCGGCGATCTCGCCGAGGCCCCGGTCGGCATGCTGCGCAAGGCGCTCGGCGACGCGTCCGCCGCCCACCTGCACGAGCTGGCCTGGGGGCGCGACCAGCGCCGGGTCAGCCCCGAGCAGGCGGAGAAGTCGATCGGTGCCGAGGTGACCTTCGACGTGGACGTCACCGACCCGCTGGAGATCCGCCGGGCGCTGCTCGCCCTCGCCGAGAAGGTCGGCATCCGGCTGCGCCGGGCCGGGCAGGTCGGGCGCACCGTGTCGCTCAAGGTGCGGCTGACCGATTTCCGCACCGTCAGCCGCTCCCGCACGACGGGCGTGCCGACCGACGTCGCCAGGGAGATCTTCGACACCGTCTGGGCGCTCTACACCGCGCTCGACCCGGTTGAGCCGGTCCGTCTGGTCGGCGTACGGGTCGAGGGGCTCGCCGCCGCGCGGGAGACCCCGCGGCAGCTCACCCTCGGTGCGCCCGAGCGGGGCTGGCGGGAGGCGGAGGCCGCAGCCGACGCCGCCGCTGCCCGTTTCGGGCGGTCCGTCATAGGTCCGGCCAGTCTGCTCGGGGTCCGCGAGGGGCGACGAAATGAAAATCCACCCCGGCCGTAGGTCGTCCCGCTTTCCGACGCGCGAGGGCCCTCGTAGACTTGCGGGTAAGCAGC
Source organism: Micromonospora sp. NBC_01740 (assembly GCF_035920365.1). Classification (NCBI taxonomy): domain Bacteria; kingdom Bacillati; phylum Actinomycetota; class Actinomycetes; order Micromonosporales; family Micromonosporaceae; genus Micromonospora; species Micromonospora sp. NBC_01740. The sequence goes on along the minus strand of NZ_CP109150.1, from coordinate 6,821,825 downwards.
CGGTTGGCTGCCACGGTCTGTCGGCCCGACCGGGCCGACCAACGTGACCGGGGAGGAGTGCCGTGCCGCTCTCGGAGCACGAGCAGCGGCTGTTCGAGCAGATCGAGCGGTCGCTTGCCGAGGACCCCAAATTCGCCTCGGCCGTGCGCGCCAGCGATCCGCGCTTCCACGCGCGGCGTCGCCTGCTCGTCGCTGCCGGCGTGATCATCGCTGGGCTGGCCCTGTTGGTCTATGGCGCGGTGATCAAGCTTCCGCCGCTGGCAGTGGCGGGTTTCGTCGTCATGCTGGCCTCGGCCGCGTTCGCGGTGCAGTCGCACCGTCGGGGGCAGTCACCGGACCTGCACGTCGTGGGCGGGACGACGAGTCGTCGTCGCCCCCGCGGCCGGTCGGGTCGTCGGCCCTCGATCCTGGACCGGATGGAGGACCGGTGGCGGCAGCGCCCGGAGGGGCACCGCTGAGCCCGGCCCGCCCCTGAGGCGGGCCGCGCGGACAAAAGTTCGGCCGCCGGGACGCCCGGCGGCCACCGACGATTCCGCACGCCCCGGGGCGTGCATCCTCCGCATCTCCCGATGTCCGGCATTCGGCCGGCCCCGTCGGCCCTGACGGCCGTGACGCCGGTCGGCCTGACGGCCGTCGGCTGGCGGCCCGACGGCCCGACCCCCGGGGGTATCGAGCCGTGACGGCCCGGCACCCGGCATAGCGAACCTGGAGAACCTGGAACGCTCGCCGACCGAGGCCCGTGCCGCGACGGGAGCCCCGCGAACGCGACGGGCCGGCGGGGGCGGGTGCCCCTACCGGCCCGTTCGTCCGTCGGTCAGCGGGCCATGCGGCCGGCCACCAGGCGACGCGGGTTCCAGCGCAGCAACCGGTGCCGGGCCCGACCGCCCGCCGCCACCAGCCGGGACGACGCCTCGGCCGTGCCGGTGCGCCAGCGCAGCAGCACCGACGGCGGCAGCACCGCCGCCACCAGGCGGGTACGCCGGTCGGTCTGTGCGGCCAGCGCGGCGCGTACGGTGCGCAGGGCCGGCAGGAGCTGCTCGCCGGTCAGCGGATCGCGGGCGTAGCGGGCGCGTTCCTCGGCGCGGCCGAGCAGGCGTACCGCCGTGGTCGCCCCCGCGTCGGCCGTGAGCGCCTCCCGGGACAGCCGGTCGGCGGTCGCCCGGGGGGTCTCCGTCCGGTCCACCCGGACCCGGTAGTCCACAAGCGTGTCCAGCAGTTCGTCCCAGGCGGCGTGCGCGTCCGCCCGCGCCCGCTCCGCGTCCGCCACCACCACCATGCGTCGCCCGTCGACGGGCGCGTCGTCGGTGGCCCCGGGGCGCACCGCCGCCGCGGCGGGTTTCGCCGGGCCGCTGCGCTTGCGGCGCAGTGCCGTGCGGCGCAGCGCCGGCAGGGCGAGCAGAGCGAGCAGGGCCAGCACCGCCGCGGCGGCGTACCAGGGCCAGACCGGAGCCTGGTCGGTCGGGGCCGTGCCGTCGAGGGCCAGGCCGGAGTCGATGTCCTCCTCGGGGCCCTCCGGCCCCGCCGGGCCGGCCGACGGGTCGACGTCGCCGGGGGCACTCGTCGGGCCTGCGGTCGGCGTCTCCGCCTCCGGGGCGTCGATGTCCGGCGCCCAGGCCGACCGGGTCGAGCCCTGCACGCCGTACGCCGGGGTCGGGTCGAAGGGCACCCAACCGATCTCGTTGAAGTAGACCTCCGTCCAGGCGTGCAGGTTCCGGTTGGTCAACGTGTACGTGCCGTCGCCGGAGTTGCTGCCGTTGGCGAAGCCGAACGCCACCCGCGCCGGGACGCCGGCAGCCCGGACCAGCCACGTCATCGCGGCGGCGTACTGCTGGCAGAAGCCGACCTTGTTGTCGAGGAAGTCGACGATCTCCCGCCCGCTGGTGCCGCCCTTGGTGCTGAGCGAGTAGGTGAAGCCGTTGTCCGCGGAGAAGTGGTCGTAGATCGCACGGACCTTGTCGTACTCGGTGTCCTTGCCCCGTACCAGGGTGGAGACCAGCTCCTCGACCTCGGGCACCGGCGGCGGCGCGGGATGCAGGCGCCGCACGGCGTGGTCGGCCGGCAACGGCGACGACCGGCGCAGGGCCGCCGGCGTGTAGGTCGAGCGCACGTACTCGAACGAGTAGCGCTTGTCGCGAGAGTTGTCCCGGTGGGAGAAGACCACCTGGAGGCTGGGGTCGTACGCCCAGTTGCCGTTGAGGCCCTCGGAGCGCACCGGTTCGGTGTAGACCGGCAGCAGCGGCATGTTGAGGGTCTTCGTCACCTCGACCGTGGCCTGGTACGTCCGCTGCTCGGCGCCCCGCGCGGACGGCGCCGGCAGGTCGTCGACGGGCCGGCCCGTGGGGGTGCCCTCACGGAAGCCGCTCGGCGTGAGCTTGTCGGCCACGCCGAAGCGCAGGTAGAAGGGGCGGGGCTCGTTCGTGGTGACCTTGACCAGATCGGCGACCTCGGACTGGTTGAGCTGCCCGCTCAACGCCGCGAACAGGTCGATCCGGCCGGTGCCGCCCTGCCCGGAGCGCCCGTTGCCGTTGCCGTTGCCCGAACCGCCCAGCGTGTCCAGCAGCCCGCCCGTCATCCCCGGCACGGCCAGCGGCAGCACCACGGCCAGGGCCACACCCACCGCCGCCAGCCGCCGGCCGGCGGCGGCCAGCGGCGAGGCCTCCCAGACGTCGACGTCCCGCCCGTCGCCGGTGAACCGCCGGCCGAACCGGCGGACCCGGTCGACGTTGTCGGTCACCAGCAGCCAGAGGAACCCGGCGGCGCCGACGACGAACGGCACCGCCGGGACGCTGTCCACGTAGACCGCGACGGGCACCGAGTAGATCGCCAGCATCGGCAGGCCGGCCAGCGCCGGCCGGCGCAGCCCGACGGTGAGCACGTCGACCACCACGGCCACCCCGCCGATCCCGAGCACCGTGACGAACAGCAGCGGGTCGGTGTCGGGGACCTTGACGCCGTACGAGCGCATGTCCTCCAGCGAGCCGTCGAGCAGCTCGCCGAAGTGCGTGAAGGTCGACGGGGTGGGCACGATGCCCAGCAGTTCGGTGCCGCCGGGGAAGAGCCAGGTCAGGGCGAGCGTCAGGCCGGCCAGCATGCCCAGCGCCTGGCCCCAGAGCGGAACCCGCGCCAGCCGGGCGAGCGCGGCCACGGCGGCGACCACGGCCACCGCGATCGTCGCCTGGATCAGCCACGTCCAGCGTTCGAAGATGGCCGACAGCGGCGCGGCGGCGAGCAGCGTCGCCGCGGCGGCCACGAAGCCCAGGTTCCGGTGGGCGATCATGAGGGGACCCTTCCGTTCATCGCATGCCGCCGGCCACCGTCTCGGCCATGGCCGCCCGCAGCGCGAAGCCCTGCGAGCCGCGGGCCGCCTGCGGCCACAGCGCGGGCAACTGCGTGCCGTGGTCGACGCCGATGACCCGCCAGCCGCTCTGCAACATGGCCAGCGCGGCGGCGCCGTGGGCGTGGTCGGCCTCGGCCCGCGCCTTGGCGGGCAGGTTCAGCCAGGTGGAGCTGTCGAGCAGGAAACCGACGCAGGTCGCGCCGTTGCCCCGCAGCCCGGCCAGCAGCTCGGCCTCGGCCGTGCTCACCGAGCCGAAGAGGCCGATGATCAGGCCGCCGTCCGCCCGTTGCCGGACCCGCTGCACCAGGGTGGTGAGCTCACCGTTCTTGTCGAGCCGGACCTCGGCGAGGTGGTCGAGGAGCACCCCGTCGCCGGCCGCCTCGGACGCGTCCACGTCCGCGCCGGAACCCGTGACCAGACGCAGCTTGTAGCCGGCCTGCCGCAGGTGCACCGCGATGCTGGCCGCGGCGGAGACCGCCCACTCGAAGGAGGCCGTCGGCCCGTCGCCGCGGTGGCCGTACGCGCGGGTGTCCAGCACGACGGTGGCCCGGCTCTCCCAGGGTTGCTCCTCCCGGCGCACCATCAGCTCGCCGGTGCGGGCGGTGGACTTCCAGTGCACCCGGCGCAGGTCGTCGCCCATCCGGTACTCCCGGGTGGCGGCGTCGTCCTCGCCGTGCACCGCCACCGAGCGGGCCCGGCTGTCGCCGCTGCCGGCGTACTCGCCGGGCAGGCGCACCGAGGGCAGCGGCGTGACCTGTGGAATGACGGTCAGATGATCGGTGCTCGGGAAGGCGCGGCTCAGCTCGCACAACCCGAACGGGTCGGTCATCCGGACCACCAGCGGGCCCACCTCGTAGCGGCCACGCACGTCGGCGCGCACCGTGTAGGCCACCGAGCTGGCCTGGTGGGCGCCGAGCCGCTCCAGCACCACCCGGGGCCGGCTGCCCAGCGCGTACGGCAGCCGGTCCTCCAGCAGCAGGGTGCCGGTGGGCAGGCGGGACATGTTCTGCAACCGCAGCACCACCCGGGAGCTGGCCCCGACGGGCACCCGGTGCGGGTCCAGCGACCGGTTGCAGGCCAGCTTGTAGCGGCTGCGCCCGACGTAGGCCGCGGCGAGCAGCGGCAGGATGGCCAGCAGCACGGCCACCCGGAGCAGGTCCTTCTCGCCGAGGATGCCGGCCGAGACCGCCGCCGCGACCGCGGCCGCCAGGAACGAACGGCCGCGGGTGGTCAGCCCGCGCAGCCCGTCGCGCACGTCACCGCCTCCGCGGCTCGTACGTGGCTCGGCCGTTGCCCTCGCCCGTGGGGCGGGTGTCGTACGGGGAGCGCCCGCGGTCGTGCGGCAGCGGCAGCCGGTGCACCAGCTCGGAGACGATCGCGTCGGTCGTACGCCGGGCGAGCTGGGCGTCGGCGGTGGGGATGATTCGGTGCGCGAGCACCGGCACGGCCAGCACCTGGAGGTCGTCGGGCAGGACGTAGTCGCGCCCCTCCAGGGCGGCCACCGCGCGGGCGGTGCGCAGGAGCTGGAGGGTCGCCCGCGGGGAGGCGCCCAGCCGCAGGTCGGCGGCCTCGCGGGTGGCGGTGACCAGGTCGATCGCGTACTGCTTGACGGCGTCGGCGACGTGCACCTGCCGGACGTGGCCGATCAGCTGCCGCACGGTGTTGGCGTCGGCGACCGGACGCAGCTCGTCCAGCGGGTCCGTCGCGCCGTGCCCGTCGAGCATCGCCAGCTCGGCGCTCGGGTCCGGGTAGCCCATCGCGATGCGGGCGGTGAACCGGTCGCGCTGTGCCTCGGGGAGGGGATAGGTGCCCTCCATCTCGATCGGGTTCTGGGTCGCGACGACCATGAACGGCGTCTGGAGGTGGTAGGTGACGCCGTCGACGGTGACCTGGCGCTCCTCCATGCACTCCAGCAGCGCCGACTGCGTCTTCGGCGAGGCGCGGTTGATCTCGTCGCCGACGACCAGGTTGGCGAAGACCGCACCGGGGCGGAACTCGAAGTCGTGCGTCTCCTGGTTGTAGACGCTGACCCCCGTGACGTCGCTGGGCAGCAGGTCGGGGGTGAACTGGATGCGGCGCACGGAGCAGTCGATCGACCGGGCCATGGCCTTGGCGAGCTTGGTCTTGCCGACCCCGGGCACGTCCTCGATGAGCAGGTGGCCCTCGGCGAGCAGGACGGCCAGGGCGAGCCGCACGGTGGCGGTCTTGCCCTCGATGACCTGCTCGATGTTCGACACGATGGCTTCGCTGGCGGCACGGAACTCGTCGTGCGGCAACACGCCGCCCACCTCGTCCCTGGTCTGTTGTGTCACGGGCCTCCTCCTCGTCGCCGGACGGCAGCTCTGTATAGAGCAGCTGGACCCGCCGTAGGGTTCGCGACGCCGAGCCTCGTCTGCCGCAGAAATCTCACTGGTCTCTCAGGCTAACCATGTTTGTCGCCGTCGCCGACCCCCGCAGGTAGACGGTCGGTTACGCACCGAACATTCGCCGGGTCGGGGGATCGGACCGTCGCTCTCGGTGCCGTTGATGATCACAAAGGGCTGCCGCGGCGCGTACGTCCGGTGTCGCCGTCCCGACCCGTGGCGGCGGGCGACGTGCGGGACCGGACGGCGGGGTACACTCCCGGGCATGGCCGGATTCTTCCTGCTTCTTACCGGGCCGTGCTGATGCGCTGACGCGCGACAGCACGGCGGCCCCTCCTGCGCGAGGGGCTTTTTTGTGCCCTCCGCCGGACGCCCCGGCGATCGGCACCCGGCACCGGCGCCGGCCCTCGGGCGGCGCGGCGCCGGCGGCGGACAGACCCGAGCCAGACCGACATGACCGCGCCGAGCGAGGTCAGCACCCAGCCCGGCCGTGGCGTGGCCGGCGGCGACGAGCGAAGCGAGGAGACGCCATGAGTGAGGCAGCACCGGCCGACATTCCCCCGTTCCGGTACACCGCGGCCCTGGCCGAGGAGATCGAACAGCGCTGGCAGGACGCCTGGGCGCGGGAGGGGACGTTCCACGCCCCGAACCCGACCGGCCCGCTGGCCGACCCCGGTCATCCGCGCGCCGGGGCGGAGAAGCTGTACGTCCTGGACATGTTCCCGTACCCGTCGGGCGCGGGCCTGCACGTCGGCCACCCCCTGGGCTACATCGGCACCGACTGCTTCGCCCGCTACCAGCGGATGGCGGGGCGCAACGTGTTGCACGCCATGGGCTTCGACGCGTTCGGCCTGCCCGCCGAGCAGTACGCGGTGCAGACCGGCACCCACCCGCGGACCACGACCGTGGCCAACATCGAGCGCTACAAGGCGCAGCTGCGCCGGCTGGGCCTGGCCCACGACGAGCGCCGCTCGGTGGCCACCATCGACACCGAGTTCTACCGGTGGACGCAGTGGATCTTCCTGCAGGTCTTCAACTCCTGGTACGACACCGGGGCGAAGCGGGCCCGCCCGATCGCCGAGCTGATCGCCGAGTTCGAGGGCGGCAACCGGCCCACGCCCGACGGGCGGCCGTGGGCGGAGCTGTCCGTCGCCGAGCGCCGGGCCGTCGTCGACGACCACCGGCTGGCGTACGTCTCGCAGGCGCCGGTCAACTGGTGCCCGGGGCTGGGCACCGTGCTGGCCAACGAGGAGGTCACCGCCGACGGCCGCTCCGAGCGCGGCAACTTCCCGGTCTTCAAGCGCAACCTGAAGCAGTGGATGATGCGGATCACCGCGTACGGCGACCGGCTGCTGGACGACCTGGACACGCTGGACTGGCCCGAGCCGATCAAGCTGATGCAGCGCAACTGGATCGGCCGCTCCACGGGCGCGCACATCGACTTCCCGACCGCCGTCGCGCCGATCCGGGTGTTCACGACCCGGCCGGACACCGTCTTCGGCGCCACCTACATGGTGCTGGCCCCCGAGCACGAGCTGGTCGACGCGCTGGCGCCGGCGGCCTGGCCCGAGGGGACGAAGGACGCGTGGACCGGCGGGCACGCCAACCCGCGCGCGGCCGTGGAGGCGTACCGCAAGGCGGCGGCGGCCAAGACCGACGTCGAGCGGCAGGCCGACACGAAGGAGAAGACCGGCGTCTTCGTCGGGGCGTACGCCACCAACCCCGTCACCGGCGGTCAGGTCCCGGTGTTCGTCGCCGACTACGTGCTGGCCGGCTACGGCACCGGTGCGATCATGGCGGTGCCCGGCCAGGACGAGCGGGACTGGGCGTTCGCCGAGGTCTTCGACCTGCCGATCGTGCGTACCGTGCAGCCCTCGGAGGGCTTCGACGGCAAGGCGTACACCGGGGACGGCCCGGCGGTCAACAGCGCCGCGCCCGAGCGCGGCCTGGACCTGAACGGCCTGGGGGTGACCGAGGCGAAGGCCCGGATCATCGAGTGGCTGGAGGCCAACGGCCACGGCACGGGCGCGGTGACCTACCGGCTGCGCGACTGGCTGTTCTCCCGGCAGCGTTACTGGGGCGAGCCGTTCCCCATCGTGTACGACGAGACCGGCGCGGCCATCGCCCTGCCGGAGGAGATGCTGCCGGTCGAGCTGCCCGAGGTGGACGACTTCTCGCCGCGCACGTTCGACCCCGAGGACGCCGGCAGCAACCCGGAGACCCCGCTGTCGCGCCGGCGCGACTGGGTCGAGGTGGAGCTGGACCTGGGCGACGGCCCGAAGCGCTACACCCGCGAGACCAACGTGATGCCGCAGTGGGCCGGCTCGTGCTGGTACGAGCTGCGCTACCTGGACCCGACGAACTCCGAGCGCTTCGTCGACGCGGAGAACGAGGCGTACTGGATGGGGCCGCGCGGCGAGGGCGACTGCGGTGGCACCGACCTGTACGTCGGCGGCGCCGAGCACGCCGTGCTGCACCTGCTGTACGCGCGGTTCTGGCACAAGGTGCTGTACGACCTGGGGCACGTCTCGTCGTTCGAGCCGTTCCGCAAGCTGTTCAACCAGGGCTACATCCAGGCGTACGCCTACACCGACGCCCGGGGCGCCTACGTGCCGGCCGAGGAGGTCACCGAGCGCGAGGGCGGCTTCTACCTGGGCGACACCCAGGTCAACCGCGAGTACGGCAAGATGGGCAAGTCCCTGAGGAACGTGGTCACGCCGGACGAGATGTGTGCCGCGTACGGGGCGGACACGTTCCGCGTCTACGAGATGTCGATGGGCCCGCTGGAGGTTTCCCGTCCGTGGGAGACCCGGGCGGTCGTCGGGTCGTACCGGTTCCTGCAGCGGGTCTGGCGGGCGGTCGTCGACGAGCAGACCGGCGCGCTGCGGGTCACCGACGCGCCCGCCGACGAGGCGACCCGGCGGCTGCTGCACAAGGTGGTCGACGGGGTCCGCGGCGACATGGAGGCGATCCGGTTCAACACGGCGATCGCCAAGCTGATCGAGCTGACCAACGGGCTGACCCGGCTGGCGGAGACCCCGCGCGAGGTGGCCGAGCCGCTGGTGCTGATGCTGGCACCGTTCGCCCCGCACGTCGCCGAGGAGCTGTGGCGCCGGCTGGGGCACGACACCTCCCTGACGTACGCGGACTTCCCGACCGCCGACCCCGCGCTGCTGGTGGCCGAGACGGTGACCTACCCGGTGCAGATCAACGGCAAGGTGCGGGGCCGCGTCGAGGTCCCCGCCGACGCGTCCGAGGAGACCGTCCGCGCGGCGGCCCTGGAGGCGGTCGCGTCCTCGCTGGCCGGCAAGGAACCCCGCAAGGTCATCGTCATCAAGGGCCGCATGGTCTCCGTGGTGGCCTGACGCCGCGCCGTGCGCGGTCGATCATGCAGTTGTGGTGGGGGACAAGGTCCCCGGGGCGGGATTAGCCGGGCACCACGACTGCATGATCGACGCGCCAGGTCGGGCCGGGCCGCGCGCTGGGGCGGGCCGGGTCAGGGGTCGCGGCGGTGGGTCAGCGTGATCGCCGCCAGGGTGGCGGCCGCGGACCAGGCGGCCAGGGTCAGCCAGGAGCCGGTGACGGTGGCCGGGTACGGGTCCAGGTTGACGACGTCGGGATGCACCTCGAGCAGTCGTAGCCAGGCGGCGAGGGGCAGGGCGTTGTACGCCTCGGCGATCCACCGGTGCTCGTCGCTGTCCACCGTCATCGGCACCAGCACGAGCACCGCCGTCGCGCCGGCCACCGCACCGGCGGCGTGCCGGGTGAGCGCGCCCAGACCCATCCCGACCAGCGCGCACACCGGCACGAGCGCGGCGCTCGCCACGACCGCGCGCAGCACCCCCGGCTCGCCGATCGACCAGCCGGCGTCCCGGTCGGCGAGGATCGCCTGGGACACCCAGAACGACGTCGTCGCGGTGACCGTGCCGAAGACGAGCATGACCCCGGCCAGCACGGCGGCCTTCGCCGCGACCAGCGCGCGGCGGGCGGGGACGGCGGCGAACGTGGCCCGGATCAGCCCGCTCTGGTGCTCGCCGACGATGGTCAGTGCGCCGATGGTGGCCGAGGCGAGGATCAGCAGCAGGTAGCCGGCCTCGGGGAAGGCGTCGCGCACCGGCCCGTACATGCGGAACATCTCCCGGCGCTCCTGCGGGTACGTCGGCCAGTTCCGGTGGTCGGCGAGGCTGGCGTTGACGCTGACCCCGACCACGAACAGGAAGACCAGCGGCAGCGTCCAGCGGGTCGAGCGCAGCGACCACAGCTTGATCCACTCGGCGGCCAGCAGGTCGCGGAACCGGGCCGGGACGTCGGTATTGGTCGGTCGGCGGGTCGGCGCGGTCACGGCGGTCATCGGGTCCCCTCCCCGGCGAGATACTCGACGCTGTCGGCGGTGAGTGCCATGAAGGCCTCCTCCAGTGAGGCGGTGCGGGCGGTCAGTTCGTGCAGCCCGACGCGGTGGGCGAGCGCGAGGTCGCCGATCCGCGCGGCCGTCAGGCCGGTCACGACGAGCACCCCGGCGTCGTCCGGGCGGACGTGCGCGCCCTCGGCGGTGAGCACGGCGGACAGCGTCGCCGGGTCGGGCGTACGGACGGTCACGTCGGCCCGGGTGTTCCCGGCGGCGAACTCGGCGAGGCCCTGCTCGGCGATCAGCCGGCCCCGGCCGATCACCACGAGCCGGTCCACGCAGTTCTGCATCTCGCTCATCAGATGGCTGGAGACGAAGACCGTGCGCCCCTCGGCCGCCAGCCGCCGGAACAGGTCCCGTACCCAGCGCACCCCCTCCGGGTCGAGACCGTTGAACGGCTCGTCGAAGAGCAGGACGGGCGGGTCCCCGAGCAGCGCGGCGGCGATCCCGAGCCGCTGCCGCATGCCGAGCGAGAAGCCGCCGATGCGCCGCCGGGCGACGGCCGACAGCCCCACCTCCCGGAGCACCTCGTCGACCCGGGCGCGCGCGATGCCGTTGCTGCGGGCCAGGGCCGACAGGTGCGCGACGGCGCTGCGCCCGCCGTGCACGTCCCCGGCGTCGAGCAGCGCGCCGGCGTGGCGCAGCCCGCGTGGCCGGGCGGCGAAGCGGACCCCGTCCACGGTGACGGTGCCGCTGGTCGGCGCGGTGAGCCCGATGATCATCCGCAGCGTGGTGGACTTGCCGGCCCCGTTGGGGCCGAGGAACCCTGTCACGTGGCCGGGGCGCACGGTCAGGGTGAGGTCGTCGACGGCCGTCGTGCGGCCGTACCGTCTCGTCAGGGACTGAAGTTCGATCACCTGCCCCACGCTGCCGGGCGGCGGCCGGCGGGGCGTCGCCCCGGCGGCCACACCCGGCGGCCGGTGACCCGCCCCGGGGCGTACGCCCGTGGGCCGATGCGCGGGCGGCGACGGGCTGTCTACCGTGTGCGCATGGACGCCACCGTGCCGCTGCCACGCCGCGCCGCGTCGCTGGCGCGGGCGGTCCTGCCCTGGGTCGGCGTCGCGCTGCTGCCCGTCACCGTGCTGCTCGCCCCGGCCGTCGCGTCGAGCCGGGGCGGCGTGGGGTTCGGCGACTGGTGGTTCTCCGAGCGCTACCTGGTGCCGTTGCTGGCCGTGGTCCCGCCCGCCGGCCTGCTGCGCCGCCGCCCGGTGCTCGCCCTGGCCCTGATGGTCGTCGCGGCGTGCGTGGTCACCGCAGCCGTCAACGTTCCGGAGGGCGGCTACCTGACCGACATCTGGTACGCGCAGTTCCTGGCCATCGACCTGGTGGTGGGGCTGATCGCGGCGCACCGGTCGCGCCGCGTCTCGGTGCCGGTGGCCGTCGCGGTGCTCGTCGTGCAGATCACCGCCGGCTTCGTGAACCCGGCCAGCGACCCCATCAACCGGGCCACGCTCGCCGTGCTGGCGGTCGTCACCGCGTGGACGGTCGGCAACTCGGTCCAGGCCCGGCGCGGCTACGCCGCGGCCGTCCGGGCGCACACCGCCGCCGAGGCGGTCACCGCCGAGCGGCTGCGCATCGCCCGCGAGCTGCACGACATGGTCGCGCACAGCATCGGGGTGATCGCCATCCAGGCCGGCGTGGGCGCCCGGGTCATCGACACCCAACCGGCCCAGGCCCGCGCCGCGCTCGCCACCATCGAGGCGACCAGCCGCGACACCCTGGCCGGCCTGCGGCGTACGCTCGGCGCGCTGCGCCGCCCGCAGTCGGAGTCGGCGTCGCTGGACCCGACGCCGGGGCTGGACGACCTCGACCGACTGGTCGCGGCTGCCGCCGACGCGGGGGTGCGGGTGGACCTGCGGCGCGTCGGCGAGCGGCGGCCCGTCCCGGCCGAGGTCGACCTCGCCGCGTTCCGGATCGTGCAGGAGGCGCTCACCAACGTGGTACGGCACGCGGGCACCGACCGGTGCCGGGTCACCGCCGAGCACGGCCCCGACGAGGTGGCCGTGGAGATCGTCGACGAGGGCCGGGGCGCCCGGGTCGGCGGTGAGGGGCACGGAATCCTCGGCATGCGCGAACGGGTCGCTCTGCTGGAAGGCCGGTTCCACGCCGGGCCCCGCCCCGAGGGCGGCTTCCGGGTGGCGGCGTGGCTACCGGCACCCCCCGCAGCGCCGGCACCCCCCGCAGCGCCGGCAGCACCGGCAGCACCGGCAGCACACGTGGCGACGGAGTCGGCCGGGGCGCAGACCGGGGCGGGGGACCGGTGAGCGTCCGGGTGCTGCTCGTCGACGACCAGCCACTGGTCCGCGCCGGCCTGCGGGTGCTCATCGCCGACGCCCCCGACATCGACGTCGTCGGCGAGGCGGGTACGGGGGCCGAGGCGGTGCGGCTGGCCCGCGAGGTCGTGCCGGACGTGGTGCTGATGGACCTGCGGATGCCCGGCATGGACGGCATCCAGGCCACCCGCGCGATCACCGCGCACGGCGGCGCCACCCGCGTCCTCGTGCTCACCACCTTCGACGACGACGAGCACGTGCACGCCGCGTTGCGCGCCGGCGCGAGCGGGTTCCTGGTCAAGGACATGGCACTGGACGACATCCTCGGCGCGGTCCGGGTGGTCGCCGCCGGGGACGCGCTGATCGCCCCCGGGGTCACCCGCCGGCTCATCGCCGAGTTCGCCCGCCGGCCGACCCCCACCGCCCCGACCCGGGCCCTCGACGGCGTCACCGAGCGGGAGCGCGAGGTGCTGACGCTCGTCGGCCGGGGCCTGTCCAACGGCGAGATCGCCGCCGAGCTGGTGATCAGCGCGGCCACCGCCAAGGCGCACGTGGCCCGGCTGTTCAGCAAGCTGGGCGCCCGCGACCGGGTGCACCTCGTCATCGCCGCCTACGAGGCCGGGCTGGTCTCCCCGGCGGGATGAGGCACGCGACCGGACGCGCTCGGGGCGCTCAGCGCAGCGCGGCCGCGACCACCGGGCGGTGCTCGCCCAGCCAGCCGTACCAGCGGCGCACCGTGTCGGCGATCCCCGCGTCGCGGAGCCGGCACATGGTCGGATCGCCCCGCTCCGCGCCGGCCGCGATCCCGCGCCAGGTGCCGTCGATCTGGGCGAGCATCACGTCGACCAGTTCGGCGCGGGGCAGCGCGGGCGACCCCGGGCCGGCCGCCTCGTAGGAGTCGCAGAGCAGCCGGGCGCGCCGGCCCAGCTCCACCGGGTCGGCTGCCGGCCCCACCGCCGCCCAGTGCCAGGCGGCGAAGGCGACGTCCTCGACCCGCCGGCCGGGCGCGGCCAGGTCCCAGTCGATCAGCGCCACGGGCAGCGGGCCGGCGGGAGCGTCCCGGTACACCGTGTTCTTGGGGGACAGGTCGCGGTGGCAGACCGTCTCGGCGTCGGCGGCCAGCGGGCTGCCCGCGCAGGCGTCGTGCAGCCGCCGGAGCAGCTCGGCCAGCCGGGTCAGCGCCGGGTCGGCGAAGTACGCCGGATCCTCCCTGTCCCGCCACGGCACCCGGCCGTCGACGTGGCTGAGCACCTGCCGACCCCGCTCGTCCATGCCGAGGTGGCGGGGCGCGACGTCCGCGCCCACCCGCTCCAGGTGTCGCAGCAGCGCGGCGACGAACTCGGCGTTCTCCGGCGGCGTACGCCGGACGGTGTCGCCGACCCGGACCACCTCGGCGATGAAGCCGCCCCGCAGCCGCTCCTCGGCGGCGATCGGGTCGACGCGACCGGTGGCGCCGGCCGGCTGCCGCCCCTCGTGTTCCGGCCCCGTGGCCCCGCCCGCTCCGGGCGATCCGCCGCGCACCGCCGGCCTCAGCTCGGCCCGAGCCGGCGCTGCCGCTCGGCGCGCCACCAGCGGTGGATCAGCACGACGCTGGCGATCAGGCCGAGCGCGGCCGGCGCGACGCCGAACCAGTTGACGTCGCCCGGGGAGGTGACCGTCGCGCCCACCGCCGCGTAGCCGAACGCGGTGGGCGCGGAGGCGATCACGCTGCCGGCGAGGAACGGCAGCACCCGGGCGCCGGTGGTGCCGTAGCCGTAGCTGACCAGCCCGAAGCCGGCGATCGGCAGCAGCCGTACGGTGATCACGCCGAGGACGCTCTGGCGGGCGAACCAGCCGTCCAACCGGGCCAGCCGGCCGCGTACCCGCTCGGCGACGAAGTCCCGCCCGAGCAGGCGGCCGACCGTGAAGCCCAGCGCCGCCGCGAGCAGGGCGGCGCCCAGCGCGTACGCGGCGCCCTCCAGCGCACCGAAGATCGCGCCCGAGGCGAGCGTGATGAAGGTCCGGGGGACCAGCGCGACCAGCAGCAGAGCCCCGCCGAGGACCGCCGCCACGGGGGCGAGGCCGCCCAGCCGGTCGGCCAGCCCGGGCAGTTCCCGCGCCTCGGGCAGGTCGACGACGAGCAGCACCGCCCCGAAGGAGGCGAGCAGGAGCAGCAGCAGGGCGAACCGGACGGCCGACGGCTGCCGCAGCAGCCGCCGGACGGCCGGGATCATGCCCGGGCGGCGGCGGCCACCGCGGTGCGGCGCTCGGCGCGCAGCCGGTCCGACCAGGTGTCGTCGAGCGGCGGGAGCTGGTGCGCGCCGGTGGCCCAGCGCAGCAGGAGGTCCGCCAGGGCGGGATTGCGGGCGAGGGCCGGGCCGTGCGAATACGTGCCGAGCAGCTTGCCCCGCCACGCCCCCTCGGTGGCGCCGTCGTTGCCGACCCCGGCGGTGACCCGGGCCAGCGGGGAGACCCCCGGGCCGAGGTGGGTGCGCCCGCCGTGGTTCTCGAACCCGGTCAGCGCCGGCACGCCCAGCCGCGGGTCGATCTCGCCGGCCAGCTCGCCGACGGCGCGGGTCGGCCCCCGGTCGGAGGAGAGGTCGAGCAGTTCCAGCCCGGCGCAGAGGGTGCCCTTGGCGAAGAAGGAGGTGCCGAGCAGCTGGTAGCCGGCGCAGACCCCGAACACGACCGAGCCCTGGGCGACCGCCCGGTGCAGGCCGCCGTCGGCGAGCAGCCGCTGCGCGCCGAGCGCCTGCGGGCCGTCCTCGCCGCCGCCGATGAGGTAGATGTCGGCGGTGGAGGGGAGGCGCTGGTCGGAACGCACCTCCAGCACCTCGACCGGGAAGCCGCGCTGCCGCGCCCGGCGGGCGAGGATCAGGGCGTTGCCACGGTCGCCGTAGGTGGAGAGCAGGTCGGGGTAGATCCAGACGATGCGCAGGCTCTCAGTTGACACGGTCCAACTCCGCTCGGATGTCCTGGAACGCGGTGTAGTTCGCGATGACCTCCAGGCGCCCCGGGGGCACCGACCGGACGGCGTCGTCGAACGTCCGCACATGCTGGAAGGGCACGTCGTTGACCTCGAGCCGGACCGCGAGGTCGTACGCGCGGTCCCCGGTGATCAGCACCTGCCGGCCCCGTAGCGGGGCGAAGTCGACGTCGAAGAGCCAGGAGGTGTCCAGCCCGTCGGGGTCCCGGGCGTTGATGGAGAGCAGCGTCGGGGCGACGTCGGCCATGTCGAAGGCCTCCAGCCAGCTGGCCGGGTTCTTCGCCAGCAGCAGCCGGATGTTGCGCCCGTCCCGGTCGACCTGGGCGTAGCGGCCCGCGACGGAGGTGACGCTGCCGAGCTGGAGCACCGCGTCCACGGGCCGGACGCCGAACTCGGCGGCGACGGCCAGCGCGGTCGCGGCGTTGCCGACGTTGACCTTGCCCGGGAGCTGGAGCTTGACCTTGTGCCAGGCACCGGTCGGGTCGAGCACGCCGTCGTCCTCCACCGTCCACTGCGGCTCGGGACGGCGCAGCGGGCAGCCGCTGCACCACCACTGGTCGCCGGAGCGCTGGATGGTGGAGCCGCACTCGGGGCAGACCCAGGAGTCGTCGTGCCAGCGTTGTCCGGCGCTGAACCAGGTGACCTGCGGCGGGGCGATGCGGTGGTCGTGGTTGGGCGGCGGGGTCGCGGCCCAGACCACCATCGGGTCGTCGGCGTTGGCGACGACGCGGACGTTGGTGTGCCGGACCAGCGCGGCGCGCCAGAGCTGCGCCATCATGGCGACCTCCTTGGCCCGGTCGAGCTGGTCGCGGGAGAGGTTGAGCAGCGCCACCACGTGCGGCTCGGTGGCGTCCAGCACCTGGGCGAGGTAGTGCTCGTCCACCTCCAGCACCGCGTAGGGCGTGCTGCCGGCCTTGGCGAGCGCCGAGGTGTGCCCCGTCGGCATGTTGGCGCCGAACGAGTTGGTGGCGACGCGGCCGAGCACCCCGACCGCCGCCGCGGTGAGCCGGGTGGTGGTGGTCTTGCCGTTGGTGCCGGAGATCAGGGCGATGGCGCGCCCAGCCGACAGGTGGGCCAGCAGGTCCGGGTCGATCTTCAGGCCGATCCAGCCGCCGATCACCGAGCCGTCACCGCGCCCCGCGGCCCGCGACAGCGCCGCGGCGGTCCGCGACACCGAGCTTGCCACCTTTGCCCGCAGGGGCATCTTCGCGTCCGTCACCCGAGCGAGGTTACCGGACCGGCGACCCCGCCAGATCGCCGCCGACGGCGAACCGTTCGGCCGGGGTGGTCCGGCGGGGTGGTCGGGACGCGCTCAGCCGGACGGAGTCGATCTATGTCGGAAAGCGGACCGGCCCGGGGCACCCCGCGGCCCTCCACTCCGCTCCACCCCCGTTGACGTGCGGTTTTGCGCGCCGAAAGGCCGCGCCACGCGGGCGATTCTGGTTGCGGGTGGAGGGAAGTGGAGTAGAGTGGGGCGCAGTGGTGAGGCCGGGAGGGCCCACCGGCCCGGGGGGTCAGCGGCGCCGCGAACGCCGCTCAAGGGCGAGGGGGTTGGGCCGATGTTTCTCGGCACCCACACCCCGCGCCTGGACGACAAAGGCCGGTTGATCCTCCCGGCGAAGTTCCGGGACGAGCTGGCGGGGGGTGTCGTGATAACCAAAGGGCAGGATCGCTGCCTCTACGCCTTCCCGATGCCCGAGTTCCAGCGGATCGCGGAGCAGTTGCGCGCGCAACCGATGACGAACAAGGCGGCCCGAGCCTACAGCCGGGTCTTCTTCGCCAGCGCGCACGACGAGGTTCCCGACAAGCAGGGCCGGGTGACGATCCCGGCCCACCTGCGGGACTACGCCGCCCTCGACCGGGATCTGGTCGTGATCGGCGCGAGCACCCGGGTGGAGATCTGGGACAAGGCTGCCTGGGAGACCTACCTCGCGGAGAGCGAAGACGACTTCGCCGACATCGAGGAGGGGGTGCTGCCCGGCGGTCTGTAGGGCGTGACGGCGCCCGACGTACTGCGAGATCTCCACCCGCTTTCGAGTTCCTGGCACCCCTTCCCCGGTGCCAGGCGCACGATCCGATCGGAGGGCCGCGGCCTCCGAGGGGCGAGAGCGGATGGGGATCTGGCGGTACGACGGCACGGCGTCGTCCGACGACAGACGCGTGAAGGACGAAGGTTTCACACCAGTGGGGGTCGACATGGGGGAGCTACGCGGCACGCACGTGCCGGTGCTGCTCGAGCGGTGTCTCGAGTTGCTGGCCCCCGCGCTGGGCCGGGGCGGACGGACGGTCCACGTCGACGCGACGCTGGGCCTGGCCGGGCACGCCGAGGCGGTGCTCGAGGCGCATCCGGAGACGGTGCTGATCGGGCTGGACCGGGACACCGAGGCGCTCGCTCACGCACGCGTCCGGCTGGCCCGCTTCGCCGACCGCGTCCACCTGGAGCACGCCGTCTACGACGAGCTGCCGGAGGTGCTCGGTCGGCTGGGCTATCCGGCGATCGACGGCATCCTGTTCGACCTGGGCGTCTCCTCCCTGCAACTCGACGCACCCGACCGCGGGTTCGCCTACGCGCAGGACGCCCCGCTGGACATGCGGATGGACCAGACCCGGGGGGTGACCGCCGAGGAGGTGGTCAACACGTACGCCCATCCGGACCTGGCCCGCGTGCTGCGGGTCTACGGCGAGGAGAAGTTCGCGGGCCGGATCGCCTCGGCGATCATCCGCGAGCGGGAGCGGGCCCGGATCACCTCGTCGGCGCGGCTGGCCGAACTGGTCAGGGAGTCCATTCCGGCACCCGCCCGACGAACCGGGGGACACCCGGCCAAGAGAACGTTTCAGGCTTTACGGATCGAGGTAAACAAGGAACTGGCAGCGCTGGAGACGGCGCTGCCAGCCGCGCTCGACAAGCTCAACGTGGGCGGCCGCATGGTGGTCCTGTCCTACCACTCGCTGGAGGACCGGCTCACCAAGGCGGCGCTCAGCGACCGGGTCCGCAGCAAGGGCCCGGTCGACCTCCCGGTCGAACTGCCCGGGTCCGGTCCGACGTTCCGGCTCCTCAGCCGGGGCGCCGAACTTCCCGGGGAGGCGGAGGTCGCCGCGAACCCGCGGGCCGCGTCAGTGCGGCTGCGGGCCGCGGAGCGACTCGACCCGGACGCGGCACAGCAGGGCGGCACCGACCGCGAACGGTACCGCCGGCGGGTCAAGGCGATGCACCAACCAGGGGCGGGGTCTCCCGGATCCGACACGGATCTGACGGACCCCGGGGGACGGGACAGGGACGGACGAAGAGGGGGAGGGACATGACTATTGACAAGCGCGACCGTCGGGACATCGCCGGCGGCGGGCAGCGCGCACCGCGGTCGGGGGGCCGGACCGCGGCGGAGCGGGCCACGCGCATCGGGACCGGCGCGCCGCGGGCGGACCGCGCGAACCGGCAGGGGGAGACTCGCGCCCGGGGGGCGCGCGAGTTCCCGACCCAGGGCAGCGCCGCGCTGCGGCCGGCCGAGCGGGACAGCGCCGGCACGGCCCGTCCGCCCCGGCTGCGGGTGGCGCCGCCGCCGCCGGTGAAGGTGCCGCGGGCACCCTTCGCCGCCCTGGTGCTGGTGCTGGTGGTCGGCGGGGTGCTCGGCATCCTGGCGGTCAACACGAAGATCAACGAGAACGCCTTCCGGCTGGAGAAGCTCCAGGAGCAGCAGGCCAAGCTCGACGTGGAGCAGCAGCAGCTCAACAAGGAGATCGCCGACGCGGAGGCCCCGGGCAACCTGGAGGCCCGGGCCCGCCAGCTCGGTCTGGTGGAGGCGGGCGAGCCGGCCTACATCCGGCTGCCCGACGGCAAGGTCATCGGCGTGCCGCAGCCCGCCGGGGGCAAGCCCTCGATCACCAGCCAGCAGGGCGCGGGAGGCTGACGACCGTGCCGCCGAGATCGGAGGAACCGCGCCGGGACGCCACAGGCTCCCGGCGCGGTTCGTCGCGCAACGGCGGGGGCCGGGGCGGCGAGCCGCGCTCCGGTGAGCCGGGGGTCGGTGGCATCTCCGACGCCCGGGCGTACACCCCGCGCGGGCGCACCGTGCGCGAGCAGCGCGCCGGCGGTCGCGCCGAGCGGGACGCCGACGCCGGCCCCGCCGAGCAGCGCCGGACGCCACGTAGCACGCGCTCCGGCGACCCGTTCCGCCCCGCCCTCCAGGTCCTCGACGGCGGGCGCGCCGGCGCCGGCCGCGCCGGCCGGCGGGAGGCGGCGGGCCGCTCCGGGGTCGTCCGCACCGTCACGCCCCGCACCCCGCGCCACGACGACGAGCCGGCGGCGCCGCGCCGCCGCGCCGCCCCGCGCCCCGCCCGCCGGCCGGACCGTCCGGCCGCCCGGCGGCCGTCGCGTAAGCCGCCGAAGCCGCCCCGGCTGGCCGATCCCCGTCGCCGGCTGCGGCTGGGCACCGTGCTCACCCTGACGCTCTTCGCCGTCATCGGCATCCGGCTGGTGGTCCTCCAGGCCGTGGAGACTCCGGCGTACGCCGGCGGTGGTCTCGCCGACCGGCTGCGCACCGTCACGCTGCCGGCGGCGCGCGGCGCCATCTACGACCGGTCCGGCGCCCCGCTGGCGCACAGCGTCGAGGCGCGCTACGTCTACGCCGACCCCACCCAGGTCAAGGACCAGCAGGCCACCGCCCGGGCGCTGTCCCCGCTGCTCGGCATGCCGGCCTCGGAGCTGGCCGAGAAGATGAAGCCCCGCAAGCGGGTCAACGGCGTCGACTCGCAGTTCGAGTACCTGGCCCGTGGGGTGGACATCGACCGGGCCCGGAAGATCACGGGGCTGGAGCTGCCCGGCATCTACACCCACCGCGACGAGCGGCGCGAGGTGCCCGGCGGCGACCTCGCGGCCAACCTGCTCGGCTTCACCAGCCAGGACATGGTCGGGCTGGAGGGGCTGGAGGCCCGCTACGACGACGTGCTGCGCGGCAAGGACGGCAAGCGGGTCTACGAGGTCGGCCTCGGCGACCTGGCCGCCCCGATCCCCGGCGGCTACAGCGAGACGACGAAGGCCAAGCCGGGCAGCTCGCTCCAGCTCACCGTCGACCGCGACCTGCAGTTCATGGTGCAGCGGATGCTGAGCCGGCACATGGCGCAGAGCAAGGGCAGCACCGGCGCCGCCGTGGTGATCGAGATCCCCTCCGGCGAGGTGCTGGCCCAGGCCAGCCACCCCACCTACAACGCGGCGAAGCCCACGCCGAGCGACCCGAAGGACCGGGAGGACGCCGCCACCAGCTTCGTGGTCGACCCCGGCTCGGTACACAAGGCGATCACCTTCGGCGCCGCGCTCCAGGAGCGGGTGATCACCCCCGACACCACGCTGCCGATCGCCAACAGCATCACGAAGGGCGACACCCCGTTCTTCGACACGCACAAGGCGCACGGACAGCGGATGAGCCTGCCCGGCATGATGGCGTACTCGTCCAACGTCGGCACCATCCAGATCGCCGACAAGCTCGGCCCGGAGCGGCTCATCGACTACCAGAAGCGCTTCGGCCTCGGGGAGCCGACGCGGGTGGGCATGCCCGGCGAGGCCAGCGGGCGGCTGCTGCCGCTCGACGAGTGGAGCGGGTCGTCGCACGGGTCGGTGCCGATCGGGCACAGCGTGGACGCCACACCGCTGCAGATGGCCGCCGTCTACGCGACGATCGCCAACAACGGCACGTACGTGCAGCCGCGCCTGGTCAAGGAGGTGATCGGGCCGGACGGGAAGCGCACGCCGACCGACCCTCCGGTCACCCGGTCGGTGCTCAGCCCGGAGAACGCCGCGGCGCTGCGGCACATCCTGGAGGCGGTCACCACGGTCGAGGACGGGACCGGCAGGGCCGCGGCGATCCCCGAGTGGCGGGTCGCCGGCAAGACCGGCACCGGCTGGCGGCTGGTCGACGGGCGCAAGCAGCTCGGCGAGGTGGCCTCGTTCATCGGGATGGCCCCGGCCGAGAAGCCGCGCTACGTGATCGCGGTCTTCGCGCACACCCCCTCCGGCGGGGGCGGGGACATCGCGGCCCCCGCGTTCCGGGACATGATGCAGTTCACGCTGCGTCACTACGG
This sequence comes from Micromonospora sp. NBC_01740, assembly GCF_035920365.1. Taxonomy (NCBI): domain Bacteria; kingdom Bacillati; phylum Actinomycetota; class Actinomycetes; order Micromonosporales; family Micromonosporaceae; genus Micromonospora; species Micromonospora sp. NBC_01740. The sequence continues at coordinate 6,800,410 of NZ_CP109150.1, read as the reverse complement.
GGTACCGCCGAGTGGGGAGAAGGCCCCGAAGTTCACGGTCTATCCGCGTTGAGCGGCCACGCCGCGACATCATCGGTGAGTGCGGACGAACCACCGGGGCGGCAGTGCGGCCGGAACCGGACGACCGGGTAGGGTCTGACGCCGTGCCCGGCAATCCTCGTCCCCGTACCGTGATCGGTGTCCGGCTCGGCGACCTCGCCGCCCGGCTCGCCGTCGAGCCCCCGGAGGGCGCCGCCGAGCTGGTGGTGACCGGGGTGACCCACGCCAGCCAGGAGGTCCGCCCCGGCGACCTGTACGCGGCCCTGCCGGGCGCCCGCCGGCACGGGGCGGAGTTCGCCGCCGGTGCGGCGGCCGCCGGCGCGGTGGCCGTGCTGACCGACCCGGCGGGCGCCGACGCGGCGGCCGAGGCGGGCCTGCCGGCGCTGGTGGTGTCCGACCCGCGCGCCGCGCTGGGCACCCTCGCCGCAGCCGTCTACGGCGACCCGACCGAGGGACTGACGGTGATCGGGGTGACCGGGACGGCCGGCAAGACCTCGACGGCCTACCTGGTCGAGTCCGGCCTGCGCGCCGCCGGCCACACCACCGGCCTCATCGGCACCGTCGAGACCCGCCTCGGCGACCTGGCGATCGACAGCGTGCGCACCACGCCCGAGGCCACCGACCTGCACGCCATGCTGGCCGCCGCCCGCGAGCGCGGCGTCACCGCCGTGGTCATGGAGGTCTCCAGCCACGCCCTGGCGATGGGCCGCGTCGGCGGGGTCCGGTTCACCGTCGGCGGCTACACCAACTTCGGCTCCGACCACCTGGACTTCCACGCCGACACGGCGGACTACTTCGCCGCGAAGGCGCAGCTGTTCGACGGGCGCTGCGCGGTGGAGGTGCTCAACCACGACGACCCGGCGCTGAAGTCGCTGTACCGCCCGGCGACGGTCACCTACTCGGCGGCTGGCGACCCGAGCGCCACCTGGTGGGCCGACGAGGTCGGCGGCGAGGGCTACGCGCAGCGGTTCACCGCGCACGGCCCGGACGGGCTGACCGTGGCGGCCGGCGTGGCGCTGCCGGGCCGGCACAACGTGGCCAACGCGCTGCTGGCCATCGCCGTGCTGGTCGCCGCCGGGGTGGACCCGGAGACCGCCGCCGCCGGGGTCGCCGCGTGCGGCGGGGTCCCCGGCCGGCTGGAGCTGGTGAACGCCCCCGGCGCGGTGCGGGGCGTGGTCGACTACGCGCACAAGGCGGACGCGATCGTCGCCGCGCTGGCGGCGCTGCGGGAGCTCAGCGCGGGCCGGCTGATCTGCGTGATCGGTGCCGGCGGGGACCGGGACCGGGGCAAGCGGCCGGTGATGGGCGCCGCCGCGGCGGAGGGAGCCGACGTGGTGCTGGTGACCGACGACAACCCGCGCACCGAGGATCCGGCGGCGATCCGGGCCGAGGTGCTCGCCGGCGCCCGGCGCACCGGCACGACGGCGCGCGTCGAGGAGGTGGCCGACCGCCGGACGGCGATCGACGCGGCGGTCCGGCTGGCCGAGCCGGGCGACGTGGTCGCGGTGCTCGGCAAGGGCCACGAGCGCGGGCAGGAGATCGGTGGCGAGGTGCACCCGTTCGACGACCGCACCGAGCTGGCCGACGCGTTGCGCGCCCGCTTCGCCGACCCGGCGGGTCAGCGGTGATCCCGCTCAGCCTGGCCGAGGTCGCCTCGGCGGTCGACGGGCGGCTGGCCGACGCCGACCCGCAGGCCCGGGTCACCGGCCCGGTCGAGTTCGACTCGCGCAAGGTGCGCCCGGGCGCGCTCTTCGTCGCCTTTCCGGGCGAGAAGGTGGACGGGCACGACTACGCCGCCGGCGCGGTGGCGGCCGGCGCGGTGGCCGTACTCGGCACCCGGGAGGTGCCCGGCGTGCCGATGGTGCTGGTCGACGACGCGCTGGCCGCGCTGGGCCGGCTGGCCCGTGCGGTGGTCGACCGGCTGCCCGGGCTCACCGTCGTCGGGTTGACCGGCTCGTCGGGCAAGACCACCACCAAGGACCTGATCGCGCAGCTCACCGCGCGGCTCGGCCCGACCGTCGCCCCGCCCGGGTCGTTCAACAACGAGCTGGGGCACCCGTACACGGCGTTGCAGGCCGGGCCCGAGACCCGCTACCTGGTGATGGAGAAGGGCGCCCGGGGGGTGGGGCACGTGCGCTACCTCTGCGACGTGGTGCCGCCCCGGATCTCCGTGGTGCTCAACGTCGGGGTGGCGCACATCGGCGAGTTCGGCTCGGTGGAGACGATCGCGCTGGCGAAGGGTGAGCTGGTCGAGGCGTTGCCCGCCGACGGCCTGGCCGTGTTGAACGCCGACGACCCGCTGGTCGACGCGATGGCCTCGCGTACGGTCGCCCGGGTCGTCCGCTACGGCGAGGCGGCGCACGCCGACGTGCGGGCCGAGGACGTGACGCTGGACGACCGGGGGCGGCCCGCGTACACCCTGGTCACCCCGGAGGGGACCGCGCCGGTGCGGCTCGGGCTGACCGGCCGGCACCAGGTGTCCAACTCGCTCGCCGCCGCCGCGGTGGCCCGCGAACTGGGCATGCCGCTGGCCGAGCTGGCCACCGCGCTGGGCGCCATGGGGCTGGTCTCCACCCGTCGGATGGACGTCTTCGAACGCGCCGACGGGGTGACCGTGATCGACGACTCGTACAACGCCAATCCCGCCTCGATGGCGGTCGCGCTGCGCGCGCTGACCGGCATCGGGCGGGAGCGGCGCACCGTCGCGGTGCTGGGCTACATGGCCGAGCTGGGTCCCTTCGAACGCGACGGGCACGCCGAGGTCGGCCGGCTCGCGGCCGAACTGGGCGTCGACCGGCTGCTCGTGGTGGGCGAGCCGGCCGCGCCGATCCACGAAGGCGCGACATCGGTAGGTGACTGGGGAGGAGAGTCGGTGCTGCTCACCGATCAGGCGGCGGCCGTCGAGGTGCTGCGGAGCGAGTTACGGCCGGGCGACGTCGTCCTGGTGAAGGGCTCCCGGTACCGGACGTGGGAGGTGGCCGACGCGCTGCGCGCGGACGCCGCCGGCGACGGGACCAACCCGACGGGGACGGGGGGCGGCGCCGCATGAGGGCGGTCATCGTCGCCATCGGAGTGGCCTTCCTGGTCTCGCTGCTCGCCACCCCGCTCGCGATCAAGGTGTTCGCCCGGCTGAAGGCCGGCCAGCCGATCCGATCGAACCTCGGGCTCGCCAGCAACGAGGGCAAGAAGGGCACGCCGACGATGGGCGGCGTGGTGTTCATCCTGGCCACGGTCATCGCGTACGTGGCCGGCCACCTGGCGCTGACGACCCTGCCGGACGCGCAGATCGCCCAGGTCGAGCCGACCATCACCGCGCTGGTGCTGCTGGGGCTGATGGTCTTCTCCGGCGCGGTCGGCTTCATCGACGACTTCCTCAAGGTGCGCAAGCGGCACAGCGGCGGGCTCAACAAGCGCGGCAAGCTGCTCGGGCAGATCCTGGTCGGCGCGGTCTTCGGCGTCGTGGCGCTCTACTTCCCGAGCACCATGACCGACGCCTCGGGCGCGGTGACCAACACCGAGACCGTGGGCAGCACGACGCTCAGCTTCATCCGGGACATCCCGGCGCTCGACATCACCAAGATCGGCGCGGTGGTCCTCTTCATCTTCGTGGTGATGGCCACGACCAACGGCGTCAACCTCACCGACGGCCTCGACGGCCTGGCCACCGGCGCCTCGGTGATGGTCCTCGCCGCGTACGCGCTGATCGCCTTCTGGCAGTACCGGCACTGGTGCGCCGACCCGAACTACACCCAGGACTACTGCTACGCCGTGCGGGACCCGCTGGAGATCGCGCTGATCGCCGGCGCGGCGGCCGGGGCCTGCGTGGGCTTCCTGTGGTGGAACACCTCGCCGGCGCGGATCTTCATGGGCGACACGGGCGCGCTGGGCCTGGGCGGCCTGATCGCCGGCATGGCGATGTCCACCCGGACGATCCTGCTGCTGCCGATCATCGGTGGCCTCTTCGTGATCATCACGATGTCCGTGGTGATCCAGATCATCTCCTTCCGTACCACCGGCAAGCGGGTGTTCCGGATGTCGCCGTTGCAGCACCACTTCGAGCTCGCGGGGTGGAGCGAGGTCAACATTGTGGTCCGGTTCTGGATCATCGCCGGCATCGGCGTGGCCATCGCGCTGGGCCTGTTCTACAGCGAGTTCCTCGCCAACATGACCTGAGCCGGCCGGCAACTCCCGCCGCGGGGCCCGGGCGCGCGTCGCCCGGGCCCCGCGGCGTGTCCATCGCCGCGACGGCGTTCGCGCCGCGGCGCAAGCCCGACACGCCGACCGGGCGGTTGCGCCGGTGGCGGCCCGGCGGAACCGCCATGATGGTCGGGTGGGGGAGGGACGAGGCACAGAGGTCACGGCGGAGGGGACGTCCGGGCGGTCGGCGGGAGGCAGGCGTACGCGCGACGCGCCCGCCGCGACGCGGGGGCCGGACGATCCCGGTCCCCAGGTGCCGCGCGGGCTGGACCCGGTGGGCGGGCTGGCCGCGCTGCGCGGGCTGCTGGACCGGCCGCTGGCCTCCTACTACCTGCTGCTGTCCAGCGCCGGCCTGCTGCTGCTGATCGGCCTGACCATGGTCTTCTCCGCGACCAGCGTCCGGGACTACGCGGAGAACGGCAACGCCTCGACGTCCCTGGTCAAGCAGGCGATCTTCGCGGTGATCGGCATCGTCGCGTTCTGGGCGTGCCAGCGGCTGCCGGCGACGACCTACCGGACGCTGGGCCGGCCGCTGCTGTTCACCGCCATCGGCCTGCTGCTGCTGCTCAACCTGCTGCTCGCGTACGCCCGGCTGACGAACCAGGACTCCGCCCGGATCGGCCCGCTCGAGGCCCGGCTGCTCTGGCTCTTCGTCGGCGGCATCCAGGTGCAGCCCTCCGAGTTCGCGAAGTTCGCCCTGGTGCTCTGGGGGGCCCACGTGATCGCCCGCAAGGGCGCCGCGCTGGGCTGGTGGCGCGAGCTGGCCACCCCGCTCTTCCCCGTGGTCGGCCTGCTCTTCGTCCTCGTCGGCTACAACGACCTGGGCACCATGCTCTGCCTGCTGGCCCTGGTGGTGGGGCTGCTCTGGGCGGCCGGGGTGCGGATGCGGGTCTTCGCCGCGCTCTCCGCGGTGGGCCTGCTCGGCATCGGCGTGCTGGTCGCGGTGGCCTCGCTCGGCGCCGGCTCCGGCGAGACGGGCGAGAAGAACTACCGGCTGGCCCGGTTGACCGCCTTCATCAACCCGCCGCCGCCGGACCTGTGCAAGCTGGAGGACTGCTACCAGATCGCCCAGGCCCGGTACGCGATCGAGAACGGCGGGTGGTTCGGCGTCGGCCTCGGCAAGAGCATCGCCAAGTGGCAGTGGCTGCCGGCGGCGGAGAACGACTTCATCTTCGCCGTGGTCGCCGAGGAACTGGGCGTCGTCGGGTGCGTCGTGGTGGTGGCGCTCTTCGCCGTGCTGGCGTACACCGGGCTGCGGATCGCCCGCCGGGTCGAGGACCCGTTCCGCCGGCTCGCCGCCGCGGCGGCGACCACCTGGCTGGTCGGCCAGGCGGTGATCAACATCGGCGGGGTGGTCGGCCTGCTGCCGCTGACCGGTGTGCCGCTGCCGTTCATCTCCGACGGCGGCAGCGCCCTGGTCGTCACCCTCGCCGCCATCGGGATGCTCGCCTCCTTCGCCCGCGCCGAACCCGACGCCGCCAGAGCACTGCATGCCCGTCCGCCGGCCCGATGGGTCCGACTACTCTGGGCCCCGTTGCCGCCGCTTCCCGGGCGGCGCCGCCGTCCGGCGGCGCCCCCGGCTGCCCGAGGGTCCGTGCCCCGGTCGCGGGAGCGGCGGCCGGACGATGTGGCCGCACCGCGCGGTGTCCGGCTGGCCCGGACCCACCGCGGGTCGGCGGACGAGAGGAGACGTTGATGGGTCCGCTGCGTTCGGTGGTGCTCGCGGGAGGTGGCACCGGGGGGCACATCTACCCGCTGCTCGCCTTCGCCGACTGCCTGCGCCGACACGACCCCGGCGTCCGGATCACCTGCCTGGGGACACCGAAGGGCCTGGAGAACGAGCTGATCCCGCCGCAGGGCTACGACCTGCGGCAGATCCCGGCCTACCAGCTGCCCCGGTCGGTGAACATGAACCTGGTCAAGACCCCCGGCCGGATGTGGACCGCGGCCCGCGCCGCGGGCAAGGTCATCGACGAGGTGCGCGCCGACGTGGTGGTCGGCTTCGGCGGGTACGTCTCGGTGCCGGCCTACCTCGCCGCCTGGCGGCGCGAGCTGCCGATCGTGATCCACGAGGTCAACGTGCCGCCGGGGGTGGCGAACCGGCTGGGGATGAGGTTCACCCGCCACGTGGCGGCCGGCTTCCCGCACCAGCCCGCCCAGGCCGAGGCCCTGCGCGACGCGCGGGTCGTCGGCGTGCCGCTGCGCCGGGGCATCGCCGGGCTGGACCGCTTCGCCATGCGCAACGCCGCCAGGGCCCACTTCGGACTCCGTCCCGACCTGCCGGTGCTCTTCGTCGCCGGTGGCTCGCAGGGCGCCCGCTCGATCAACCTCGCGGTCGCCGGCGCGGCGAAGGAACTCGCCCGCAACGGGGTGCAGGTGCTGCACGTGATCGGCGCCCGCAACGAGCCGGTGCCGGTCCCCACCGACCTGCCGGTGCCGTACGTGACGCTGCCGTACCTGTCCGAGATGGAGGCCGGCTACGCCGCGGCGGACCTGATGCTCGGCCGGGGCGGGGCGATGACCTGCGCGGAGGTGGCGGCCATCGGGCTGCCCACCATCTACGTGCCGTACCCGCACAGCAACCAGGAGCAGAAGCGCAACGCGCTGCCCGTGGTGGAGGCCGGCGGCGGGCTGCTCGTCGACGACGCCGAGCTGACGCCGGACTGGGTCGAGCGGACGATCATCCCACTGATCCGCGACCCGCACCGGCTGCACGCGATGGGCTCCGCCGCCGCCGCGTACGGCCGCCGCGACGGCGACGAGGCACTGCTCAACTTCGTCCTGGAGGCGGTGGCCCCGTGAGCGCGAGGAGTGAGCTTGCGAGCCCCGCAGTCGCGAACGAAAGGCAGGCGCCCGTGAGCGCGAGGAGTGAGCTTGCGAGCCCCGCAGTCGCGAACGACGGTGGCCCCGTGACTGGGTGCACCGCGACGGGAAGGTACTCGGCATGAACACCGCACAGTTCACCCCGGCCGGCACGCTCACCGCCGAGGACCTGGGCACGATCCACCTGATCGGGGTGGGCGGGGTCGGCATGAGCGGGCTGGCCCGGCTCTTCCTGACCCGGGGCATCCGGGTCTCCGGCAGTGAGCTGCGGGAGTGGCCCTCCCTGGCCGGCATGCGCGCCCTCGGCGGCACGATCCACATGAGCCACGAGGCGTCCAACCTCGACGGCGTCGACACGGTCGTCTACTCCTCGGCGATCCCCCAGGACCACCTGGAGATGGTGGAGGCACGCCAGCGCGGCCTGCGCGTGCTGCACCGCTCCGAGGCGCTGGCCGCCGCGATGACGGGCCGCCGGACGGTGGCGGTCGCGGGCACCCACGGCAAGACCACCACCACCTCGATGGTCACCATGGTGCTCCAGCAGGCCGGGCAGGACCCGTCCTTCGTGATCGGCGGGGAGATCTCCGAGGTCGGCTCGGGCGCCCACCACGGCACGGGCGAGCACTTCGTGGTCGAGGCGGACGAGAGCGACCGCTCCTTCCTCATCTACCGCCCGTACGTGTCGATCATCACCAACGTCGAGGCCGACCACCTGAACACCTACGGCGACCTCGCCACGCTGGAGGCGGCCTTCGCCGAGTTCGCCCGGCTCACCGACCCGGACGGCTTCATCATCACCTGCGCCGACGACCCGGGCGGGCGGCGGCTGGCCGAGACGCTGCGCGCGGAGGGCCGCCGGGTGCACACCTACGGCGAGGCGGCGGACGCCGACCTGCGGCTGACCGACATCGCCTCGTCGGCCCGGGGCGTGCGCTACCTGGCGAGCATCGACGGGCGGTCGCTCGGCGAGTTCCGGCTGCCGGTGCCCGGGCGGCACATGGGGCTCAACAGCGCCTCGGCCGTGCTGACCGCGTACCTGCTGGGGCTGCCGCTGGAGGCGGCGGAGGGCGCGCTCGCGGCGTTCCCCGGCGTGCGGCGGCGCTTCGAGCGCAAGGGCGTCGCGGACGACGTGCTGGTCTACGACGAGTACGCCTACCACCCGACCTCGATGACGCTGGCGTTGCAGACGCTGCGCGAGGTGGCCGGCGACGGCCGGCTGGTCGTGGTCTTCCAGCCCTACCGGCTCTACCGCACCCGCGACCTCCAGGCGGAGATCGCCGAGTCGCTGGCCATCGCCGACGAGCTGGTGCTGCTGGAGGTCTTCGGCCCGGGCGAGCTGCGCGAGCCGGGGGAGGGATCGGCGGCGCTGATCGAGGCGGTGGCGTTGCCGGCGGAGCGGAAGGTCTTCGTGGACTCGTGGGAGGCCGCGCCGGTGGAGGTGGCCCGGCGGGCCCGCCCCGGCGACGTGGTGGTGACCATGGGCGCCCCGCCGATCTCGCTGATGGGGGACCAGCTGCTGGCCGTGCTCTCGGCGCGTACCACCGATCCGGCGGCGCCGGCGGGCACGACGCCCGGCGGCGGCGCCGGCGGGACGACGACCATCGGCGGCACCGTCCCCGGCGTCGGCGGTGCCGGCGGCGCGGTCGCGGACGGCGCGGCGCCCGCGGCCGGATGAGTCCCGGTCCGGCGCGGGGGCGCACCACCGGCGCGGACGGCGGCGGACGGCGCGGGCCGCAGCGGCGGTGGCAGCTGGTCCGGGCCGGCAGCGACGCGGTCCCCGCCTCGACCCGCCGGTTCATGGCCCGGGCCCGGCAGCGTCGGATGCGCGCGGCCCTGCCGTGGGCGGTCGCCGTGGGCGTGCTCGCGGTGGCCGGGCTGGTCGCCTGGACCCTGCTGGGCACCGGCCTGTTCGGGGTGCGCGAGGTCCGCGTCGAGGGCGCCGAGCTGGTCACGACGGTGCAGGTCCGCGATGCGGCCGCGGTGCCCGACGACGCCCCGCTGGCCCGGGTGGACCTGGCCGCCACCGCGCGGCGGGTCGGCGAGCTGCCGGCGGTCCAGCGGGCGGTGGTGACCCGGGACTGGCCGGACACGCTGGTCGTCCGGGTGACGGAGCGCACCGGCGTGGCGGCGGTGCCGCGCGGGGAGCAGTTCGTGGTGATCGACCGCGCGGGCGTGGTCTTCCGGAGTGTGCCGCGGCCGCCGGACGGCCTGCCGGTGGTCCGGCTCGCCGAGCCGGGCCCGGACGACGGGTCGACCCGGGCGGCGCTGGAGGTGCTCGGCGCGCTCACCCCGCAGCTGCGCGCCGAGCTGGTGGACGTGACCGTCGAGGGCCTGGCCCGGATCACGCTGCGGCTGCGCGGCGACCGGGTGGTGGTCTGGGGGGACGCGACCCGGGGCGCGGACAAGGCCCGGGTGGCCGGCGCCCTGCTCGACCGGAAGGCCGACACCATCGACGTCAGCGCGCCCGACGTGGTTACCCTGCGGTGACCGGCCGCGCAACCGGCGACGTGACCCGCCCCGCTCCGGCGGCGACACGCCGAGCGGGTCCTTGGCTCATCGCGTGAGGGCGCTTACGTTGCCCCGAAGGGGATCAGTGGTTGACATAGCAGTAAGCCTCTAGTAGAGGGTGAGGGTTCAACCCTGATCCTCGCTGGTGACAGCTGTCGTCGGCCGCTGGTCTGGCCAGGCCCTACCCGGTCGGCCCATGCCAATCTCGAAGGGAAAGGACCGGAGATGACACCTCCGCACAACTACCTGGCGGTCATCAAGGTCGTCGGCATCGGTGGCGGCGGCGTCAACGCCGTCAACCGGATGATCGAGGTTGGGCTCAAGGGCGTCGAGTTCATCGCGATCAACACCGACGCGCAGGCGCTGCTCATGAGCGACGCCGACGTGAAGCTCGACGTCGGCCGTGAGCTGACCCGCGGGCTCGGCGCCGGCGCCAACCCCGACGTCGGCAAGAACGCCGCCGAGGACCACCGCGACGAGATCGAGGAGGTGCTCAAGGGCGCCGACATGGTCTTCGTGACCTGCGGCGAGGGCGGCGGCACCGGCACCGGCGGCGCGCCCGTGGTGGCGAACATCGCCCGCAAGCTCGGCGCGCTGACCATCGGCGTGGTCACCCGGCCGTTCTCGTTCGAGGGCAAGCGTCGCCAGGTGCAGGCAGAGTCCGGAATAGACGAACTGCGCAACCAGTGCGACACGCTGATCGTCATCCCCAACGACCGGCTGCTGGCGCTCGGCGACCGCAACATCAGCATGATGGACGCGTTCCGCACCGCCGACCAGGTGCTGCTCTCCGGTGTCCAGGGCATCACCGACCTGATCACCACGCCGGGTCTGATCAACCTGGACTTCGCCGACGTGAAGAGCGTCATGAGCGGCGCGGGCAGCGCCCTCATGGGCATCGGCAGCGCGCGGGGCGAGAACCGTGCCGTCGAGGCGGCCGAGGCGGCCATCTCCAGCCCGCTGCTGGAGCAGAGCATGGACGGCGCGCGCGGCGTGCTGCTCTCCATCGCCGGTGGGTCGGACCTGGGCCTGTTCGAGATCAACGACGCGGCCCAGCTCGTCACCGACGCGGCCCACCCCGACGCCAACATCATCTTCGGCGCCGTCATCGACGACGCCCTCGGCGACGAGGTGCGGGTCACCGTCATCGCGGCGGGCTTCGACGGCGGCACGCCGGCGTACAAGGCGGCCGAGCCGCCCCGCAAGAGCAACCAGAACCAGCCGGCGCAGCCGAGCGCCCCGGTCGCGCCGCCGGCCACCATGCCGGCCCCGCAGCAGTCGCCCCGCCGGGTGCTCTTCGACGACGTCGACGTGCCCGACTTCCTCAAGAACGGTTCCTGAGTACCGCCGATGACCGACAGTCCAGCCACGGTGCGCCCGGACCGGCGCGCCGAGATCGCGGCCGGCCTGGGCCGCGTACGGTCCCGGATCGCGGACGCCTGTGCCGCCGCGGGTCGGGACGACTCCGAGGTCACCATGATCGCGGTGACCAAGACCTACCCGGCCGGGGACGTGGTGGCCCTGGCCGGGCTCGGCGTCGTCGACATGGGGGAGAACCGCGACCAGGAGGCGTCCGCCAAGTCGGCCGAGGTGGCCGCGGCGGGGGTGACGCCCCGGTGGCACTTCATCGGGCAGTTGCAGCGCAACAAGGCCCGGTCGGTGGTCCGCTACGCCGACGTCGTGCACTCGGTCGACAGTGTCCGGCTGGCGCGGGCACTGGACGCGGCGTCGGCGACGGCGCGGGACCGGCCGCTGGACGTGCTGGTCCAGGTGAGCATCGACGGCGACGCGGCCCGGGGCGGGGCGCTGCCCGGCTCGGCCGATCCGGGCGCCGGGCTCGGCGCGGTGGCCGAGGCGGTGGCCGGCGCGGAGGCGCTGCGACTGGCCGGCCTGATGGCGGTGGCGCCGCTGGGCTGGGAGCCGGAGCGGGCGTTCGCCCGGCTGGCCGAGGTGGCCGCCGGGTTCCGGACGGTCCACCCGGGAGCCGCCGCGCTCTCCGCCGGGATGAGCGGCGACCTGGAAATCGCGATCCGGTACGGCGCGACACATGTCCGCGTCGGCAGCGCGTTGCTCGGAATGCGTCCCACGCTGCGGTAGCCTGACCGCGGGAAGCAAATTACATCTGTGTTGTTTGGGGGAGCGGCATCCCGTTGTCGGGGGTCGTGGCACGCGACGCGAATCGCGTGCCAGGGGATTGCCGATCCGCCCCGGTGGGCAGAAGTGGTCCACTCGCGACAAGCGACACGGTACGGGGGCGCGTGCCGCACGGCGGACGGGAAGGGCGCGGGATGGGTGCACTGCGCAAGGCGGGGGTCTGGCTCGGTCTGGTCGAAGAGGACGACGAGCGGGCCTACGACGACGGTGGCTACGACAAGGGCGGCTACCGCGATTCGCGTTACCGGCAGAGCCGGTACTCGGAGGAGTTCGCCGACGACGACGAGGACGACTCCGAGGAGCCGCCGGCGCCCCGGTCCCGGCTGAGCGACCGTGGCCGGCTCTCCGAGCGCGCCGCCGGTCGGGCGGCCGACGCCGAGCGGGGCGACACCGACCGGGCGGAGCGGGCCGAGCGGTCCAGCGTCCGCTCCATCACCCGGCCGTCGGCCGGCGACACGTCGGGCGCGCTGACCTACCACACCCGCGACAACCTGGCTCTGGCGCCGCAGGCGCAGCCCCGGGAGCGTGCGGTGGTCGCCGAGGAGGAGCAGCGCTACCAGATCACTACGCTGCACCCCACCACGTACCGGGAGGCGCGCACCATCGGTGAGCACTTCCGCGACAACGTTCCGGTGATCATCAACCTCACCGAGATGGACGAGGCCGACGCGCGCCGACTTGTGGACTTCGCCGCCGGCCTCGCGTTCGGGCTGCGGGGTACGATCGAGCGCGTGACCAATCGGGTGTTCCTGCTCTCACCGGCCAATGTCCAGGTCACCGCGGAGGACAAGGCCAAGATCGCCGAGGGCGGCTTCTTCAGCCTGAGCTAGCCCCGCCCGACCCGAGGGACGTCGCCTGCCGTGTTGTCGATCGTGCTGCAAGTGCTGTATCTGGTGCTCTACTTCTTCCTGCTCGTCCTGCTGGCCCGGTTCGTCCTGAGCGCCGTCCTCCAGTACGGCCGACGCTGGCAGCCGGGGCGTGGGGCATCGGTGGGGCTGGAAATCGTGTGGAGCGTCACTGATCCCCCTCTCAACGCGTTGAGGCGTGTGATCCCTCCGTTGCGAATTGGTACCGTGAGCATCGACCTGGCCTCACTTGTGCTCCTGGTTATCCTGTTCGTGCTGATGGAGTTCGTGTTGAGGCGGTCGATCATCGGCACCGTCTGATGACCGACGCGCTTTCGCGGCCGCAACTGACCCGAGGAGTTTCGATGCCGCTGACCCCGGCCGACGTCCACAACGTCGCCTTCAAAAAGCCGCCGATCGGCAAGCGGGGCTACGACGAGGAGGAGGTCGACGCTTTCCTGGACGAGGTCGAGCGCGAGCTCGCCCGTCTCATCGAGGAGAACAACGAGCTGCGCGCCCAGGTGGAGCGCGGCGGCCGTGGTGGCGCCCCCGCCGGCCCCGGTGGCGACGCCCGTCTCGCGGCGGAGCTCAACGACGTCAAGGCCCAGCTCGACCGGGTGCAGCGCGACAAGGCGGCGGCCGAGCAGGCCGCCCGCGCGATGCAGGCCGAGCTGGAGCAGGTCCGTTCCGCCGGTGGCCCGGCCGTCGGCGGCGCCGACGGTGAGCAGCAGGCGCTGCGGGTGCTGATGATGGCCCAGCGAACCGCCGACGACCACGTCTCCGACGCCCGCCGCGAGGCCGACCAGCTGCTCTCCGAGGCCCGTTCCAAGGCCGAGGAGGTCACCCGCGAGGCCCGCGCCAAGGCCGACGCCCTGGAGCGCGACGCCCGCCAGCGGCACCAGGAGGCCATGGGCGGCCTGGACGCCAAGCGCACGGCCCTGCAGAAGCACATCGAGGAGCTCAAGCAGTTCGAGCGCGAGTACCGCACCCGGCTCAAGGCCTACCTGGAGAGCCAGCTGCGCGACCTCGACGGCCGCGGCCAGGGCCTGGAGGTCGAGATGACCCGCGGTGGTGAGGGCAACCGGGCCGCCGGCGGCGGCAACGGGCTGGCCACCGCAGGGCTCGCCGGCTCCTACGGCGGCGGCGGTCGCTCCGGCGCTCTCGAGACCGGGCGCTGAACCATCGGTCGGCGACCGTCGTCACGATGACGGTCGCCGACCTCGCCTCATCAGCACGACGCGGCGGGGGTGAGCCGTGATAGTCGCCAGTCTCCTGCTCATCCTCGTCGCGGTGGTGCTGCTGGTGCTCGGCCTGGCCGGTGGCTCCAGCGTTCTCCTGACCATCTCCATCGCGGCCAGCCTGCTGGCCGCCGTCGCGCTGGTCGCGGGCGCCCGCCAGGCGGCTGCGGACCGGGCGGCGGCGGACCCGGGCCGACCGGGGTGGCGACCCCGTCGGGCGACCCGCCCGGCCGGACCGGCCTTCGCCGGTGGGCCGCTGGCGGGGCCGGAGATCCCCGTCCAGCACGTTCCTTCCACGGTCGACGCCGACGGCACCGGGTGGCGGCAACCGCCCGAGCCGCCGGTAACCGACGGCACCGTCCCGGCCGCCGCCACGTCCGGTGCCGGCCCCGCCGCGCCGTACGACGACGAGCCGCCCGCGCAGGACGTCACGCCGGGCGAGGCCGCCCGGGTGGCCCGCCTCGCCGCCGAGGTGCGGGTGGTCGACGGGCGGCCCCGCTACCACCTGGTTGACTGCGCGTACCTCGTGGGGCGGGAGCACGAGCCGCTTCCGGTCGCGGAGGCCGTCGACCTCGGCTTCACCCCGTGCGGCCGCTGCGCGCCCGACACCGCCCTGCTCGCCGACGCCGGTCGGATCTGAGCGGCGGGACGCTTCCTGATGGACGCCACGCTGACCGTCGCGGTCCGGGTGAAGCCCGGCTCGGCCCGGGCCCGCGTCGGCGGCCGCTTCGACGGGCCGCACGGGCCGGCCCTGGTGATCGCGGTGCACGCCCCCGCCGTGGACGGGCGGGCCACGGAGGCGGCCCGGCGGGCGCTGGCCGGGGCGCTGGGCGTACGGCCGGCCGTGGTGTCGTTGCGGGCCGGCGCGGCCAGCCGCGACAAGCTCTTCCTGGTCGAGGGGCCCGCTCCGGAGTTGACGGAGGCGCTGCGCCGGCTGCGTGACGGGGCCGCCGGGTGACGGACGCCGGGGCCGGGCGGCGGTGACGCCGGGGCTGGATCTCGCGCTCCTGCTCGGTGCGGGTGTCCTGCTGGTCGCGGTCGGCGCGGTCCGTCTCTCCACCCGGCTCGGCGTGCCCAGCCTCCTGGCGTACCTGGCACTCGGGGTGGCGATCGGGGAGACGGGGCTGGGCATCCGCTTCGACGACGTCGAGCTGACCCGGACCCTGGGCTTCTGCGCGCTCATCGTGATCATCGCCGAGGGCGGGCTGACCGCCCGGTGGAGCACCCTGCGCCCGGTGCTCGGGCTGGCCGCGCTGCTCTCCACGGTCGGCGTGGTGGTCAGCATCCTGGTCGTCGGCCTCGTCGTGCACCTGCTGCTGGGACTGGACTGGCGGCTGGCCCTGCTCTACGGCGCGGTGCTCTCCTCCACCGACGCGGCGGCGGTCTTCGCCACGCTGCGCCGGCTGCGGCTGCCGCCCCGCCTGGTGGCCACCCTGGAGGCGGAGTCGGGGATGAACGACGCCCCGGTCGTGCTGTTGGTGGTGCTGCTGTCCCGGGAGGGCGTCACCCACCCGTGGTGGTACGAGATCTCCCTGGTCAGCTACGAGCTGGGCGCCGGCGCGGCGGTCGGCCTCGCGGCCGGCGTGGGCGGGCGGTGGGCGCTGCGCCGGGCGGCGCTGCCGTCGGCGGGGCTCTACCCGATCGCGGCGGTCGGACTGACCGTGTTCGCCTACGCCGCCGGCGCGGTGCTGCACGCCTCGGGTTTCCTCGCCGTCTACGTGGCGGGGGTGATCCTCGGCAACGCCCGGCTGCCGCACCGGCAGGCGATCCTCGGCTTCGCCGACGGCCTGGCGTGGCTGGCCCAGATCGGGCTCTTCGTGCTGCTCGGGCTGCTCGTCTCGCCGGGCCGGCTGGGCTCGGCGGTGCTGCCGGCGGTGGTCGCCGGGCTGGCGCTCGTGCTGCTGGCCCGGCCGCTGTCGGTGGCGGCGTCCGCACTGCCGTTCCGGTTCGGCCTGCGCGAGCAGGCGTTCCTGTCCTGGGCGGGGCTGCGCGGGGCGGTGCCGATCGTGCTCGCCACCATTCCGCTGTCGGAGCGGGTGCCGGGCGCCGACCGGCTCTTCGACTCCGTCTTCGTACTGGTGGTGATCTTCACGCTGTTGCAGACGGGGACGCTGGCTCCGGTGGCCCGCCGGCTGCGGGTCACCGCGCCGGCCGAGGCGACCGAGATCCGGGTGGAGACGGCGCCGCTGGAGCGGATGGGCGCGGACCTGCTCCAGTTGGAGGTGCCGCCCGGTTCCCGGCTGGCCGGGGTGCACGTCGACGAGTTGCGGTTGCCGCTGGGCGCCTCGGTGACCCTGGTGCTGCGCGACGGGGCGGGCGTCGTGCCGGGCCCGGACTTCCGGCTGAAGACCGGCGACAGCATGTTGATCGTGGCCACGGCCGGGGTGCGCGACGAGGCGGAGCGGCGGCTGCGGGCGGTCAGTCGGCGGGGCCGGCTGGCCCGCTGGTTTGGCGAGTACGGCCGGGGTCCCGACACGTGATCTGCTAGCGTTCCTTTTGCCCCGGTTAGGGATGACCAGGGGCCGAACGCCGGTACGTCGGAGCGGCACGTTGTCGTGCGCCTGTACGTTCCGTATTCTTGCGAATCTCCGGAGTGCGCGGCCCCGTCGCCGCGCGCCCCTTTTGTACCTGGGGGCGCCGATGCCGGCGGCCCCTGTCCAGGTGCCGCGGAACGCCGCGGTTCCGCGGCCGAGGGAGCGACGATGGCGAAGCCAGCCGACACCAGGACCGCCGGTCGGAAGCCGGTGGCGAAGGCCACCCGCAGCGCTGCGGAGACCGAGAAGATCCGGGCGGCCCTGGCGGCGCGGCGTGACGAGTTGCGCGCCGAGTACGATCGGACGCTGAGCGAGATCACCGAGCTGCAGCGCGACCGGCTGACGGACTCGGCCGGGGACGACCAGGCCGACACCGGGACCAAGACGTTCGAGCGTGAGCAGGAGATCTCACTCGCCAACAGCATCCTGGAACGGATCACGCAGGTCGAGCGGGCGCTGGAGCGGCTCGACGAGGGTGGCTACGGCTGGTGCGAGCGGTGCGGCAACCCCATTCCGGTGGAGCGGCTCGCCGCCTTCCCGTCGGCCACCCTCTGCGTGACGTGCAAGCAGCTGGAGGAGCGGCGCTGAGGCCCGCTCCCCGGCGGCCATGGGAGGCGGCGCGGACGCGTCGCCGCGAGCGTCGATGGGGAGCAGATGTCCGAAGCACCGCCCGCCGGGCCCGGCAGCGCTGAGCCGGGTGCCGACAGCGCCGAGCCGAGGTCCGGCACGCCCCACCGCCGGGCCGCCGCCACCCTGTTCGGCCTCGCGCTCACGGTGCTCGCCGCCGACGCGGTGACCAAGCACCTCGCCCTGGGCGCGCTCGAGGACCGCGAGCCGGTCAGGCTGCTCGGCGGCGCGGTCTACCTCAGCCTGACCCGCAACAGCGGCGCGGCGTGGAGCATCGGCGCCGACTACACCTGGGTCTTCCCGCTGATCACCCTCGGGGTGGTCGGTTGGATCGTCTGGATGGCGCTGCGCCTGCGCTCGCTGCCCTGGGCGATCTCGCTGGGCCTGGTGCTGGGCGGGGCGCTGGGCAACTTCGCCGACCGGGTCTTCCGCGCCCCGGGCTGGTTCGTGGGGCACGTGGTGGACATGGTCAGCGTCTTCGCCCCGTACGGCCGGGTGTTCCCGGTGTTCAACCTGGCCGACAGCGCCCTCGTCTGCGGTGTGTTGCTCGCCCTCCTGCTGGAGTTGACCGGCCGGCAGCGTGACGGCAGCCGGATCGGCCACGGCGAGTCCACCGACGAGGCGGCGGCCCAGGCCGACGCCGGACAGCGGGAGCGGGCATGACCGCCGCCTTCGCCGCCGGTGGCGACCACCGTTCCCTGCCCGTCCCCGACGGCCTCGACGGCACGCGGCTCGACCAGGCCGTGTCGCGGCTGTTCGGGCTGTCCCGCACCGCCGCCGCGGCCCTGGTCGACGCCGGCGACGCGCTTGTCGACGGGGCCGCCCGGCCGAACTCCTACCGGGTGAAGGCCGGCTCCTGGCTGGAGGTGACCCTGCCCGCGCCGGTCGCCCCGCCCACCGTGGTGCCGCAGGCGGTGCCCGGGCTGCGGGTGGTGTACGCCGACGACGACATCGTGGTGGTGGACAAGCCGGTCGGCGTCGCGGCCCACCCGAGCCCCGGCTGGACCGGCCCGACGGTGATCGGGGCGCTGGCCGCCATCGGGCACCGCATCTCGACCAGCGGCGCCGCCGAGCGGCAAGGCGTCGTGCACCGGCTCGACGTCGGCACCACGGGCATCATGGCGGTGGCCAAGAGCGAGCAGGCGTACACCGCGTTGAAGCGGGCGTTCAAGTACCGCGAGGTGGAGAAGCGCTACCACGCGGTGGTGCAGGGGCACCTGGACCCGCTGCGCGGCACCGTCGACGCCCCGATCGACCGGCACCCCACCCACGACTACCGCTGGGCGGTGGTCTCCGGCGGCAAACCGAGCATCACCCACTACGACACGGTGGAGGCGTTCCCGGCGGCGAGCCTGGTCGACGTCCGGCTGGAGACCGGGCGCACCCACCAGATCCGGGTGCACTTCTCCACGCTGCGGCACCCGTGCGTGGGCGACCTCACGTACGGCGCCGACCCGACCCTGTCCGCCCGGCTCGGCCTGTCCAGGCAGTGGCTGCACGCCCGGTCGCTGAGCTTCCTGCACCCCCGCACGGGGGACGAGGTCCGCTTCGTCAGCGACTACCCTGACGACCTGGACCGCGCGCTCGAGATCCTCCGCGACTGAGCGTCGTCCCGCCCGTGACGATCCGACGAGGGGATCCCGCCGTGTGTGCCGGTACCCCCGACCCGACAGTGGGCGAAACGTCGGAACCCGCGCCGGGCGTGACGCAACCATCACCGACACCGGCCGGACCGGCCGGCGGCGGGTCGCCACCGGCGGTCCCGTCGACCTCCCCGTACGCCGGCGCCGACGGCGTACGGGGGCCCGTGCCGTGACGGGAGGAAGAACCGAAGGTGCGTAGACGGGTGTGGTCCGAATAGGGTTTCGTTCGTAGCCTGTCAGACGGGCATCGATGGCGCTGGGAGGGCGAGCCTTGGAGGGCAGCGAGACCGGCTGGGGGCGGCCGGCCGAACCAGCACCGCGGTGGCGGGCGCTGCTCGACCGGGCCCGGCACGGCAGCCGCACGGCCGAGCAGGCCGAGGCCGACCGACACGCCGATCCCCCGCCCCTCCCGCCGGAGCCGCTGCCCCGCCGCTCGTCGGGCAACGGCTATGCCGCGCGGGTGCCGGCCATCGGGCGGGCCCCCGAGCCGTACGCGCCGGAGCCCGGCCCACCGCCGTACGGCGCGGACGGCCCACCGCCGTACGGCGCGGAGTACGGCCGCCCGGTCGACGCGGGCTACCGGGCCGAGGCCACCTACCGGGTGGAGCCGGCCTACCGGGTGGACCCGCTGGAGCCCGCCTACCGGGTGGAGCCGGAACAGCCGCCCGAGCCGAGCTACCGGTCGGATCCGGTGGAGCCGTCCTACCGGGCGGACCCGGTCGAGCCGTCCTACCGGTCGGACCCGGTCGAGCCGTCCTACCGGTCGGATCCGGTCGAGCCGTCCTACCGGTCGGATCCCATCGAGCCGAGCTACCGGTCGAGCTCCATCGAGCCGTCCTACCGGGCGGACCCGATCGAGCCGACCTACCGGGCGGACCCGGGGTATCCGGCCGAGCCGGCGTACCGCGTGCCGGCCCAGCCCCCGCCGCCCCGCATCGAGACCGAGCCGCACCGGGGCCCGGGGCCGGTCGAGTCGCGCTACGCGGTGCTGGACAACGGCTACCGGCACGAGCCGCCCCCGGTCGAGTCGCGCTACGCGGTGCTCGACAACGGCTATCGCTCCCGACGCGCCCACCAGGCCCCGCCCGCCGTGCCGCCGCCCGCCGCACCACCGCCGGCCGTGCCACCGCCGGCGGTACCGCCGCCCGCCGCGCCGCCGCCCGTTGTGCCGCCGGTCGCCGCTCCACCGCCCACCGCACCGCCACTCGCGCCGCCGCCCGCCGAGCGGGGCTACCCGGCGCGCGTCGAGTGGCGCCCACGCGGCACGGAGAACGAGGTGGAGCGCGCCGTCGGGGTGCTCCGCCGCGACCTGGGCACCCCCCGGGTGCTCGCGTTCGCCAACCCGAAGGGCGGGGTGCACAAGACCACCGCCACCGTGCTGGCCGCGGCGACCGTCGGCAGCGTACGCGGGCGGGGCGTGCTGGCCTGGGACGACAACGAGCTGCGCGGCACGCTCGGGCTGCGCGCCGGCAGCGCCCGGCACGCCCGGACCATCCGGCACCTGGTCGGCGATCTCGCGCACGTCGAGATCAAGGAGGGCCCGGAGCTGCTGGCGCACCTGGACGACTACCTGCGGCACGCCTCCGACGGCTCGTACGACGTGCTGGCCGGCGAGGAGAGCCCCCGCTTCGCCCAGCGCCTCGACCAGTTCACCGTCCGGCGGGTGCTGGAGTTGCTGCGGCGCACCCACGACGTGGTCTGCGTGGACACGGGCAACAACGTGGAGAGCGCCAACTGGCGCACCGTCATGCAGGCGGCGGACCAGCTCGTGGTGACCACCGTGCCCCGCGAGGACGCCGCGTTCAGCGCCGACTGGATGCTGGACCTGCTGCACGAGGTCGGGATGGGGGAGCTGGCCGACAACGCCGTCACCCTGATCTCCTGCCCCACCCCGGGCCGCTCGCCGTTGCAGGACGACCTGGAGCGGCACTTCGCCACCCGTACCCGGGCCGTCGCCGTGGTTCCGTACGACCCGGCGCTGGAGACCGGCTCCTCGATCGAGTACCACCAGCTCCAGCAGGAGACCCGGCAGGCGTGGCTCAAGGCCGCCTCGGTGATGCTGGAGCCGTTCGCCCGGTGAGCGGGTGTGCCGCCACCGACCGCCCACGGCGCCCACGGGCCTGAGAGGATCACCGGGTGAGCGCGGACACCCCCGAACCCGACCGGCCCGGCCCCCGGCCCGACGAGCCGGGGGCACCGGCCGCCCGGGCGGAACCCGACCCGCCGGCCCGCGTCGGCCCCGCCGACCCGCACGACGCCCGGGAACCCGCCCCGCCGTACGACGCGGGGACGACACCGCCGCACGCCCCGACCGGCGACCCGTGGCACACCACGACCGGCGCACCGGCGTACGCCCCGACCGGCGACGCGTGGCGGGCACCGGCCGGCGCGTCGCCGCACGACGGGCCGCCGGGGTACGTCCCCGGCAACACCGACCTCGGGTACGCCGCGGGCTATTCGCCCGTGCCCGTGGAGCCGGACCTGCCGCGCGGGCGGGCGGTGCGGCTCGCCCTGCTGACGGTGCTCGCGTCGAGCGTGCTCGGGGTGCCGCTCGGGCTGCTCTGGGCCGCCCTCGCGCCGGACACGCCGGTGATCAAGGTCGCCGAGGGGGCGATCTACGCCGAGCCGCAGCCGGAGCAGCCGATCGCCGCCGACGGCTGGTTCAGCCTGCTGGGGCTGGGCTTCGGGGTGCTCGCCGCCCTCGTGCTGTGGATCCTGCTGCGCCGGCTCCGGGGACCGGTCGGGCTGTTCGCCATCGTGCTCGGCGCCTTCGGCGCGGCGCTGGTCGCCTGGCAGGTGGGTCGGCGCACGGGGCTGGCCGGCTACGAACGGCTGCTGGAGAGCGCGCCCGTCGGGCAGGCCTTCGAGAAGCCGGCCGACCTGCGGGCCGGCGGGATCGAGTGGGTGTTCGGCGTGCTGCCGGTGCCGCACGGCAACCTGCTGCTGCCGGCGTTCGGCGCGGCCGTGACGTACACCCTGCTGGCCGGCTGGTCCCGCTGGCCGTCGTTGCGCCCGGAGCGCGAGCCCGGCCTGCCCGAGCTCAGTTGGGGGTCGGCGGGGACGCCAGCTCCGTCAACGGCACCGGAACCGCCCGCACCTGGCGCAGCAACGCCGCCTCACGGTTGAGCAGGCGCAGCTCGGCGCGGAGCCGGGCGGCGGTGTCGTCGATGGCGAGCAGCCGCTGCCGGTCGGCCACGGTCAGCACGGCCGTCGCGGCGACCAGGTGCGACAGCACCGTCGGATCCTCCGGCAACTGCTCGGACAGCTCCTCGGGATCGGCCCGGATCAGGCCCAGGTACTGCCGGAAGACCGAGATCACCCGGGCGGCGAGCAGGTCGGCGACCTCGTCGGGCCCGCCCGGCTCGGGCAGCCACTCCACGTCGGCGGTCAGGTAGGGCTCGGTGTCCCGGTCGACGTCGGCGACGCGGAACCTGCGCTTGCCCACCGTGACGATGTCGAAGCCACCGTCGGGGCGCTCGGTGACCTGCCGCAGCTCAGCGGTGCAGCCCACCTCGTGCAGGGTGACGTCGCCGCCACCGGGCAGCGGCTTGCCGTCCGGCCCGGTGGGGGCGACCTCCCAGCCGGCCCGGATGGCCACCACGCCGAACTCGCGCGGGGCGTCCTCGGGCAGCGCGACCAGGTGCCGGACCAGGGCGCGGTAGCGCTCCTCGAATATGTGCAGCGGCAGCACCAGACCGGGGAAGAGGACCATTCCGAGCGGAAACACCGGCAGCCGCGCAGTCACGCGTCGAGCGTAGCCCGATCCCGGCGCGGCGGCGTGGCCCGGCTCACCGTCCCGGCGTACGGGCGGCGCCGGTCGCCGTCCGGGCGGGCCGCCTAGACTCGCAAGGGTGTTGAACCGGATCGACCTGCGCGGCGGCGTCCGTGACCCGCGCCGCCTGCTGCCCCGTGCCCAACTCGACGTCTCCGTGGCCGTCGAGCGGATCCGCCCCCTCGTGGAGGCGGTCCGGGAGCATGGTTACCCGGCGATCCGGGAGGCCAGTGAGCGCTTCGACGGGATCTCGCCCGAGGTGCTGCGGGTGCCCGCCGAGGCGATCGCCGAGGCGGAGGGCACCCTCGCTCCCGAGGTGCGCGCCGCGCTGCTGGAGTCGATCGCGCGGGCCCGCAAGGTGCACGCCGACCAGCGCCGCACCGACCACACCACCCAGGTGGTGCCGGGCGGCACGGTGACCGAGCGCTGGGTGCCGGTCGACCGGGTCGGCCTCTACGTCCCCGGCGGCCTGGCGATGTATCCGTCGACCGTGGTGATGAACGTGGTGCCGGCCCAGGCGGCCGGGGTGCGCTCGCTGGTGGTGGCGAGCCCGCCGCAGAAGGAGAACGGCGGCCTGCCCGACGCCCGGGTGCTCGCCGCCTGCGCCCTGCTGGGTGTCGACGAGGTCTACGCCGTCGGCGGCGCCCAGGCCGTCGCGATGCTGGCGTACGGCGCGGCGGTCGACGCCGAGGGCGCCGCGCACTGCGACCCGGTCGACATGATCACCGGGCCGGGCAACATCTGGGTCACCGCCGCCAAGCGGCTGCTGCGCGGCGTCGTCGGCATCGACGCCGAGGCCGGCCCGACCGAGATCGCCATCCTGGCCGACGACACAGCCGACCCGGCGCACGTCGCCGCCGACCTGGTCAGCCAGGCCGAGCACGACCCCCTCGCGGCCAGCGTGCTGGTGACCCCCTCGGTCGAGCTGGTGGAGGCCGTGGAGCGGGAGCTGGCCCGGCAAGTGCCGGCCACCAAGCACGCCGAGCGGGTCACCACCGCGCTCACCGGCGAGCAGAGCGGCGTCGTCCTGGTCGACGACCTCGACGCCGGGCTGCGGGTGGTCGACGCGTACGCGGCCGAGCACCTGGAGATCCAGACCCGGGACGCCCGCGAGTGGGCGCTGCGGGTGCGCAACGCCGGGGCGATCTTCGTCGGCGCCTGGTCGCCGGTGTCGCTCGGCGACTACTGCGCCGGATCCAACCACGTGCTGCCCACCGGCGGCTGCGCCCGGCACTCCTCCGGGCTGTCGGTGCAGTCCTTCCTGCGCGGCATCCACCTGATCGACTACTCCGAGCAGGCGCTGCGCGAGGTGGCCCCGCACGTGGTCACCCTGGCCGGCGTCGAGGACCTGCCGGCGCACGGCCGGGCCGTCCAGGTGCGCTTCCCGGGGGAGCTGGCGTGAGCGAGCGAACCAGTAGGCTCAGCCCCGATGCCGTCGCCGAGCGAAGCGAGGTGGCGGCATGAGCGGGCTCGACGACCTGCCGATCCGCGACGACCTGCGCGGGCTGTCGCCGTACGGGGCGCCGCAGCTCGATGTGCCCGTGCGGCTGAACACCAACGAGAACTCCTACCCGGTGCCCGAGCCGGTGGTGGACGCGATCGGCAAGGCCCTCGCGGCGGAGCTGCGCGACCTCAACCGCTACCCGGACCGCGACGCCGTGGCGCTGCGCGCCGACCTGGCCGGCTACCTGGGCCACGGGCTCACCGTCGAGCAGGTGTGGGCGGCCAACGGCTCCAACGAGATCCAGCAGCAGCTGCTCCAGGCGTTCGGCGGCCCGGGGCGCAGCGCGCTCGGCTTCGTCCCCGCGTACTCGATGCACCCGCTGCTGGCCCTCGGCACCGGCACCCGGTGGGTGCCGGCCCGCCGTGGCGTCGACTTCGGGCTGAGCGCCGACGAGGCGGTCGCCCAGGTCCGCGAGCACGCCCCGGACGTGGTCTTCCTCTGCTCGCCGAACAACCCGACCGGCACCGCCCTCGACCCGGCGGTGGTCGCCGCGGTGCTGGACGCCGCGCCCGGCATGGTGGTCGTCGACGAGGCGTACGCCGAGTTCGCCCGCCCCGGCACGGTCAGCGCCCTGGCGGTGCTGCCCGGGCACCCGCGGCTGGTGGTGACCCGGACGATGAGCAAGGCCTTCGGGTTCGCGGGCGGCCGGCTGGGCTACCTGGCGGCCGACCCGGCGGTGGTGGCGGCGGTGCAGCTGGTCCGGCTGCCGTACCACCTCTCGGCGCTCACCCAGGCCGCGGCCCGGGCGGCGCTGGCGCACCGCGACGCCCTCCTCGACACGGTGGCCGCGATCTGCGCGCAGCGGGACCGGATCGTGGCGCGGCTGCGCGAGCGGGGGGTGCGGGTGGCCGACAGCGACGCCAACTTCGTGCTGTTCGAGGTCGGGGGCGACCAGGCCGCCGCCTGGCGCACCCTGCTCGACGCCGGCGTGCTGGTCCGTGACGTCGGCCTGCCGGGCTGGCTGCGGGTCACCGCCGGCACCCCCGCCGAGACCGACGCCTTCCTCGCCGCCGCGGAGAAGATCCAGTGAGCGTGCGAGCCCCCGCAGTCGCGACCGAAAGGCAAGCAATGAGCCGGACCGCCCGCGTGGAGCGGATCACCAAGGAGACGAAGGTTCTCGTCGAGATCGACCTCGACGGTACCGGCCGGGCCGAGATCGGCACCGGCGTCGGCTTCTACGACCACATGCTGCACCAGATCGCCCGGCACGGCGGCTTCGACCTGACCGTGCGCACCGTGGGTGACCTGGAGATCGACGCCCACCACACGATGGAGGACACCGCGCTCGCCCTGGGCGCCGCGTTCGACCAGGCGCTGGGGGACAAGGCCGGCATCCGGCGGTACGGCTCGGCCACCGTCCCGATGGACGAGGTCCTCGTCCGGGCCGCGGTCGACCTCTCCGGCCGCCCGTACGTGGTGCACGACGAGCCGGTGCTGGCGCCCTACATCGGGCCGGTCTACCCGACCAGCATGACCCGGCACATCTGGGAGTCCTTCGGCCAGGCGGCCCGGATCACGCTGCACGTGGACGTGCTGCGGGCGGCCCGCCCCGGCGGTCACCCGGACGCCCACCACGTGGTGGAGGCCCAGTTCAAGGCGGTCTCCCGCGCGCTGCGCGAGGCCACGGCCGTCGACCCGCGCGCGGCGGGCGCGATCCCCAGCACGAAGGGGGCGCTCTGATGGGTGGGGTGCTGCCGACGTTGCTGCTGATCCTGGCCGGTGTGCTGGTCGGCGGGGCGTTGTCGCTGCACAAGCAGGGCGCTCCGCGTAAGGCGGTGGTCCTCACGGCGCTGCTCGCCGCGCTGGCCACGGTCGGCGGCGTGCTGTGGCTGCTGCCGGGGGAGGGCGCGTGAGCCGAGTGGTGGTGCTCGACCACGGGTCGGGCAACCTGCGCTCGGCCGAGCGGGCCCTGGCCCACGCCGGCGCGGACGTGACGGTGACCGACGACCTGACCGCCGCCGCCGAGGCGGACGGCCTGGTGGTGCCCGGTGTGGGCGCGTACGCCGCCTGCATGGCCGGGATCGAGGCCCTCGGCGCCGGCCCGGTGATCGCCGAGCGCGTCGCCGCCGGCCGTCCGGTGCTGGGCATCTGCGTGGGCATGCAGGTGCTCTTCGAACACGGCGACGAGCACGGGGTGGTGACCAAGGGGCTCGGGCTGCTGCCCGGCGGGGTGACCAGGCTGGCCGCCCCCCGGCTGCCGCACATGGGCTGGAACACGGTCGCGGCGCCGGCCGGTTCGGTGCTCTTCGCCGGCCTGCCCGCCGACAGCCGGTTCTACTTCGTGCACTCGTACGGGGTCGGGGACCCGGGCGCGCTGGCGGAGGCCGGCGCCACGGTCACCACCGCCCACCACGGGACGGACTTCGTGGCGGCCGTGGAGCAGGGTCCGCTCTGCGCCGCGCAGTTCCACCCGGAGAAGTCCGCCGACACCGGTGCCGCGCTGCTGCGCAACTGGCTCGCCACGCTTCCCACCGGTGACTGAGCGCCTGCCCGGTGCGGCGGGCCCGCTCCGGCCCGCCGCCGGCCGCCCTGTCGCGCGTCGACAGCTACCCGGACGACCGCGCCCCCGGCGGGACACGCCGTGAGCAAGGAGCGGGCCCGGCGCCGGGCGGCCCGGGAGGCCGAGGTCGCCCGGGAGCGGGCCGTCCGTGAGCGGCGGACCGCCCGGCGGTCGCGGCGGCGGGCACTGGTCCGCCGGTTGACGCCGTCGCTGTGCCGGGGGCGGACGGGCCGGCTGCCCCGGCACAGTCGCGGCGAGCGGGCCGCCATCGTGCTGCTGACCCTGGTGGCGATGGTCCTGATCTGGTCGCTCGTCGACGATCTGGCGCTGCGCATCGCGCTGGTCGTGCTGTTGCTGCTCGTACTGCCGGCGATCGTGGTGATCGCCCTGGACCGTCGCACCTGACTTCGAGGAGAAATACCGTGAGCCTCACCCTGTTGCCCGCCGTGGACGTCGCCGACGGCCAGGCCGTCCGACTCGTGCAGGGAGCCGCCGGCAGCGAGACGACGTACGGCGACCCGTTGGAGGCCGCCCTCGCGTGGCAGCGGGACGGCGCCGAGTGGATCCACCTGGTCGATCTCGACGCCGCGTTCGGCCGGGGCTCCAACGCGCACCTGCTGGCCGAGGTGGTGCGGCAGCTCGACGTGAAGGTGGAGCTGTCCGGCGGCATCCGCGACGACGAGTCGCTGCACGCCGCGCTCGGCACGGGCGCCGCCCGGGTGAACATCGGCACCGCCGCCCTGGAGGATCCGGTCTGGTGCGACCGGGTGTGCGGGGAGTACGGCGACCGGGTGGCGATCGGGCTCGACGTGCGGGGCCGTACCCTCTCCGCCCGGGGCTGGACGCGTGACGGCGGCGACCTCTTCGAGGTGCTGGAGCGGCTCGACAAGGCGGGCGCGGCGCGGTACGTCGTCACCGACATCACCAAGGACGGCACCATGCGCGGGCCGAACCTGGACCTGCTGCGCGAGGTCTGCGCCCGCACCGACGCCCCGGTGATCGCCTCGGGCGGCGTCTCCACCCTGGACGACCTGCGGGCGCTGGCCACCCTGGAGCCGATCGGGGTGGAGGGCGTGATCGCCGGCAAGGCCCTGTACGCGGGCGCCTTCACCGTGGCGCAGGCGCTGGAAACCCTGGCGGCGGCGTGACCGTCACGCGGCTCGGCTCGGGCGGCCCCTGGGAGTCGGTGTACGGCTACTGCCGGGTCGTCCGGGCCGGCGACCTGGCCTGGACGGCCGGCTGCACCTCGACGGTGGACGGCGTGGTCACCCACGTCGGGGACGCGGCGGCGCAGACCGCGCAGGCCCTGCGGATCGGCCTGGACGCGCTCGCCGAGGTGGGCGCGGAGCCCGGGGACGTGGTGCGGACCCGGATGTACGTCACCGACCGGACGTACGCCGACGAGGTGGGCCGGGCGCACAACGTGGTCTTCGGCGCGGTCCGTCCGGCGGCCACCATGGTGGTGGTGGCCGGCCTGCTCGACCCGGACCATCTGGTCGAGGTGGAGTTGGAGGCGTACCTCGGCGACCGCTGAGCCCCGGGAAGCGCGCCGAGACGGTGCCGCCCGACGCGCCGCGTCGCGACCTGATCGGTTGCGCACAATCTAATCGCGCGCTACGGTTCCCCGGTGACCGACCATCTGGTACTGCGCCGGCAGGTGTGCTTCGCGCTCTACGCCGCGTCGCGCGCCCTCACCGACGTCTACCGGCCCGTCCTCGACGAGTTCGGCCTGACCTACCCGCAGTACCTGGTGCTGCTGGTGCTCTGGGAGCGCGACGACGCCCCCACGGTCTCCGAGCTCGGCGCCGCCCTGCGACTGGACTCCGGCACGCTCTCCCCGCTGCTCAAGCGGCTGGAGGGGGCGGGGCTGGTCGTCCGGACCCGGTCGGCGCGCGACGAGCGGCGGGTGGAGGTGGGCCTGACCGGCGACGGGCGGGCCCTGCGGCACCGGATGGACGAGGTGCCGCTGCGGGTCGCCCGTGCCACGGGCCTCACCGAGGCGGAGCTGGTCGCCCTGCGCGACACCCTCACCCGGGTCACCGAGACGATCCACCGACAGAAGGAGCAGTGACCACCATGCAGGTGCTCTACACCGCGTCCGCCCGGGCCACCGGGGACGGTCGGGACGGCCACGTCCGCACCTCCGACGGCACCGTCGAGCTCGACCTGGCCGTGCCGAAGGAGATGGGTGGCGCCGGCGGCGCCGCCAACCCCGAGCAGCTCTTCGCGGCCGGCTACGCCGCCTGCTTCCACTCGGCGCTGCGCCTGGTCGCCCGCAAGGCGAAGGTCGACGTCTCCGGCTCGGTCGTCGAGGCCGAGGTCGGCATCGGCGCCAACGGCAGCGGCGGCTTCGGGCTGGCCGTCACCCTTCTGGTCGACCTCCCGGCCGTCGAGCGGGCCGCCGCCGAGCAGGTCGTCGAGCAGGCCCACCAGGTCTGCCCGTACTCGAACGCCACCCGCGGCAACGTCGAGGTCACCCTCACCGTGCGCGAGGCGCTGTGAGCACCCGCAACCGGGAGATCCACCTGGCCGCCCGCCCGCAGGGCTGGCCGACCGCGGACAACTTCCGGCTCGTCGAGACCGAGGTGCCCACCCCCGGCCCGGGTCAGGTCGTGGTCCGCAACCGGTACGTGTCGGTCGACCCGTACATGCGGGGGCGGATGAACGACGTCAGGTCGTACGTGCCGCCGTTCGCGCTCGACGCCCCGCTGGACGGTGGGGCGGTCGGCGAGGTGGTGGCCAGCGAGGTCGAGGGTCTCCAGCCCGGCGACACCGTGCTGCACGGCCTCGGCTGGCGCGAGTACGCGCTGCTCGACGCGCGGGCCGCCCGGAAGGTCGACCCCGACCTCGCCCCGGTCAGCGCCTACCTGAGCGTGCTCGGCATGACCGGCCTGACCGCGTACGCCGGGCTGCTGGACGTCGCCGGGATGAAGGCGGGGGAGACCGTCTTCGTCTCCGCCGCCGCCGGCGCGGTGGGCAGCCTGGTCGGCCAGATCGCCAAGCTGCGGGGCGCGGCGCGCGTAATCGGCAGCGCGGGCTCGGCGGCCAAGGTCGAGCGGCTGCGCGCGCTGGGCTTCGACGCCGCGTTCGACTACCACGACGGGCCGGTGCGCGACTCGCTGAAGGCCGCCGCCCCGGACGGCGTCGACGTCTACTTCGACAACGTCGGCGGCGACCACCTGGAGGCGGCGATCTCCGCGATGAAGGTGCACGGCCGGGCCGCGATCTGCGGCATGATCGCGCAGTACAACGACACCGAGCCCCCGGCCGCGCCGCGCAACCTGGCGCTGGTCATCGGCAAGCGGCTCACCCTGCGCGGGTTCCTGGTCGGCGACCACGGCCACCTGCGCGACGAGTTCGTGCGCGAGATGGCCGGCTGGCTGCGCGACGGCAGGGTCTCGTACGACGAGACGGTCGTCGACGGCATCGAGAACGCCCCGGAGGCGTTCCTCGGCCTGCTGCGCGGCGAGAACCTGGGCAAGATGCTCGTCCGGGTGTGAGCGAGGCCACTTCTCCGGCGTGGGGGACCCCCGTCGACCGCGGTGACCGGCCGTACCGGCCGGTCACCGCCGGTGCCGGGAGGGATAGGCTCGCGGCATGACGGTGGCGGTGCGGGTCATCCCGTGTCTCGACGTGGACGCCGGTCGGGTGGTCAAGGGGGTCAACTTCCTCGACCTGCGCGACGCCGGCGACCCGGTGGAACTGGCGGCGGCGTACGACCGGGCCGGCGCGGACGAGCTGACCTTCCTCGACGTCACCGCCTCCTCCAGCGACCGGGGCACGATGCTCGACGTGGTCCGCCGCACGGCGGAGTCGGTCTTCATCCCGCTGACCGTCGGCGGTGGCGTCCGGCAGGTCGCCGACGTCGACACCCTGCTGCGCGCCGGCGCGGACAAGGTCGGGGTGAACACCGCCGCCATCGCCCGCCCCGAGCTGATCGCCGAGATCGCCGACCGCTTCGGCCGGCAGGTGCTGGTGCTCTCGCTCGACGTGCGGCGGGCGCCCGGCAGCGGCACGCCCAGCGGTTTCGAGGTGACCACCCACGGCGGTCGGCGCGGCACCGGGCTGGACGCGGTCGAGTGGGCCCGGCGCGGCGCCGAGCTGGGCGCGGGCGAGATCCTGCTGAACTCGATGGACGCCGACGGCACCAAGACCGGCTTCGACCTCGAACTCATCGGCGCGGTGCGCCGGGTGGTGGACGTGCCGGTGGTGGCCAGCGGCGGCGCGGGCGAGGTGGCGCACTTCGCGCCGGCGATCGGCGCCGGCGCCGACGCGGTGCTCGCCGCCAGCGTCTTCCACTTCGGCGAGCTGTCCGTCGCCGAGGTCAAGGACGCGCTGCGCGGGGCCGGGCACCCCGTCCGCTGACCGCCCGCGCAATCCGCCCGGTCCGCCCGGCCGCGTGATCCGGCCGGTCCCTCCGGCCGCGTGATCCGCCCGGTCCCTCCGGCCTGCCCGGCCCGTCGGTGCCCGCTCAGTCGCGGCGGGACCGGTTCTCGGGGGAGCGCCGGGGCGCCGGGATCGAACGCACCACGTACTCCTGCACGGCGGCGGCGTGGTCGGCCTCGTCCAGGTGCCAGTCGGCGCTGACGGGGGCGTGCCGCCGGACCAGGACGCCCTGCACGGTGTCCACCGTGGTGGCCAGCCCGGCGTTCGGCCTGGTGCGCCAGAGGCGCTCACCGTCGGTGGTGATCCGGAACCAGCCGTCGGTGACGCTGACCAGCCCGGCCCCGACGAGGCGACGGACCGCAGCCTCCACCTCGTGCCGCTCGGGGATCGCCTGGTTGAGATGGTCGGCGGTGGAGATCACGTCGGCGAGGCGTACGCCCTCGGGGCGGCGGCTGGCCGCCGCGCGGCGGTGCCGTCCCGCACCGCTGGCGATCACCACCGAGACGAAGATCCAGGCATCGGTCCAGCGCCATCCGTTCTCCCCCATGCGAGGATTCTGCCGGGCGTGGCGTCCGAAGGGAACACCCGGCATCCGGGTCGCGTCAGGTGGCGGGGAGCGGCGCGACCGGGCCCGGGGCGGGGTCCTGCGGCCCGGGGACCGTGAACAGCGGCAGGAAGACCTGGGTCAGCGGGCCGATGCCCAGCGCGTACGCGATCGTGCCGACGCCCACCGTCCCGCCGAGCAGCCAGCCCAGCGCCAGCACCGTGACCTCGATGACGGTGCGGACGAGCCGGATCGAGCGGCCGGGCCGGCGGGCGACGTAGCCGGTCATCAGGCCGTCCCGAGGGCCGGGTCCGAGGCGGGCGCCGAGGTAGAGCCCCGTCGCCGCCCCGTTGGCCACGATGCCGGCGACCAGCATCCCGGCCCGTACGCCCAGCGACCCGCCGGCCGGCATCAGCGCGAGTGTCGCGTCGACCACCAGCCCGACCACCAGCGCGTTGCTGACCGTGCCGAGGCCGGGGCGCTGGCGCAGCGGTATCCAGAGCAGCAGCACCAGCACGCCCACCGCGATGGTGACGGTGCCGATGGAGAGGCCGGTCAGCTCGGACAGGCCCTGGTGGAACACGTTCCACGGGTCCAGGCCCAGCTCCGAGTTGATCATCAGAGCCATGCTGACGCCGTAGAGGACGAGGCCCGCGTAGAGCTGGCTCAGCCGCCGCGCGGGACGATGTCGGAGATTGCCAATCGGTGTCACCCATGCCACGCTAAAGGCCAATTGGCGCAGCGTAAGAGCCAATCCGGGAGGAGTGGCCATGACGAGTCAGGTTCGGGGTGTCCAATTGGCCCGGCTCCTCGGTCAGTGGCATGCGCTTCCCGGCCGCCGGCGCAGCCCCGACTACGCCGCCCTCGCCGGTGCCGTACGCGGCCTGCTCGCCGACGGCCGGCTGCCGCTGGGCGTGCGGCTGCCCGCCGAGCGGGAGCTGGCCGAGGCGCTGAAGATCAGCCGGACCACGGTCACGGCGGCGTACCGGGAGCTGCGGGAGAGCGGGCACCTCGCCAGCCGGCGGGGTGCGGGCAGCTGGACGATGCTCCCGGGCACCCACCGGGTGGCGAGCACCGGGCTCTGGACCCCGCTGGACGACCGCGACATGATCGACCTCGGGGTCGCCGCGCTCGCCGCGCCGCCCGAGCTGCTGCCGGCCGCCCGCGCGGCGGCCGAGGACCTGCCCCGCTACCTGGGCGGCGCCGGCTACCACCCGACCGGGATCATCGAGCTGCGCGAGGCGGTGGCCCGCGCGTACACCGACCGGGGCCTGCCCACCTCACCTGACCAGATCATGGTCACCAACGGCACCCAGCACGCCCTCGACCTGGTGCTCCGGCTGGCCCTCGCCCCCGGCGGCAACGTGCTGGTCGAGGCGCCCAGCTATCCGAACGCGCTGGCCGCGCTGGCCGCGCGCCGGGCCCGGATCACCACCCACGGCCTGGCCGTCGAGGAGCCCGGGTGGGACGCCGACCTGCTGCTCGGCGCCCTCCGGCAGGCAAGGCCCAAGCTGGCGTACCTGATCCCGGACTTCCAGAACCCGACCGGTCACCTGATGTCGGCCGCGCTGCGCGAGCGGGTGGTGGCCACCGCGCACGCCGTCGGCACCGACCTGATCGTCGACGAGTCCTTCGTGGACCTGCCGCTGGACGGGACGGTGCTGCCCCCGCCCACCGCCAGCTTCGACCGGCACTCCCGGGTGATCACCATCGGCGGCATGAGCAAGCCGTTCTGGGGCGGCCTGCGGATCGGCTGGGTCCGCGCCTCCGCCCCGCAGGTGCAGCGGCTCGCCGCCGCCCGCGTCGGCGTCGACATGGCCAGCCCGGTCCTGGACCAGCTGGTCGCGGTCCACCTGCTCGCCGACGCGCCGGGCATCGTCGCCGCCCGGCAGGCCCAGCTCACCGTCCAGCGCGACGCGCTGCTCGCCGCGCTCGCGCAGCGCCTGCCCGAGTGGCGGGTCACCGTCCCGCACGGCGGGGTGACCCTCTGGGCCGAACTCGACGGGCCGATCTCCAGCGCGCTGGCCCGGGCCGCCGAGGAGGTCGGCGTACGCCTGGCGCCCGGTCCCCGGTTCGGCCTGGACGGCACGTTGGAGCGCTTCCTGCGGCTGCCGTTCACCCTGCCGGCCGCCGACCTGGTCGAGGCGGTCGGCCGCATCGCCGCCGTCCGGTACGACCTGGACCGGGGCGGCCGGACGCAGTGGCGGGAACCGGCGGTCATCGCCTGAGGGCCGGGCCGGCGTGCCGGCCGGAACGGGCCGCCGGGTCGGTCAATCGCGCCTGCGCCCCGCCGCGGGGCTGGGAGACTGCGCAGGTGGAGGACGTTCGGGGGGCGCGGTGGCCGCGCGGGATCCTGCCGAGCGCACCGGGCTCCCGCACCACCCGGCTCGAACTCTTCTACGACCTCGTCTTCGTCTTCGCCTTCCTCAACGTCACCACGGTGACGGCCAACAACCCGACCCCGCGCGGACTGGTCCAGCTCCTGGTGGTGCTCGCCCTGCTGTGGTGGTGCTGGAGCGGCTTCGCCGCGCTGGGCAACGTGGTCCGCACCGACCAGGGGTTCGCGCCGCTGGTCGGGTTCGTCGTCTCCGCCGCCGTCTTCGTGCTCGCGCTGAGCCTGCCGAAGGCGTTCGTCGACCGCCCCGGCGGGCTGCCCGGCCCGGTGGTCTTCGCCGTCTGCTACTTCCTGGTCCGCGCGACCCAGGTGACGGTCTTCCTCTGGGCCGTCCGCTCCGACCGGGAGGTGCGCCGGCGGATGCCCGTGCTGGCCCTGCCGTTCCTGCTGGCGACGGGCCTCATCCTGACCGCCGCGCTGGTGCCGCAGCGCCTCCTCGACGGCCGCGCCGAGATGATGCTGCGGCTGGTGCTGTGGCTCGCCGCGCTCGGCGTCGAGTACGGCTCCGGCCTGGCCCAGCACCGCGCGGGCTGGACGGTGCTCTCGGCGGGGCACTGGGCCGAACGGCACGCGCTGATCATCATGGTGGCGCTCGGCGAGTCGATCATCGCGTTGGGGATCGGGCCCGGCCCCACCCCCGCCCTGCCGCTGACCTGGCCGGTGATCATCGCGGCGCTGCTCGGCATCGCGGTGGTCGCGGCACTGTGGTGGGCGTACTTCGACACCCTCGCCCTGGCCATGGAGCAGGTGCTGCACCGCACCCGGGAACGGCGTACCCGCGCCGGGCTGGCCCGGGACGTGTACACCTACCTGCACCTGCCGTTGATCACGGGCGTGATCCTGTTCGCCCTGGGCCTCAAGGGGCTGATCCACGAGGGCGCCGACCCGACGACCCCGAGCTGGGGGGTGCCGCTGCCCGGCTTCGACATGCTGGCCCTCTTCGGCGGGGTCGCGCTCTACCTGCTCACGCTGATCCTGCTCGGCAGCCGGATGCTGGGCGCGGCGCGCTGGCCGTCGATCTGCGGGGTCCTGCTGCTCGTCGCGCTGACCCCGGTGGCCGGGCAACTGCCGGAACTGGTCGCCCTGGCCATGCTGGCGGTGGCCGCCGTGCTGACGGTCGCGGTGCAGACGGTCGTCGACGCCCCGCGGCGGCGGCGCGTGCGGCAGGTGGCGCTGGAGGAACAGCTCGCCTCCGAGGCCGAGCAGACGCGGTGGCGGGGCCACCACCTGTGAGACGGCGCCCCGCCCGTCCGACGTCGGCGACCCCGTACGGAACGTGGGGCCGCCGACGTCGCGGGCTCAGAGCTCGGCCAGCGTGCCCGCGTACATCTTCTCGATCTCGCCGGCGAAGTTGCTCTCCACGCCGCGGCGCTTGATCTTGAGCGACGGGGTGATCTCGCCGTCCTCGATGGTCAGGTCGCGCGGCAGGATGGCGACCTTCTTGATCGTCTCCCAGCGGTTGAGCTTGGCGTTGAGCTCGGCCACGTACCCCTCGACCATGGCCTTCGCCTCCGGCGAGGTGACGATCTCGGTGTAGTCGCGGCCCTCCAGGGGAGTGCCGGCGGCCCAGCCCTTGATCGCCTCCGGGTCCAGCGTGACCAGCATCGTGCAGTAGTTGCGGGCCTGGCCGATCACCACCGCCTGGGAGGTGTACGGGCAGGTCGCCTTGAACATCCCCTCGATGTGCGAGGGCGCGATGTACTTGCCGCCCGAGGTCTTGACCAGGTCCTTCTTCCGGTCGGTGATCTTCAGGTAGCCGTCGGAGTCCAGGGTGCCGATGTCACCGGTGCGGAAGAAACCGTCCTCGGTGAACGCGGCGGCGGTCTCCTCGGGCAGGTTGTGGTAGCCGCGCATCACCGGCCGGCCGCGCACCAGGATCTCGCCGTCGGTGTCGATCCGGCACTCCAGGTCGCCCATCGCCTTGCCGACGGTGCCGATCCGCAGCCCGTCCGGCGGGTTGACGAAGTTGCCGGCGCTGGTCTCGGTGAGGCCGTAGCCCTCGGAGATCGGCAGGTTCGCCGCGGCGAAGAAGGTGGCGATCTCCGGGCTGAGCGGGGCGGCGCCGGAGACGAGCACCCGGATCCGGCCGCCGAGGCGGGCCTGGAGCTTGCTGAACACCAGCTTCTCGGCCACCGTGTACTTCAGCTTCAGCCCCGTCGGCAGCGGCCGGCCGGCCTGCTCCAGGGCGACCTTCTCCTTGCCGACCCGGACGCCCCAGCCGAAGATCTTCGCCTTCGCGCCGCCGCCGGCCTGCGCGGTGGTCACCGCCTTGTTGTAGACCTTCTCGAAGACCCGGGGCGCGCCGCACATCAGCGTCGGCCGGATCACCGAGAGCAGCTCGACCAGCTTGTCGACCCGGCCGTCGACGTACGTCGGCAGGCCCACGTGGATCGCCCCGCAGAGCAGGGTCTTGCCGAACGAGTGGGACAGCGGGAGCCAGAGGTACTGCAGGTCGTCGTCGCGGAGCAGCCCCACCTCGACCTGCGCCACGCCCTCCCAGCACCAGCCGCCGTGCAGCAGCTCGACGCCCTTCGGGCGCCCGGTGGTGCCGGAGGTGTAGATCAGCGTGGCCAGGTGCTCGGGACCGATCCCGGCGACCAGCATGTCGATCAGGTCGGGCTCGGCGGCCAGCGCCTGGGTGCCCTGCTCCTCCAACTCGGCGAGGGTGAGCTGGGGGACGGCGGCGGCCGGGTCGGCGGCGCCGTCGAAGAGCACGACGTGGGTCAGCGCCGGCAGCTCGGCACCGGCGATCTTGGCGGCCTGTGCCGGGTTCTCGGCGAACAGCACCCGCGAGCCGGAGTCGGCGATGATGTAGGTCGCGTCGTCGGGCTCCGTGGTGGGGTAGACGGTGGTGGTCGCGCCGCCGGCGCACATGATGCCGAGGTCGGCGATCACCCAGTCGAGCCGGGTGTTCGCCAGGATCGCGACCGGATCCTCCAGGCCGACACCGAGGCCGTGCAGCCCGGCGGCGACCGCCTTGGCGCGACGGGCCATCTGCTCCCAGGTCAGCCACACCGGCCCGGAGTCGTCGGGGGCCGGGTGGGCGAAGGCGTCGCGGTCGGGGGACGCCGCCACGCGCTTGAGGAACATGTCGGGGATGGAACGGTACGGTACATCGAGAGCCATCGCTGTAGCCGCCTTCGGGGGTGGAGACGTGACCACGGTCACGTCGGCGTTCGTTACCGAAGGGTATTGCCTGCGCCCGGGCATCGGCTAGCCCTGTGGATCACGGCTGGGCCACGTCTCGGAGGATGGACGCCCGGCTCAGGCGTACCGGGCCGCCTCCAGCGACCAGTCGTAGGTGGCCCGGATCCAGTTGCGCCGCGCGGTGAGGGCCGGCCGCAGGCCGTCGTCACCGGTGGCGAGCAGCGCCGCCTCCGTCGTCAGGTACGCCGAGAGGCCCTCGTTGAACCGGTCGGCCGCCGCCCGCAGGGCCGACGACTCGTCGCCGGTCGCCCGCCCCGCGGCGATCACCGCGACCAGATTGTGCACGTCCGGCTGCGCGAGGTGCTCCTTGCCGTACGAGAAGACGTCGTTGCACCAGCAGACCAGGTCGGCGGCGAGCAGGTCGAGCGCGACCAGCGACGGCTCGGCGCGGTGGGTCGCGTCCGGCAGCGCCCCGGCGGCCAGCTCCGTGAGGGTGAAGCTGGGGTGGACCCCTCCGGTGTGCCGGCGCATCTGGACGTACTCGGCCAGCCCCGGCGCCCGCCCGTGCTCCCGGTTCGCCGCCTCCCAGAGCAGGGCCAGCAGATACTCCCGCACCTCGCCGACGAAGCGCAGCAGCGCCACGGGCCCGCCAGCGGCGTGGGCCCGCCGGCACAGGTCGCCCAGCGCCTCGCCGAGCGGCCCGGCCACGGTCTCCGTCTCGGTCGCCGGGGCGTCGGCCCGTCCCCCGTGGCCGTCCAGCACGTCCAGCAGGGCGGCGACGGTCGGCGCCAGCCGGGTGGGGGAGTCGCCGAGGCCGTCCTCGTCGCAGGCGTCGTCCATCACGAACAGCCAGGAGACCAGGTCGGTCAGCAGCCGCAGCCCCTCCACCGGGCCCTCCGGGCAGGCCCGCCCGGCCAGCCCGGCGGCGTCGGCCCGGCGCAGCCGGTGCAGCCGGTGCCCGTTAGCGATCAGCCCGTGGCCGAGCGCCCACTCGGTGCTCTCCCGCGCCACCCGTGCGGTGGCGTCGTGCTGGCGCGCGGGAAAGGGGGGTTCCCGTAGCGCCGAGACCGCGAAGGTCCGCATGGTGCCCCCTGTCGCGCCGCCCCACGGCGGGACGGCGCGGGACAGCGTACGGGAGCAGGGATCGGTCGCTATCGTTGGGTAACCGCTTTTCCGGATTGTGCTGTGACCGTTAACGCGCAGTGCGTCACATGCCCAGGTTGGCGCCCCGGAGCCGCTCGGCCGGTGCCGCCGGCCCGTCGATCTGCACCCGGGACACCCGCTGCCGGCCGCTGAGGAACAGGGCCAGCTCGCCCGGCGCCCCCACCACCCGAACGGGTTCGCCGCCCCGGCCGACGGAAAGCTCCCCGTAGCCGGGCGCCTGGACGAAGACGTCCGCGGGGAACCGGCGCAGCGCCAGCCGGGCCAGCCCGGTGCACCGCTTCCAGAGCGCCGCGTTCAGCCCCGCCCCCAGGTCGCGGGGGAGCCAGCCCGGCCGGGCCCGGCGCACGTCCTCGTGGTGGATGAAGAACTCCAGCGTGTTGGCCAGCTCGTCGGTGAGCGGGTTGCTGACCGGGCTCCACACCGGCGGCCGGCGCACCTCTTCGAGGAGGCGTGGCCAGGGGCGCGCGGCGACGCGCAGGCGCACCCGCTCGGCGTAGCCGCGCAGCGGCGGGAGCAGGATGCCGCCGGCGGCGTCGGGTCGGCGTTCGCGCAGCACCAGGTGGGCGGCGAGGTCGCGGGTGGTCCATCCCTCGTTGACCGTCGGCGCGTCCGGTCCGAGCGTCTGCATCAGGTCGACGAGCGCCTCGCGCTCCGTTCGGGCGTACCGCGGCATGCCCCGATCGTAGGCGCGCCCGGCCCACTCGGCGCGCTGAGCGGGCCGGGCGGCCGTGACGGTGGACATAGCGGTCCGGGGCGGCGGAGCTGGCTCGGACCGGTAAGGATGAGGAGGATAGGTGCGGCTTACGGCGGGGGAGAGCGTGGCGAGCAGGACAAGTCGGGACGTGCTGGTGCGGGGGCTGGCCGTCCTCGGGCGGGCGATCCGGGAGCAGCCGCGCATCTTCGCGGTCGCGGTGAGCGGCAGTGTGCTCTTCGGCGCCATGACGGTGGCCAGCGCCTACGTGGTGGGTGCCGTGGTCGGCGACGTGGTGGTGCCGGCGATCGAGCGTGGCGAGGTCGGGGTCGGCGGGCTGGCCCTGGCGGCCGTCGCGCTGTTCGGCATCAGCGTGCTGCGGGTGGCCGGCATCTTCGGCCGCCGGCTCGGCGCGGGTTACATGCAGTACCGCCTCCAGGCCGCCTACCGGCGCCGGGTCACCCGCCGCTACCTGGAGCTGCCGCTGTCGTGGCACCACCGCAACGCCACCGGCACGTTGCTGTCCAACGCCAACTCCGACGTCGAGGCCGCCTGGTACCCGATCGCCCCGCTGCCGTTCGCGGTCGGCACCCTGGTGATGCTGGTCGGCGCGGTGGCGTCGCTCTTCGCCACCGACTGGGCGCTGGCCCTGGTCGGCGTCGCGGTCTTCCCGGCGCTCTTCGCGCTCAACGTCGCCTACTCGCGCCGGATGGCCCCCCGCCAGGCCCGGGCCCAGCGGCTGCGCGCCGAGGTCAGCGGCATCGCGCACGAGAGCTTCGACGGCGCCCTGGTCGTCAAGACGATGGGCCGGGAGGCGCAGGAGACCGACCGGTTCGCCGCCCGCGCGGGAGAGCTGCGCGACTCGCTGGTGGCGGTCGGGCGGCTGCGCGGCGTCTTCGACCCGCTGCTGGAGGCCCTGCCGAGCCTCGGCACCCTCGCCGTGCTGGTGGTCGGCGCGATCCGGCTGCAACAGGGCGCGATCAGCGTCGCCGAGCTGATCAGCGTCGCCTTCCTCTTCACGGTGCTGGCGTTCCCCGTCCGGGCCATCGGCTGGGTGCTGGCCGAGCTGCCGCGCAGCGTCGCCGGCTGGGACCGGGTCCGCCGGGTGCTCGACGCGACCGGCGAGATGGCGTACGGCGACACGGCGCTCGACGTGACGGACCCCCGCCCGGCCACCCTCGCGTTCGCGGGCGTCCGGTTCGGCTACGAGCCCGCCGAGGCGCACCTGCCCGGCACGGAGGTGCTCGGCGACGTCTCCTTCACCGTGCCCGCCGGGAAGACCGTCGCCCTGGTCGGGCCGACCGGCTCCGGCAAGTCGACGATCGCCGCGCTGGCCGTGCGGCTGGTCGACCCGCTGGCCGGCACGGTGTGCGTGGACGGGGTGGACGTCCGCCGGCTCACCGCCGCCTCGCTGGCGGGCACCGCCGCGCTGGTCGCCCAGGTGCCGTTCGTCTTCGACGACACGGTGCGGGCCAACGTGACCCTGGACCGGCCGGGCATCGGCGACGACGACGTCTGGGCCGCGCTGCGGCTGGCCGAGGCGGACGGCTTCGTCGCGGCCCTGCCCGACGGTCTCGACACGAGGGTCGGCGAGCGGGGCACCTCGCTCTCCGGCGGCCAGCGGCAGCGGCTCACCCTGGCCCGCGCGCTCGCCGGCCGGCCGCGCCTGCTGGTCCTCGACGACGCGACCAGCGCCGTCGACCCCCGCGTGGAGGCGGCCATCCTGGCCGGGCTGCGCTCCTCGGCGGGGCAGGCCGGGGCGCCGGCCGCGTCGATCCTGGTGGTCGCCTACCGGCGGGCCACCATCGCGCTGGCCGACGAGGTGGTCTACCTGGAACAGGGCCGGGTGCTCGCCCGCGGCCCGCACACCGAGCTGCTGGCCACGGTGCCGGGCTACGCCGACCTGGTCACCGCCTACGAGCAGGCCGAGGTCGACCACGCGAAGGACGAGACGTACGACGAGGTCGCCCCGCTGACGTCGGGCCTGGAAATCGAGGTGGACCGGTGAGCGCGAGGAGTGCAGCGCAGCGGAGCCCCGCAGTCGCGAACGAAAGGCAAGCCCGGTGACCACTGCCACGGACACGCGGAAGGCCGAGGCCGAGGCCGTCGACGTTCCGGAGACGACCGAGACGACGTGGCAGACGCTGCGCCGCGGTCTGGCGCTCTCCCCGGAGCTGCGGGTCGGCCTGGCCGGCACGCTCGGCCTGGCCCTGGTCTACATGGTCGGCCGGGCGGCCGTCCCGGTGGCGGTGCAGCAGGGCATCGACAACGGCATCGTCGGCGGCCTGGACCTGGGCGTGGTCTGGACGGTGGTCGCCGCCACCGTCGCGGTGCTGGTGGTGACCACGATCTGCGGCTACCTGATGATGCGCCGGCTCTTCACGGTCAGCGAGACCGCGCTGGCCAACGTGCGGATCCGGGCGTTCCGGCACGTGCACGACCTGTCGATGCTGCACCAGCAGTCGGAGCGGCGCGGTTCGCTTGTCTCCCGGGTGACCAGCGACGTCGACCAGATCACCCAGTTCCTCCAGTGGGGCGGCGTGATCCTGGTGATCAACCTCGGTCAGCTGGCGGTCACCACGCTTGTCATGTTCGCGTACTCCTGGCAGCTGACCCTGGTGGTCTTCGCCGCCTTCCTGCCCGCGGTGTTCGTGATCCGGCGGCTCCAGCGCCGCCTCGCCGGGGCGTACGGGGTGGTCCGGCAGCGGACAGGCACGCTGCTCGGCGCGATCGGGGAGAGCGTGGTCGGCGCGCCGGTGATCCGGGCCTACGGGATCGCCGGCCGGACGGCCCGCCGGCTCGACGAGGCGATCGACGGCCAGCGTCGGGCCCAGCAGCGGGCGATCAGGATCAGCATCATGGGCAGCTCGGTCGGGGAGCTGGCGGCCGGCCTGGCGCTGGCCGGCGTGGTGGTGCTCGGGGTGACCCTCGGCGCCGACCGCACCCTGAGCATCGGCGAGGTGACCGCCTTCCTCTTCCTGGTCACGCTCTTCATCCAGCCGGTGCAGATCGCCACCGAGGTGCTCAACGAGGCGCAGAACGCCATCGCGGGCTGGCGCCGGGTGCTGGACGTGCTGGACGTCGAGCCGGACGTCGCCGACCCGGGCGAGCAGGGGCGCGAGCTGCCGTCCGGCCCGCTGGACATCCGCTTCGCGGGGGTGCGCTTCGCGTACCCGGGGGGTCCGCCCGTGCTGCACGACGTCAGCCTGGAGATCCCGGCGAAGAGCCGGGTGGCGGTGGTGGGGGAGACGGGCAGCGGCAAGACCACCTTCGCCAAGCTGCTCACCCGCCTGATGGACCCGACCGCCGGCCAGGTGCTGCTCTCCGGCGTGCCGCTGGAGCGGGTCCGGTTCGGCTCGCTGCGCTCGCGGGTGGTGATGGTGCCGCAGGACGGCTTCCTCTTCGACGCCACGGTGGCGGAGAACGTCCGCTTCGCCCGCCCGGAGCTGACGGACGCGCAGCTCTCGGCGGCCTTCACCGAGCTGGGGCTGGCGGACTGGCTGGACGGGCTTCCGTCGGGCCTGCACACGCCGGTGGGGGAGCGCGGCGAGGCGCTGAGCGTGGGGGAGCGCCAGCTGGTGGCGCT
This sequence comes from Micromonospora sp. NBC_01740, assembly GCF_035920365.1. NCBI lineage: Bacteria > Bacillati > Actinomycetota > Actinomycetes > Micromonosporales > Micromonosporaceae > Micromonospora > Micromonospora sp. NBC_01740. The sequence continues at coordinate 6,758,113 of NZ_CP109150.1, read as the reverse complement.
GGCCCGCGCGTACGTGGCCGACCCGGACCTGCTGGTGCTGGATGAGGCGACCAGCGCGGTCGACCCGGCCACGGAGGTGCGGCTGCAACGCACCCTGGACGCGGTGACCCGGGGGCGCACCACCCTCGCGATCGCGCACCGGCTCTCCACGGCGCAGGCCGCCGACGAGGTGATCGTGGTGGACAAGGGCCGGATCGTGCAGCGCGGTCCGCACGACGAGCTGGTCCGCGACCCGGAGTCGGTCTACGGCCTGCTCTACGCCTCCTGGCTGGAGCAGACCCGCTGAGCCGTCCCGCTGAGCAGACCCGGCGCGGGCGTCGGTCCCGTGCGGCGCGCGGCCCGGCGGTGTACCGGGCCGCGCGGTGGTCAGCGGGAGTAGAACTCCACCACCAGCTGCTCGTCGCAGATCACCGGCACCTCGTGCCGGGCGGGCTCGCGCAGCAACGTGGTCCGCAGCTCGGCCAGCTCCACCGACAGGTACGGCTGGCCGGGTCCCTCGGTGGCGTTGGCGCCCGCGGCGGCGAGCTGGAACGGCAGGGTCGTGCGGCTGCGTTCGCGGACGGCCACCACCTGTCCCGGACGCAGCCGGTACGACGGCCGGTCGACCTTGCGCCCGTCGACGGTGAAGTGGCCGTGCGCGACGAGCTGCCGGGCCTGGTAGATGCTGCGGGTCAGGCCGGCCCGGTGCACCACCGCGTCGAGCCGTCGCTCCAGGAGCGCGACCAGGCTCTCGCCGGTCTTGCCCGCGCTCCGGGCGGCCTCGTCGAAGGCGCGCCGTAGCTGGGTCTCGCTGACGTTGTACTGGTGGCGCAGGCGCTGCTTCTCCAGCAGTCGCACCTGGTAGTCCGAGGTCTTGCGGCGCTGCCGGCCGTGCACTCCGGGCGGGAATGGGCGCCGCTCGAAGTACCGCACGCACTTGCGGGTGAGGGGGATGCCGAGGGCGCGGGAGAGGCGGGCCTTGGGCCTGGGTTGGTTCACGCTGGACGTCTCCGATCCGGTGCTCTAGTCTCCGAGTTAGGTAAGGCTAACCTACGAAGGAGTCGTTCATGCGGCCCAGCCCGGCGGAGATCGTCCGCACCCTCGTCGCGGGCCGGCTGCCCGGCATCGCCCACGTCGCGCACCGGCCCGGCCCGCACCAGGTCCGGCACGTGACCGATCCGGACGGTCGGGTGCTACTGCTGGTGCCGGTCGTCAGCGACCTCGCCGCCGCGCTGCGCCCCGCCGACGGCGACTCCGAGGTCGCGCTGGTGCTGGACGTGCTGGACCTGCCGCCCGCCGCCGGCGCGCCGAGCCTCGGCCGGGCCTGGGTCTCCGGCTGGGCGGCCCGGCTGGACGGCGACGAGGAGCGCCGCGCCGCGCTGGACTTCGCGGCCGTGGAGCCGGCCGGTGACCTGCTCGATGTCGGCACCCGGTTCCGGCTGCACCGCTTCGAGGTGGTCGAGGCCCGCTGGGAACGCGGCGACACCGTCCGCCGCATCGACCCCGAGGCGTACGCCGAGGCGGAGCCCGACCCGCTGCACGCCGTCGAGGCCGAGCTGCTGGCCGACCTCGCCGACCACCACGCCGCCGAGGTGGCCGGGTACCTGCGCCGCCAGCTCGGCCTCGCCGACGGCGGCATCGACACCGCGCCCCGGGTGGTCCGGATCGACCGGTACGGCCTGCTGGTCGTCCACGGCCGGCCCGGCGCCCGCCGCCGCGTCCGGCTGGCGTTCCCGCGTCCGCTGGACTGCCAGGCGGAGCTGACCCGGCTCCTGCATCCGTTGGTCTACCGGCACGCCCCGTCCCGGCACGCCGACCACGCCTGACCGGGCGACGTCGCCCGGCCGTCCGGTCAGCCGGCGAAGACCTCGGCGAGATCGCCCGTCAGGTAGCGCTGCACGGTGGGGCCGACCGCCGCGACGAGGGTCTCCGGGGCGGCCGAGGCGACCGGTTCCAGCCGGACCACGTGCCGCATCACGGCCAGCCCGATCAGCTGGCTGGCCACCAGTGAGCCGCGCAGCGGCAGCTCGGCCGGGTCGACGTCGAGCTGGTCGAGGATCCTGCGCAGCACCTGGGTGACCAGGAACTCCCGCAGCAGCCGGGCGGTCCACTCGTTGCTCACCGCCGAGCGCAGCAGGGCCACGCCGGCGGTGCCGGCCGGGGAGTCCCAGACGCCGAGGAAGGTGCGCACCAGCCGCTCCCCGAGACCCGCGCGGTCGCCCGCGAGCACCCTCGGCAGCAGCTCGGCCGGGTCGACCGGCGCGTGCATCGCGGCCAGGAAGAGCCGGTCCTTGCTGCCGAAGTAGTGGTGCACCAGCGCCGGGTCCACCTGCGCGGCGGCGGCGACGGCCCGGATCGAGGCCCCGTCGAAGCCCCGCTCGGCGAAGGCGGCGCGGGCCGCGTCGAGGATGGCCTGCCGGGTGTCCGGGTTGCCGGGTCGTCGTCCGGTCCGCCGCGCCATCGTCGCCCTTCGCTCCACCGTCGTCCCGCCGCCGGCCGCGTCGCGGCCCGCCGGTCGAGGCGGCGGCTCAGCCGCTGCGCCGCCGGAGGGTGGCCGCGGCGAGCACCAGCGCCAGCGCCGCCGCGCCGGCGACCACCGCCACGTCCCGCCACATCGTGCCGGTCGGCTCCGCGTGGGCGCCGACCTCCTGGAGCGCCTCGACGGCGTACGACAGGGGCAGCACGTCGCTGACCGCCTGCAACCAGCCCGCCATCTCGCCCCGGGGCACGAAGAGCCCGCAGAGCAGCAACTGGGGCACGACCACGACCGGCATGAACTGTACGGCCTGGAACTCGGTGCGGGCGAAGGCGCTGCAGAACAGCCCGAGCGCGACGGCGAGCACGGCGTTCAGCGCGGCGACCAGCACCACCAGCCCGCTGTGCCCGGCGGTCTCCAGCCCGAAGACGCCGTACGCGACCACGGACGCGACGACCGCCTGGACCACCGCGGCCAGCCCGAACGCGATGCCGTAGCCGAAGAGCAGGTCGAGCTTGCCCAGCGGGGTGGTGAGCAGCCGCTCCAGCGTGCCCGTGGTGCGCTCGCGCAGCATCGCGATGCTGGTCACCAGGAACATGATCACGAAGGGGAAGAAGCCGAGCATCACCAGGGCGACCCGGTCGAAGGTCGACGGCTGCCCCGGCGGGGCGGGCTGGTCGACGTACATGGAGTGGACCAGGGCGAGCAGCACCGACGGGACCACCAGCAGCAGCGCCACGGTGCGCCGGTCGTGCCGCAGTTGGCGCAGGATGCGGCCGGTGGTGGCGGCCAGGATCCGGGGGTTCACGACGCCTCCCGTCCGGCGGCGCCTGCCCTGATCAACCGCAGGAACGCCTCGTCCAGGTCGTCGGTGCCGGCGGCGGCGCGGACCGCGTCGGGGGTGTCGTCGGCGATCAGCCGCCCCTCGCGGATCAGCAGCAGCCGGTCGCAGCGGGCCGCCTCGTCCATGACGTGGCTGGAGACCAGCAGGGTGGTGCCGGCGGCGGCCATGGCGTGGAACCGGGCCCACAGGTCGGCCCGCAGCACCGGGTCCTGGCCGACGGTCGGTTCGTCGAGGACGAGCAGTTCCGGCTCCCCGACCAGGGCGCAGGCCAGCGACGCCCGGCTGCGCTGCCCGCCGGAGAGGGTGCCGACCAGTTGGCCGGCGGCCGAGGCGAGCCCGACCTCGGCGACCGCCCGGTCGGCTTCGGCCCGCCCCCGGCCGTGCAGGGCGGCGAAGTAGCGCGCGTTCTCGCGCACCGTCAGGTCGGCGTAGACGCTGGGCGCCTGGGTGAGGTAGCCGACGCGGCGGCGCAGCTCCGGCGACCCGGCGGGGCGCCCCAGCACGGTCACCGAGCCGGCGCCGACCACCTGCACGCCGACCACCGCCCGCAGCAGTGTGGTCTTGCCGCTGCCGCTCGGGCCGAGCAGCCCGGTGACCGAACCGCGCGGCACGTCCGCGCTGACGCCGTGCAGCACCCGCCGCCCGCCCCGCTCGACGACCAGGTCGCGTACGGCGATCGCCTCGTCCACCGGCGCCTCCCGGGGAAACTCATCATCCGTTGAACTCGACGCTAACGGAGACGCCCGCCGGGCCGCAACGGTCGACCCCGGTCCACCCGCACGGACCCCCGGCGCGGCGGGGAGATCGGTCGGGCATTAGCCTTCGGACCCGGACAGCGGGTCCGCCAACGGGCATCAGGCGTACCATCGGGCATTGCGCCCTGATCGGACGTACGGCACGATGGCGCCGTGGGTCACGCTGCGTCACCGGACGAGAGGTTCCTCGGCGAATGGGCGGCCCGGTTGCGGGCCGGTGCCGAGCAGCCCGTGGTGGGCATCATGCTGCGCGGCAGCCACGCCCGGCGGGCCGCCACCGCACACAGCGACGTCGACGTCGACGTGCTGCTCGACGGCGCCCCGTACGCCGCCCGCCGGGCGTTCCTGGCCGAGCACGGGGGTCGGCTGACCCACGTCTCGGTGGCCGCCCGCGACGTGAACTCCTGGCTGACCCGCCTCGGCGAGCCCGCCGAATGGGCGTTCGGGCTGCCGGTGACGGCGCCGGTCCGGCTGCTGTGGGCGGACCCGCACTGGCGGCCCCGGATCGACCTGCCGGTGCTCTGCCACCCCGCCGGCGAGCCGCAGCTGGAGGAGCTGATCGCGACGCTCGGTAAGGTGGCCGGCGCGCGGGACGCCGACGACCACCTCGGCGTCCGGCTGGCCGCCGCCGATCTGGCCCGGCTCTGCCCGTCGGTCCTGCGGCTGGCCAACCCCACGGTCCGGGTGACGTCCCGGCGGGCGGCCTTCGCCGCCGCCCTCGACCTGCCGGTGGCGCCCCCGCACTACCGGGAGGACCTGCTGCTCTGCCTCGGCCTGCGGCCCGGCTCCGTCGGCCAGCTCTGCGCCGCCGCGGCCCGCCTCGTCACCGGCGTCCTGCCGCTGGTCCGCCCGTACGCCGCCGAGGTCGCGCGGGCCGCCGGCGGGGACCTGGCCGACGCCCTGACCGACGGCCGGCTGGACCGCTACGTCGACCAGCTGACCCGGCCCGCCCACCGGCCGCCGCGGCCCCGGCGGGAGCCGTCACCCGTGCCCGCCCCGCGTGCGGGACAATGGGTCACTGTGCCCGTACCTGACGCGCCCGTGACCGGCGCCCACCCCAGTCCGCAGGAGCCCGCGGCCGACGGCGCGGTCCGTCCGTCCCGGCTCGACCCGGCCATCGCCGCCCGGCTGCGCCGCACCCCCGACGGCCTGGTGGCCGCCGTGGTGCGCCAGCACGACTCGGGTGAGGTGCTGATGGTCGCCTGGATGGACGACGAGGCGCTGCACCGCACCCTGACCACCGGCCGGGCCACCTACTGGTCGCGCAGCCGCCGGGAGTACTGGGTCAAGGGCGCCACCTCGGGGCACCACCAGTACGTCCGCGCGGTGGCGCTGGACTGCGACGGCGACGCGCTGCTGGTCGACGTCGACCAGGTCGGCGCGGCCTGCCACACGGGGCACCGCACCTGCTTCTTCACCGAGCTGCCGGTCGGCGGGGACGGGGCGGGTGCCCGGTGAGCGCGCAGCGGATCACGCCCGGCGGCTCCCGCACCGACGGCGCGGTCAGCCCCGACCTCGCCACCTTCGCCGAGCTGGCCGCCCGCTGGCGGGTCGTGCCGGTCACCCGCCGGCTGCTCGCCGACGCGGAGACCCCCGTCGGCGTCTACCGCAAGCTCGCCGGCGGCCCGGGGACGTTCCTGCTGGAGTCGGCCGAGCAGGGCGTCGGCTCGGCCGGCCTGGCCTGGTCGCGCTACTCGTTCATCGGCGTACGCAGCAGCGCCACGCTGACCGAGCGGGACGGCGCGGCGGTGTGGACGGGCCACCCACCGGCCGGCCTGCCCACCTCCGGCGACCCGGTCCGGGTGCTGCGCGAGACCGTCGAGGCGCTCGCCGGCCCGGCGTTCGACGCGGCCAGCGGCATGCCTCCGCTGACCGGCGGCATGGTCGGCTACCTGGGCTACGAGCTGATCCGGCGCTTCGAGCGGCTGCCCGAGCTGACCGAGGACGACCTGGGCGTGCCCGAGCTGGGCATGATGCTCGCCACCGACCTGGTGGTCCTCGACCACTACGACGGCTCGGCGATCCTCGTCGCCAACGCGATCCTGCCGCCGCTGGCCGAGCCGGACCGGGACGCCCAGGTCACGGCGGCCTACCACCACGCGGTCGGGCGGCTCGACGCGATGACCACCGCGCTGTCCCGGCCGATCCCGCCGATGGTCTCGACCGTCGGGCGGCCCCCGGCGGGCGAGGTGCGCAGCCGTACGCCCGAGGGCGGCTACCCGAAGGCCGTCGAGGCGGCCAAGGAGGCGATCCGGGCCGGCGAGTGCTTCCAGATCGTGCTGGCCCAGCGGTTCGAGCGGGACACGCACGCCGACCCGCTGGACGTCTACCGCGTGCTGCGCACGACGAACCCCAGCCCGTACATGTACCTGCTGCGCTTCGACGGCTTCGACATCGTCGGCTCCTCGCCGGAGGCGCACCTGAAGGTGACCAGCGACGCCGAGGGGCGGCAGCGGGCGCTGCTGCACCCGATCGCCGGCACCCGGCCGCGCGGCGGCACCCCCGAGGCCGACGCCCGCCTCGCCGCGGAGCTGCTCGCCGACCCGAAGGAGCGCGCCGAGCACGTGATGCTGGTCGACCTGGGGCGCAACGACCTTGGCCGGGTCTGCCGCCCGGGCACGGTGGAGGTGCCGGAGTTCGCCACCATCGAGCGCTACAGCCACGTCATGCACATCGTCTCGACCGTGGTCGGCACGCTGCGCGAGGACCGTACGGCCTTCGACGCGCTGGCCGCGACCTTCCCCGCCGGCACCCTCTCCGGCGCGCCCAAGGTGCGGGCCATGGAGATCATCGAGGAGCTGGAACCGGTCCGGCGCGGCATCTACGGCGGCACCGTGGGCTACTTCGGCTTCGGCGGTGACCTGGACATGGCGATCGCGATCCGCACCGCGCTGATGCGCGACGGCAGGGCGTACGTGCAGGCCGGGGCGGGGGTGGTGGCCGACTCCGACCCGGCAGCCGAGGACCAGGAGACCCGGAACAAGGCCGCCGCCGTGCTCGCCGCCATCGCCGCCGCCGAGACCCTCCGGCCCGCCCGATGACGGCCGCCGAGCCGGGGACGACTCCGGCCGCCGACGCGGGCGGGGGCGCGCGGTCCGGCACGCAGCGGCGCGAGCTGACGTACGCCGTGCTGCTCTGCGTGGCCGGCGCGGGCCTGGCGCTGTGGGCGTCGACCCGCACCTGGGCGGTCGAGCTGACCACCCGGCCCACCCCGCTGCCGCCGGTACGCGACGCCCGCACGGGCGCCGGCCTGCTGCCCTGGCTGCCGGCGCTGGCCCTGGTCGGGCTGGCCGGCGGCGGGGCCGTGCTCGCCACCCGGGGACGGGCGCGGCGGCTGCTGGGCGGGCTGCTGTGCGTGCTCGGCGCGGCCGTGGCGACCGGCGGCGGCTACGGCCTGGTCGCGGCGTTCGACGGCGAGGTCGCCCGCCAGTGGCCGGCACTCTGCCTGCTCGGCGGGGTGCTCGCCACGGCGGGCGGGCTGCTGACGGCGCTGCGGGGGCGGCGCTGGCCGGCGATGGGCGCCCGCTACGAGCGGCGGCCCGCGGGCGACGCCGTGCCCGCCGCCCGGGGCGAGGGCGACCGGGTCACCGGTCGGCACACCACCGAGGCGTGGGACGCGCTGGACCGGGGCGAGGACCCGACGGTCAGCTGACCGGCTGGTGCTCGCGGGCGGCGGCCCGGGCCGCCGCCAGCTCCGCCACCAGGCGGTCCAGCTCGGCCCGCTGCTCGGCCCGGGCCCGGTCGGCGCAGACCGCCTCCCAGGCGTTGCCCCGCGCGGTCCGCATGCGGGCCTCGCCCACCACGGCGCGCTCGAGGGTGTGGACCACGCCGACGGCGAGCGATGCGACCGTGCGCGAGACGGTCGTCAGTCCGATGGGCTGGTGCGGCTCGACAGTGCTCATGATCACCCCGCGAGGATCGTTGGTGACGGTGGGGCAGGCGCGTCATCGAGTCTGCCCGAGGACGATGCTGGCTGGTTCACGTTTCGCCGTGGTGACCGACACGTCAACACTGCTCGCAGGGCCGCCACCAGGCAAAGGGCCGTTCGACCTTGAGGTAGGTCACACCATCGACCGGCGTCCGCGGCGGTCGCCGGGCCGGGCGGCCGGCCGCGCCCTCAGATAGGATCACGTCGATGACCCGGGGGGTGGGGGCGGGAATGGTCGGGTGTCTTTCGTCGCTGGGTGCGGTCGCCCTGCGTGACATCCCGTTCACCGGAGGTCGGCCATTATGCCCCAGCCCATCTCGTGAGGCACGCCATACCCCCGGCGGCCGTCGCCAGGTGGCGCCCCCTAGCATCGGCCCATGACACCCGGAGAGGGGAGTCCGTTGGTGACTGCTGAGCATGCGCACGCGGAGGGGGACGACGCCGGTACGGCAGCGTCCGTAGGCGTGCTCGACGAGATCCTGGCCGGCGTGCGCGAGGACGTCGCCCGGCGCCAGGAGCAGGTTCCGCTGGAGCGGATCCGCGAACTGGCCGCCGCCGCGCCGCCGCCGCTCGACGCGTACGCGGCCCTGCGCAAGCCGGGCGTCGCGGTGATCGCCGAGGTGAAGCGCTCGTCGCCGTCCAAGGGGCGGCTGGCCGAGATCGCCGACCCGGCCGACCTGGCCGGCGACTACGCCGCCGGCGGGGCGCGGGCGATCAGCGTGCTCACCGAGGGCCGCTGGTTCGGCGGCTCGCTCGACGACCTGGCCGCCGTCCGCGCCGCCGTCCGCATCCCGGTGCTGCGCAAGGACTTCGTCGTCTCCAGCTACCAGGTGCACGAGGCCCGCGCGCACGGTGCCGACCTGGTGCTGCTGATCGTCGCCGCGCTGGAGCAGAACGCCCTCGTCGGCCTGCTGGAGCGGATCGAGTCGCTGGGCATGACCGCGCTGGTCGAGGTCCACGACGAGGAGGAGGCCGACCGCGCCCTGGAGGCCGGCGCCCAGGTCATCGGGGTCAACGCCCGCAACCTGCGTACCCTTGAGGTCGACCGCTCGGTGTTCGAGCGGATCGCGCCCGGCCTGCCCAGCAGCGTCGTCAAGATCGCCGAGTCGGGGGTGCGCGGCCCGCACGACCTCATCCGGTACGCCTCGGCCGGCGCCGACGCGGTCCTGGTCGGCGAGGGTCTGGTCACCCAGAAGAGCCCCCGCGAGGCGGTGGCCGAGCTGGTCAACGCCGGCAACCACCCGGCCACGCCCCGCCCGGTGCGCTGACCCCGCGCCGGTTCGTCAGCACCGAGAGGACGATCCCATGAGCGAGCGAATCTTCAGGCTCAGTGCGGAGTTGCCTCATGGCGGCACGGAGCGAAGCGGAGTGCCGGCATGAGCGAGCGGAGCGAGCGAGTCATCAGGCTCAGTGCGGAGTTGCCTCATGGCGGCACGGAGCGAAGCGGAGTGCCGGCATGAGCGCCGACGTGACGGCCGCCGCGGCCGGTCCGCTGCCTGACTCCGCCGGTCACTTCGGCCGGTTCGGCGGCCGGTTCGTACCGGAGGCACTGGTCGCGGCGCTCGACGAGCTGGACGCGGCGCACCGCGCGGCGATGGCCGACGAGTCGTTCCGGGCCGAGTTCGGCGCCCTGCTGCGCGACTACGCCGGCACTCCCTCGCTGCTCTACGCGGCGGAGCGGTTCTCCGCCAAGCTGGGCGCGCGGGTGCTGCTCAAGCGGGAGGACCTCAACCACACGGGGGCGCACAAGGTGCGCAACGTGCTCGGCCAGGCCCTGCTGACCAGGCGGATGGGCAAGCGCCGGGTGATCGCGGAGACCGGGGCCGGCCAGCACGGCGTCGCCACCGCCACCGCCGCCGCCCTGTTCGATCTCGACTGCGTGGTCTACATGGGCGAGGTCGACACCGAGCGGCAGGCGCTCAACGTGGCCCGGATGCGGATGCTCGGTGCCACCGTCGTCCCCGTCACCAACGGCTCGCGCACCCTCAAGGACGCGATGAACGAGGCGATGCGCGACTGGGTCGCCAACGTCGACGACACCCACTACCTGATCGGCACCGCCGCCGGGCCGCACCCCTTCCCGGCGATGGTCCGCGACTTCGTCCGGGGCATCGGCGACGAGGCGCGCCAGCAGTGCCTGGACCTGACTGGCGCGCTGCCGGACGCCGTCACCGCCTGCGTCGGCGGCGGCTCCAACGCGCTGGGCATCTTCCACGCCTTCGTCGGCGACCCCGACGTGCGGCTCTACGGCTTCGAGGCCGGCGGCGACGGGGTGGAGACCGGCCGGCACGCGGCCAGCATCACCGGCGGGTCCGCCGGGGTGCTGCACGGCACCCGGACGTACGTGCTCCAGGACGCCGACGGGCAGACGTGCGAGTCGCACTCGATCTCCGCCGGGCTGGACTACCCGGGCGTCGGGCCGGAGCACGCCTGGCTGCACGACAGCGGCCGGGCGACGTACCTGCCGGTCACCGACGAGGAGGCGATGGCGGCGTTCGAGTTGCTCTGCCGCACCGAGGGCATCATCCCGGCGATCGAGAGCGCGCACGCGCTCGCCGGCACCCTCAAGATCGCGCCGAAGCTCACCGCCGAGCTGGGTCGGGAGCCGACGATCGTGGTCAACCTCTCCGGCCGGGGCGACAAGGACGTGCACACCGCCGGCGACTACTTCGGCATCCTCGACAAGGAGCAGTGAGAACGTGAGCCGGATCGGGGTGGCCTTCGACAAGGCCCGCGCCGACGGGCGGGCCGTGCTGGTCGGCTGCATGCCGGCCGGCTTCCCGACCGTCGAGGGCAGCATCGCCGCGATGACCGCGATGGTCGAGGCCGGCGTCGACGTCATCGAGGTGGAGATCCCGTACTCGGATCCGGTGATGGACGGCCCGGTGATCCAGAAGGCCAGCGACATCGCCCTCGCCGGCGGCGTACGCACCCGCGACACGCTGCGCGTCATCGAGGCCGTCGCGGCCACCGGGGCGCCCGTGGTCACCATGACCTACTGGAACCCGGTCGAGCGCTACGGCGTCGACGCCTTCGCCCGGGACCTCGCCTCGGCCGGGGGCACCGGGCTGGTCACCCCGGACCTGATCCCGGAGGAGGCCGGCGAGTGGCTCGCCGCCTCGGACGCGTACGGGCTGGACCGCACCTTCCTGGTCTCGCCGTCCTCGACCGACGCGCGGCTGGCGATGACCGTCGAGCACTGCCGGGGCTTCGTCTACGCCACCGCGATCATGGGCGTCACCGGCGCCCGGGCGAAGACCTCCGACGCGGCCCCGATCCTGGTCTCCCGCACGCGGGAGGTCACCGACCTGCCGATCGGCGTCGGGCTGGGCGTCGGCACGGGCGCGCAGGCCGGCACGGTCGCCGGCTACGCCGACGGCGTCATCGTCGGCAGCGCGCTGATCCGGTGCCTGCTCGACGCGCCCGACGAGAAGTCCGGGCTGGCCGCCCTGCGCGCGCTGAGCGCGGAACTCGCCGAGGGCGTCCGCAACCCGACCCGCTGACCCGACCCGCCCCCAGCCGCCCTCCCGCCCGCTCGCCCCGGGTCAGCCGTGCGTGCCCGGCCTCCTGTCCCGCCCGGGTCGGTGGCGCGGTGCCCGGCTTCCCGTGCCGCCCGGGTCAGGGGTGCGGTGCCCGGCCTCCTGTCCCGCCCGGGTCAGGGGTGCGGTGCCCGGTCGGCCGGCGGGGTGCTCCGCTGCCCCGGTGGGTGGCCCGCCGTCGGCGCCGGGGCGCCCGGGGCGGTGTCACGCAGCACGCCGGAGCGGCCCGCCAGGGCGTCGGTGAGCGCCGCCCGGGTGGTCGGGGTGAGCGCCTCGGGCAGCGCCGAGGGGTGGTGCCAGGACGGCCGGCAGCCGCCCACCGGGTCGCCGGCCGGCCCAGACCCCCGCGTACGCGCCCGGAAGACGTGCACCAGGACGTCGGGCAGCGGCCCGGCACGCCCGGCCGCCGGGGCCGGACCGGCGAGCACCGCCCCGTACCGCCCGGCGAGGTGATAGAGGCCGACGAGGTCGACGACCTCGACCTCCCACCCGGTCTCGGCCCGGATGTCGCGCGTGACCGCGTGCACGGGGCTCTCGGCCGGGCGCAGCCGCCCACCGGGCAGGCCGTGGCGCTCACCCCGGCCCTGCCGGCACAGCAGCACCCGGCCGGCGTCGTCGGTGACGACCGCGGCGACCGCCCAGGTGAGCGCGCTCATGGACAAAGAGCCTACGGCGGCGCAAACCAGAAGTCACCGGGACCGGCGGACGGTGGACCGGGGTGCCACCGGAGGGGGCCACGGCGGTAGCGTGTGCATCCGTGACTCTCGCCTCGCTGACTCCCCAGGCGGCCCTGCCGAGCCCCAGCACCGCCGTCTGGCAGCTCGGACCGGTGCCGATCCGGGCGTACGCGCTGTGCATCATCGTCGGCATCGTGGTGGCCTGCTGGGTCACCGAGCGGCGGTTGCGCCAGCGCGGCGTCGCCCCCGGTGCGGTCCTCGACATCGCGGTCTGGGCGGTGCCGGCCGGCATCGTCGGCGCCCGCATCTACCACGTGATCACCTCTCCGGAGAAGTACTTCGGCACCGGCGGCGACCCGATGAAGGCGTTCGCCATCTGGGAGGGCGGTCTCGGCATCTGGGGCGCGGTGGCCGGCGGGGCCGTCGGCGCGTGGTTCGCGGCCCGGCAGCTCGGCATCCCGTTCGGGGTGGTCGCCGACGCGCTGGCCCCCGGCCTGCCGCTGGCCCAGGCGATCGGCCGGCTCGGCAACTGGTTCAACAACGAGCTCTACGGCGGCCGGACCACCCTGCCCTGGGGTCTGGAGATCCACCGGATGGACCCGGACAACCCGGGCCACGCGCTGCGCGACGACGCCGGCAAGCCGATCCTCGAACCGGGCCTCTACCACCCGACGTTCGCCTACGAGCTGCTGTGGAACGTCGGCGTGGCCGCGCTCGTCCTCGTCCTCGACCGCAAGCTGCGCCTCGGCCGGGGACGGGCGTTCGCGCTCTACGTCATGGGCTACACGGCCGGGCGGTTCTGGATCGAGCTGATGCGCACCGACGAGGCGAACACCATCCTCGGCGTACGCCTGAACGTGTGGACCGCCGGCCTGGTCTTCCTCGGCGCCCTGGTCTACTTCGTGCGGGTGCGTGGCCCCCGGGAGTACGTCATTCCCATCGGCGCTGCCGCGACCGCGGAGCCGGCCGTCGGCTCCGACGTCTCGCAGGTCGACCTGTCCGCGCAGGAGGCCGGCGCGGGGCCGGCCGCCCCAGAGGGCTACCGCGTGGTGAGCGAGGAGCAGTACCGGCACTGGCAGGAGACCGGCGAGACGCCGGCCGAGCCGGACGGGGCGGCCACGCCCGGCTCGGTGGACGCGCCGTCGGACGGGACGGCCGGTGCGGAGGACACCCCGGGATCCGCCGGTGACGGTGCCGCGCCCGCCGGGGAGATCCCGCAGGACCGGGCCGGGGCCACGGGCACCCGGCCCGCCGAGCGCGACAGCTGAGGAGGAGCACCCGATGCGTAGCGCGGTCGTGGTCGGCGCCGGGATCGGCGGCCTCGCGGTCGCCGGCGCGCTGGCCCGCTCCGGCTGGCGGGTCACCCTGCTGGAACGTGCCGACCGCGTCCGCCCCGAGCCGACCGCCGTGGCGCTCTGGCCCAACGGCGTACGCGCGCTGCGCGCCCTCGGCCTCGGCGCCGGCCTGGAGGCGATCGCCACGGGGCTGCCCGACGGCGGGGTGCGCCGCCCGGACGGGCACTGGCTGGTGCAGCCCCGCCCCACGCCGGCCGACCGGATGCCGGTGGTGGTGCACCGGGAGGACCTGCACGACGCGCTCATCGCCGGCCTGGGCGACGAGGTCGAGCTGCGCACCGGGGTGACCGTGCGGACGGTCCGCGCCGTCTCCGGGGAGCGCCCCTCGGTCGGCGACGGCCGGCACACCATCGAGGCCGACCTGGTCGTCGCCGCCGACGGCACCGACAGCGCGCTGCGCCGGCAACTCGCCCCCGAGTCCGGCGTGGTCAGCTCCGGCTGCGCCGCCTGGCGGGCGGTGATCCCCTGGTACCGGGCCCCGAAGCTGCCCGCCGACCGGCCCGTCGGCGGCGAGGTGCTCGGTGCCGGCTACCGCTTCGTGTCGGCCTCGCTCGGCGAGCGCGGCTCCTCCGGCGGCTCCAGCCGGGGCGGCATCTACTGGGTCGCCACCGCCGTCGGCGCGCCCCGCCCGGAGCCGCCGGAGACCCAGCTCGCCCTGCTCCGCCGCTGGTACGCGGGCTGGCCCGCGCCGATCGCCGACCTGCTCGACGCCACCGACCCGGCGGACCTGGTGCAGCAGGAGATCCGCGAGCTGCGGCCGCTGCCGAGGTCGTACGGCTTCCCGACCGGCCCGGGCGGGGTGGTGCTGCTCGGCGACGCCGCCCACGCCATGCCGCCGCACCTCGGTCAGGGCGCCTGCCTCGCCTTCGAGGACGCCGCCACCCTCGCCTCGCTGCTGCGCGAGTCCCGCCTGCCCGACGCGGTGGTCGCGTACGACCGGGTGCGCCGGCCCCGGGCGGCGACGGTGGTCCGGCAGACCCGCCGGATGTCGGCGGTGCTGAAGGCCCGGGGCCCGCTGGCGCTGCGCGCCCGCGACGTAGCCCTGGGCGCCCTGAGCCCTCGCCTCCTCTCCACGGCCGCCACCACGGCCGCCCAGTGGCGCCCCCCGACCTGACCCGCCGGGCCGATGTGCCGCCCGAGGGCTTGGTCAGGGGGTGACCGGGGTGGGTTCGGCGATGCAGGCGGTGCCGATGCGGCGGAAGCCGACGCGCAGGTAGACCCGGGCGATGTCCTCGCTGCCCGCCGAGAGGAAGACCAGGTCGGTGCCGGCGGCCAGCAGCTCGCGGGCGAGCGTGGCGGTGACCGCCGCGCCCAGGCCACGGCGGCGGGCGGCCGGCAGGGTGGCCACGCCGGCGATCTCGGCGACGTCGCCGACGCGCATCGCCATTCCGCTGGCCAGCGCGCCCTCGGCGGGCGTCTCCGCCAGCACGGACAGGCGCCGGCCGTCCGCGACGCGGGTCCGCTCCTCGTCGAGCGCGGCCTCGTCCAGCTCGGCCATCGCGGCGTCGCGCTGCGCGGTGCCGGCGTCGCCGGGTTCGGTGCCGGCCGCGGAGAACCCGACGGCGGCGACCGCCCGCCGCGCCGCCACGTCCGCCGCGAAGTCGGGCGCCGCCGCGTCGAGCATCCGCAGCGGTACGTCCGTGAGGGTGCCCGGGTCGGGCAGGGCGGCCGGGTCGAGCACCATCAGCGGCGCCTCCAGCACCGCCAGCCCCGCCGAGCGGGCCACGGCCAGCAGGTCGGGGGTGGTCTCGTGCACCCATTCGAGGGCCTCGGGCAGGCCGAGTTCGCGCTGCCGCTCGCGTACGGCCGTGATGTCGGCCAGCGACGGCGCACCGGTGGCGTCGAGCCGGGGCCGGGCGTAGAACGGCCAGCCGGCGCCTTCCCTGACGAACAGTACGAGCGGGCCGTACTCCTCCGTACGCGCCGCGTCCCGGGGCACCGCGTCGTAGAAGTGCTCCAACCGGCCGAACAGGTCCCTGTCAAGAAAATCCACCGCGCGAGACTACACGTCCCAGAGTCTGGAAGGTGTGATCAATCTGCACTGGCCTTGCGCTCCGGACCCTAACGTAGACTCAATAGACCCTTGAGGGCCGACGTCGTCCCGATCGAGATCCACCCTGAGCGACGACAGGAGGCCCGGTGGCCTTTCCGTACCCTCACAGCAGCCCGAAGCAGGCCCCGCACCTCGGCCCGGGAGCGCCTGCGGCCGGGCTCTACGACCCCGCGCAGGAGCACGACGCCTGCGGTGTGGCCTTCGTGGCGGACCTGCACGGGCGGCGCTCGCACGCGGTCGTGGTCAACGGCCTCGACGCGCTCTGCCGGCTGGACCACCGGGGAGCCCGAGGCGCGGAACCCAACACCGGCGACGGCGCGGGCATCATGATCCAGATTCCGGACGCGTTCCTGCGCGCGGTGGTGGACTTCCCGCTGCCGCCCGCCGGCGAGTACGCCACCGGCCTGGTCTTCCTTCCCGACGACGACGCCGCCGAGGCCCGCGCGCGCCGCGTGGTGGAGAAGTACGCGCTGGTCGAGGGGGCCGACGTGCTCGGCTGGCGGGACGTGCCGGTCGACCCGAGCGGCCTCGGCGAGACCGCCCTCGCGGCGATGCCCCGGGTGCGGCAGCTCTTCCTCGCCGCGCGCCGGCTCACGGGCTCGGCGGCCGGGCCGGCCGGGTCGCCGCTGGTCGGCGTCGAGCTGGAGCGGGTCGCGTTCTGCGTGCGCAAGCAGGCCGAGCGGGAGAGCGCCGAGCGGGGCGTGCCGGCCTATTTCCCGTCGCTGTCCGGGCGGACCATGGTGTTCAAGGGCATGCTCACTCCCGACCAGCTCCCGGCGTTCTATCCGGAGCTGTCCGACGCGCGGGTGGAGAGCGCGATCGCGCTGGTGCACTCCCGGTTCTCCACGAACACGTTCCCGTCCTGGCCGCTGGCGCACCCGTACCGGCTCATCGCGCACAACGGCGAGATCAACACGATCCGGGGCAACCGCAACTGGATGCAGGCCCGCGAGGCACTGCTGCGCACCCCGAACTTTCCCGGCAACATCCGCCGGGTCTTTCCGGTCTGCACCCCCGCCGCCTCCGACTCGGCGAACTTCGACGAGGTCCTCGAGCTGCTGCACCTGGCCGGGCGGAGCCTGCCGCACGCCGTGCTGATGATGATCCCGGAGGCGTGGGAGAACGACCCCGACATGGCCGCCGACAAGCGCGCCTTCTACCGCTTCCACGCGAGCCTGATGGAGCCGTGGGACGGGCCGGCCTCGGTCGCCTTCACCGACGGCGAGGTCGTCGGCGCCGTGCTGGACCGCAACGGGCTGCGCCCGGGGCGCTGGTGGCGTACGGACGACGGGCTCGTGGTGCTCGGCAGCGAGGCGGGCGTGCTCGACCTCGACCCGGCCCGGGTGGTCGCCAAGGGCCGCCTCCAGCCGGGCAAGATGTTCCTGGTCGACACCGTCGCCGGCCGCATCGTGCACGACGAGGAGATCAAGGCGGAGCTGGCGGCCGAGCAGCCGTACGCCGACTGGCTGCACGCCGGCCTGATCGAGCTGACCGACCTGCCCCCGCGCCGGCACACCGTCTACACCCACGACTCGGTACGCCGCCGCCAGCAGACCTTCGGCTACAGCGAGGAGGAGCTGAAGATCCTGCTCGCGCCGATGGCGCGTACGGGCGCCGAGCCGCTCGGCTCGATGGGCACCGACACCCCGATCGCCCCGCTCTCCACCCGGCCGCGGCTGCTCTACGACTACTTCCACCAGCTCTTCGCGCAGGTCACCAACCCGCCGCTGGACGCCATCCGCGAGGAGTTGGTGACAAGCCTGGCGTCCACCATCGGGCCGGAGGGCAACCTGCTCGACCCGGGCCCGGCGAGCTGCCGGCAGATCGTGCTGCCGTACCCGGTGATCGACAACGACGAGCTGGCGAAGATCCTCTCCATCGACGAGGACGGCGACCTGCCCGGCTTCAAGGCGGTGCGGGTCTCCGGGCTCTACCGGGTCCGGGAGGGCGGCGCCGGGATCAAGGCCCGGCTGACGGAGATCTGCCGGCACGTCTCCGAGGCCATCGAGGACGGCGTACGCATCCTGGTGCTGTCGGACCGGGACTCCAACGCCGACCTCGCCCCCATCCCGTCGCTGCTGCTCACCGCCGCCGTGCACCAGCACCTCGTGCGCGAGCAGACCCGCACCCAGGTGGCGTTGATCGTCGAGTCCGGCGACTGCCGCGAGGTGCACCACGCGGCGGTGCTGATCGGCTACGGCGCGGCGGCGGTGAACCCGTACCTGGCGTTCGAGTCGGTGGAGGACATGATCTCCACCGGGGTGCTGGTCGGCACGGATCCGGCCAAGGCGGTCCGCAACTACGTCAAGGGCCTCGGCAAGGGCGTCCTGAAGATCATGTCCAAGATGGGCATCTCGACGGTGTCGTCGTACTGCGGGGCGCAGGTCTTCGAGGCCGTCGGGCTGGACGCCAAGCTGGTCCAGCGCTACTTCCGGGGCACCCCGAGCAAGATCGGCGGGATCGGGCTCGACGGCATCCACGCCGAGGTCGCCGCCCGGCACGCCGTGGCCTGGCCGCCGCCGGGCGCCGTGGCGTCGGACCGGCTGGAGGTCGGCGGCGAGTACCAGTGGCGCCGCGAGGGCGAGCTGCACCTGTTCAACCCGGAGACGGTCTTCCTGCTCCAGCACGCCACCCGCAGCCGCCAGTACGACGTCTTCCGCCAGTACACGGCCAAGGTCGACGAGCTGGCCGCGGCGGCCGGCTCGCTGCGCGGGCTGTTCACCCTGCGTACGGGCGTGCGGCCCCCGGTGCCGCTCGACGAGGTCGAACCGGCCACCGAGATCGTCAAGCGGTTCGCCACCGGCGCCATGTCGTACGGGTCGATCTCGGCGGAGGCGCACGAGACCCTCGCGATCGCGATGAACCGCCTCGGCGGCAAGTCCAACACCGGCGAGGGCGGCGAGGACGTCGAGCGGCTGCACGACCCGGCCCGCCGCTCCGCCGTGAAGCAGATCGCCAGCGGCCGGTTCGGGGTGACCAGCGAATACCTGGTCAACGCCGACGATCTCCAGATCAAGATGGCGCAGGGCGCCAAGCCCGGCGAGGGCGGGCAGCTGCCCGGCAACAAGGTCTGGCCGTGGATCGCCCGTACCCGGCACGCCACGCCGGGCGTCGGCCTGATCTCCCCGCCCCCGCACCACGACATCTACTCCATCGAGGACCTCGCGCAGCTCGTCCACGACCTGAAGTGCGTCAACCCGTCCGCCCGGGTGCACGTCAAGCTCGTCAGCGAGGTCGGCGTCGGCACCGTCGCGGCGGGCGTGGCCAAGCTCAAGGCCGACGTCATCCTGATCTCCGGCCACGACGGCGGCACCGGCGCGTCCCCGCTGAACTCGCTCAAGCACGCCGGCACCCCGTGGGAGCTGGGGCTGGCCGAGGCGCAGCAGACGCTGCTGCTCAACAAGCTGCGCGACCGGGTCACCGTGCAGGTCGACGGGCAGCTCAAGACCGGCCGCGACGTGCTGGTGGCGGCGCTGCTCGGCGCCGAGGAGTTCGGCTTCGCCACCGCGCCGCTGATCGTCGAGGGCTGCGTCATGATGCGCGTCTGCCACCTCGACACCTGCCCGGTCGGCATCGCCACCCAGAACCCGGTGCTGCGGGAACGCTTCACCGGCCGGCCGGAGTTCGTGGAGAACTTCTTCCTGTTCCTCGCCGAGGAGGTCCGCGGCTACCTGGCCGAGCTGGGCCTGCGGTCGATCGAGGAGGCCATCGGGCAGGCCGAGCTGCTCGACGTCGCCCCGGCGATCGCGCACTGGAAGGCCGGCGGGCTGGACCTGGCCCCCGTGCTGCACCTGCCGGAGCTGCCGGCCGGGGCCGCGCGCCGGGGCGTACGGGCCCAGGACCACGGGCTGGAGCTGGCGCTGGACAACGAGCTGATCGCCCTGGCCGGGCCGGCGCTGGCCGACGGTACGCCGGTGCGGGTGGAGGTGGCGGTGCGCAACGAGCACCGCAGCGTCGGCGCGATGCTCGGCGGCGAGGTGACCCGCCGCTTCGGCGGGGCCGGCCTGCCCGCCGACACGATCGAGTTCACGCTGCGCGGCACCGCCGGCCAGTCGTTCGGCGCGTTCCTGCCGGGCGGGGTGACCCTCCGGCTGCACGGCGACGCCAACGACTACGTGGGCAAGGGCCTCTCCGGCGGTCGGCTCGTCGTGCGGCCGGACGCCGCCGCCCCCTTCCTCGACGGCGAGGCCGAGCCGGGGCAGCGGGCCGAGGACCAGACCATCGCCGGCAACACCATCCTCTACGGGGCCACCGCGGGCGAGCTGTTCCTGCGCGGACGGGTGGGGGAGCGGTTCGCCGTACGCAACTCGGGCGCGGTGACCGTCGTCGAGGGCGTCGGTGACCACGGTTGCGAGTACATGACCGGTGGGACCGTGGTGGTGCTGGGCCCGACCGGCCGCAACTTCGCCGCCGGCATGTCCGGCGGCATGGCCTTCGTGCACCGGCTGGACCGCCGCCGGGTCAACGCGGAGCTGGTCGACCTGGCGCCGCTGTCCGGGGAGGAGCAGGCGGTGCTGCACGAGCTGGTGCAGCGGCACTTCGCCGAGACCGACTCGGCGGTCGCCGAGGGGCTGCTCAAGCGCTGGCCGGAAGCGGTGGCGGAGTTCACCGCCGTGGTGCCCCGGGACTACCGCCGGGTGCTGGAGATCATGCGGGCCGCCGAAGCCGCCGGCCGCGACGTCGACGACGCGGTGATGAGCGCACTCGCGGTGAATGCCGCCCCAGCTGCGCAGTCGGCGCCCTCCGCTTCGTCTGTTCCGACCCTGCCCGCCCCGCGGGTGACGGTCCAGGAGGTGGCTCGTGCCTGACCCGAACGGTTTCCTGCGCTACGACCGGCGGCTGCCCGCGCGCCGCCCGGTGCCGGTGCGGATCAGCGACTGGCGCGAGGTGTACCCGCCGGCAGGCGAGGAGCTCATCCGCGAGCAGGCCACCCGCTGCATGGACTGCGGCATCCCGTTCTGCCACGACGGCTGCCCGCTGGGCAACCGCATCCCGGACTGGAACGACCTGGTCCGCACGGGCAACTGGGACGCCGCGGTGGACTCGCTGCACGCCACCAACAACTTCCCCGAGTTCACCGGCCGGCTCTGCCCGGCGCCCTGCGAGGCGGCCTGCGTGCTCGGCATCGGTGGCGGGCAGCCGGTCACCATCAAGCAGGTCGAGGTGGAGATCGCCGACGCGGCCGTCGTCCGGGGCGGCCTGCTGCCGCGCCCGGCCCCGGCGCCGACGGGCCGCTCGGTCGCCGTGGTCGGCTCCGGGCCCGCCGGCCTCGCCGCCGCGCAGCAGCTCGCCCGCGCCGGTCACGCCGTCACGGTGTACGAGCGCGACGACGCGATCGGCGGCCTCCTGCGGTACGGCATCCCCGACTTCAAGCTGGAGAAGGTCCACATCGACCGCCGGCTGGCCCAGCTCACCGCCGAGGGCGTGCGCTTCCGCACCGGGGTGAACGTCGGCGTGGACGTCACCGCCGAGCAGTTGCGCGCCGAGCACGACGCCGTGCTGCTCGCCTGCGGCGCGCTGCGGGGCCGGGACACCCCCGAGACGCCGGGGCGCGGGCTGCGCGGCGTACACCAGGCGATGGACCACCTCGTCGCGGCCAACCGGGTGGTCGCCGCGGCGGCGGGCGGCCGGCCCGACACGGCGGTGCTGCCCGACGGCAACCCGATCGACGCGGCCGGGAAGCACATCGTGATCATCGGTGGCGGCGACACGGCGGCGGACTGCCTGGGCGTGGCGCACCGCCAGGGCGCGGCCGGCGTACACCAGTTGGACCTCTACCCGCAGCCGCCGCAGGCGCGCGACGAGGCCCGGGACCCGTGGCCCACGTGGCCGTGGCTGCTGCGCAGCTACCCGGCGCACGAGGAGGGCGGCGAGCGGGTCTTCGCCGTCGCGGTCCAGGAGTTCGTCGACGACGGCACCGGCCAGGTGCGGGCGGTACGGATCGCCGAGGTGACCGTGGAGAAGCGCGACGGGCGGCGCATCGTCACCCCGGTGCCCGGCTCGGAGCGGGAGTTGCCGGCCGACCTGGTGCTGCTGGCGATCGGCTTCGAGGGCACCGAGGAGCAGCCGCTGCTCGACCAGCTCGGGGTCGGCCGCAACGCCCGTGGCGCGATCGACGCCCGGTCCGACTGGCAGACCGGCACCGACGGCGTCTTCGTCGCCGGCGACATGCACCGGGGCGCCTCGCTGATCGTCTGGGCGATCGCCGAGGGCCGCGCCGCGGCCGCCGCCATCCACGCCCACCTGGGCGGGACGGGCACCCTGCCGGCCCCGGTGGATCCGGCCCGCCAACCCCTGGCCGCGCGCTGACCGGTGATCCCGGCTTGTCCCGGGCGGGCCTGTCCCGAAGAGACCTGTTCCAGCGGCCTGTCTCGGGCGGGCCTGTCTTGGGCGGGCCTGTCTTGGGCGGGCCCGTCTCGGACGGGCCCGTCTCGGACGGGCTTGTCGCCGGCCTTGCCGGCGCTCGGCGCCCTGCCGGTTGTCCGGTGTCCGCGCTGTCGAGCTGATGTTCGTAGACGGATCAGGGCTTCGGCAACGCCGTGCACACCCTGGGTGGGCGCCGCTCGGGGTTGGTCGGCGTCCGTCGCGTGGACGGCGGGTGGCGTCCGTCCCGTGGACGGCGGGTGAATCGTCTACGACATCACCTCGACAGCGTCGACCGACCTGTCCGTGGACCGCATCGTGCGCGCCGCCATCGACGTGGCCGACGGAGGCATCCCGCCCGGCGCGTGCACGGTCCGCCTCTGGCGCACCGGGCGCGGGTACCCGCCCGTGAGTCAGCGGGCACCCGCACCCGCTCAGCGGGTCAGGAGCTGGTGCGACTCGCGGAGCTTGGTCCAGGACTTCGGTTCGGCCGGCGGGCCGGCCTTGCGGGCGGCGCCGGGCACGTCCGGCCGACCGGGGGTGAGTAGCCAGGTGGTGAAGAAGTCGTCCAGGTCCAGACCGGAGATCCGTTCGGCCAGGGCCTGGAACTGGGCGGTGGTGGCGTTGCCGTGTCGGTGCGCGGCCGTCCAGGCCGGCAGGAGTGCGAAGAACGCCTCGTCGCCGATGGCCAGCCGCAGCTGGTGCACCGTCATCGCGCCCCGGTCGTAGACGGCGGCGTCGAAGATCCTGCCCGGCCCGGGTGCGCCCGGCGGCACCTGCCAGAACCCGTCGTCGGCCGGGTAGCTGGCGTACGTGAAGTCGAACAGCTCCTGGGCGGTGCCCTCGCCCTGCTCCTCCGACCAGAGCCACTCCGCGTACGAGGCGAAGCCCTCGTTCAGCCAGATGTCGCTCCAGTCGGCCAGCGAGACCGAGTTGCCGAACCACTGGTGGGCCTGCTCGTGCACCACTACGTAGGTGTTGGCGCCCCGGCGCCAGAAGCCCGGCCCGTACACCGGGCGGGTCTGCGTCTCCAGGGCGAAGCCGATGCCGTCGACGGGCCCGGCCACGCCGCCCTGCGCCTCGAAGGGGTACGGCCCGAAGATCCCGCTGCACCACTCGACGACCTCGGCCGTGCGCCCGATGCTGGCCCGCGCGGCCGGCCCCAGCTCGCCGAGGCCGGCGCTGTACGCGTTGACCACCGGCTGCCCGTTCGGCGCCGTGTCGGTGACGATGTCGTACTGGCCGATGGCGAGGAAGGACAGGTAGGTGGCGGTGGGTGAGGTGGTCCGCCAGCTCCACCGGGTGCGGTTGCCCGCCTCGGCCAGCGGCGGGCGGGGCTGGACGCCGTTGCTGATCACCTCGACGCCGGTCGGCACCGAGACGGAGACGTCGAAGGTGGCCTTGTCCTGCGGGTGGTCGTTGCTGGGGAACCACCACCAGGCCGACTCCGGCTCGTTGACCACCATCGCCCCGTCGGCGGTGCGGGTCCAGCCGGTGTAGCCGCCGACCAGTGTCTCCGACGGCACGCCCGAGTAGCGCACCACGATGGTGAGCTGCTTGCCGGCCGTGATCGCGCGGCGCGGGGTGACCGCCAGCTCGTGCACGCCCTCGCGGGTGGCCGTGGCCTGCCAGCCGTCGACCCGTACCGACTCGACGTCGAGCAGGAAGTCCAGGTTGAACCGGGACAGGTCCTCGGTGGCCCGGGCCAGGATCGTGGTGGTGCCGGTGAGCAGGTCGGTCGCCGGGTCGTAGCGCAGCCGGACGTCGTAGTGCTGGACGTCGTAGCCGCCGTTTCCGTAGTCGGGGAAGTAGCTGTCGCCCAGTCCCGGGCCGCCGGGTTGCGGTGCGGCGGCGGGGACGGGCCGGCCCAGGGCCGGTGGGGCGGCCTGGCCGGGGGTGCCGGCGACCAGGCCGCCGGCGGTGGTGACGGTCAGGGCGGCGATGGCCGCCGTGAGAGCGCGTCGCACGGGGTGGACTCCCTCCGTCGGGGTGTACGCACCGGCCAACCTAATCGACGATCGTGAACATGTCGGTCCCGTCGCCCGATCTGACCCATTCCATTGATCTGAATGTTTCGATAGCATTACCGCCTGGTAACAAGCCCCCGTCCCTGGCCACGCGCGCGGTCACCGGGCCCACCACCCCCTGTCCCGTGGAGGTCCCCTCATGCCCCACCGCCCGCTGGCCCGTGCCCTCGCCGCGCTGGTCGCCCTGTCCACCGCCGCCCTCGGCGCGCTGCTCGCCCCCGGCACCGCCCAGGCCGCCGCAGCCGTCAACTACGTGGCCCTCGGCGACTCCTACTCCTCCGGCGTCGGCGCCGGCCCGTACGAACCGTCCACCTGCCTGCGCAGCCAGAAGTCGTACGCCCCGCTGTGGGCCGCCGCCAACGCGGTCACCAGCTTCACGTTCCCCGCCTGCGGCGGCGCCGTCACCTCCGACGTCATCAACAACCAGGTCGGCTCCCTGAGCGCCAGCACCACCCTGGTCACCATCACCATCGGCGGCAACGACGCCGGCTTCGCCGACGTGATCACCAGCTGCCGCTTCGGCAGCACGTCGAGCTGCACCAACGCCGTCAACGAGTCGAAGGCGTTCGCCACCACCACCCTGCCGGGCCGGCTGGACGCCACCTACGCGGCCATCCGGAACCGGGCGCCCAACGCGCGGCTGATCGTGCTCGGCTACCCGCGGCTGTTCGAGACCGGCTCCTGCGGGCTGCTGGCGATGAGCACCTACAAGCGGACCATCCTCAACGAGGCCGCCGACGTGCTCGCCACCGTCATCTCCGGCCGGGCCGCCGCGGCCGGCGCCACGTTCGCCGACACCCGCCCCTACTTCGCCGGGCACGGGGTCTGCGCGGCCGACCCGTGGATCCGCGACGTCAGCGGCGTCATCGAGGCGTACCACCCCGACGCCGACGGCT
The DNA here is from genome assembly GCF_035920365.1 of Micromonospora sp. NBC_01740. Lineage (NCBI taxonomy): Bacteria > Bacillati > Actinomycetota > Actinomycetes > Micromonosporales > Micromonosporaceae > Micromonospora > Micromonospora sp. NBC_01740. Next base: position 6,733,221 of record NZ_CP109150.1, on the reverse strand, counting down.
ACCGGTACGGCTACCTGCCGGCCCTCAACGCCGTCACCGGCTGACCGCCCTGTTCACGTGGTAAGGAAGGGCACCTTCCTGTCGTTTTTCGTATCGGAAGGTGCCCTTCCTTACCCGTGCGTCAGAGGGAGTGCCGGCGGCGGCGTGTTCGTCCGACGCGCCCGCCTCGCCACTGTCCGGGTGTCGCCGGTGTCCGTTAGGGTCCTTGGGGACCAGGCGGGCGACGGCGACGGGAGCGGGAAGTGGGCAGGCTCGCGTCGGCGTACGGGCAGGCGGTTGCGGCGCACCGGGCGGCCCGGGCGCACCTCGACACCGCCCGCCGGGCGCTCGCCGGGCAGGCGCCCCAGGCCGCCCCGGCCGGCGCACCCGAACTGGTCACCCGGCTCGCGGCACTCGGCGGCGCGCTCGCCACCCCGACCCCCGGGGCCACCCCCGTGACCGCGGTCCCCGTACCCGTCCGCGTCGGCGAGGCGTCCACCCCGGACGGTGCCTTCCCCGTCCTCGTACCGCTGGGTGGCGGCCACCACCTCGCCGTCGACGCGGACGCCCGCGACCCCCGGGTGGCCGGCCTGCTGCGGGCGCTCGTGCTGCGGCTGCTCGCCACCGCGCCGACCGGCGGCGTGCGGGTCGCCGGCATCGACACCGCCGCGCTCGGCGCCACCTTCGGGCCGCTGCGCCCGCTCATCGACGCCGGCGTGCTCGATCCGCCGGCCACCGGCGAGGCCGAGGTGGCCGCCCTGCTCGACGCCGCCGAGCGGCACGCCCGCGCCGCCCGGCACGCCGACCGCCCCGACCAGGAGCTGCTGCTGGTCGTCGCCGCGTCGGCGCCGCCGCCGCGCGAGGCGGCCCGGCTCGCCGCGCTCACCCACGCCGGCCCGGCCGCCGCGGTCTGCGTGCTGGTCGCCGGCCGGCCCACCGCCGCGTCGGCGGAGCCGGCACCGCAGCTCGGCGCCACCACCACGATCCGGCTGACCGAGCGGTACGCCCACGTCGGCGACCCGCCGGGGGCCCCGTTCAGCCACGACGGCAGTGGACTGGCCGCCCCCGTGCTGCTCGACGGCGACCCGCCGGCGGCGTCGGTGGCCGCCCTCGCCGCGCACCTCGGCGCCGCCGCCCGACGCAGCGACACTGTGGATTTCGCCGAGCTGCTGCCCGAGCGGCGGTGGGCCGAGTCGGCGGGCAACGGGCTGCGCACCGTGGTCGGCCGCGCGGGCCGCGACCCGGTCACCGTCGCCTTCGACGACGCCACCCCGCACTGGCTCGTGGGCGGGCGCACCGGCGCCGGCAAGACCGTCTTCCTGCTCGACGTCCTCTATGGGCTGGCCGCCCGCTACTCGCCGGCCGAGCTCCGGCTCTACCTGCTCGACTTCAAGGAGGGGGTGAGCTTCACCGAGTTCGTCCCCACCCCCCGCGACCCGTCCTGGCTGCCGCACGCCCGTGCGGTCGGCATCGAGTCCGACCGGGAGTACGGCGTCGCCGTGCTGCGCGAGCTGCGCCGCGAGCTGTCCCGGCGGGCCACCGTCCTCAAGCGGCACGGCGTCACCAAGCTCGCCGACCTGCCCCGCGACACCCCGGTGCCCCGGATCGTGGCGGTGATCGACGAGTTCCACGTGCTTCTCACCGGCAACGACGCGCTGGCCCGCGAGTCGGTCGACCTGCTGGAGGAGCTGGCCCGCAAGGGTCGCTCGTACGGCGTGCACCTGGTGCTGGCCAGCCAGAGCATGACCGGCGTCGAGGCGCTCTACGGCCGGGCCGAGGCGATCTTCGGCCAGTTCGCGCTCCGGGTGGCGCTGCCCGGTGGCGGCGGGGTGCTCGACCCGCTGAACGAGTCCGCCCTGACCCTGCCGGTCGGCTCGGCCGTGCTCAACACCGCGGCCGGCGCGGTCGGTGCCGACACGATCGTCCGCTTCCCGGACGCGCACGCCGCCGCCGGGGAGTTGGCCGGGCTGCGCCACGAGCTGTGGCAGGCCCGAGCGGCAGGCGCGCGCGCCCCGTCGGTCTTCAAGGGCTACGAGGCCGCCCACGTCGAGGACGACCCGACCTTCGCCGGGCTGCGTCCGGGCGGGCGCCGCCCGCTGGCCCTGGTCGGGCGTACGGTCGACGTGGAGGGCACCTCCGCGCTGTTCATGATGGACGCGACCCCGGGCCGGCACCTGGCCGTGGTCGGCACCTCGGCCACCGGCGCGGAGGTGCTGCGCGCGGCCACCCTGAGTCTCGCCCGGCAGCACGCTCCGGGCGACGCCCGGTTCCTGCTCGCCTCGCTGGTCACCGCCGCCGAGTCAGCCGCCGACGACACCGCCGCGACCCTGGCCGCCGCCGGCCACCCGGTCGACCGCCTCGACGCGACCGACCTGCGCCGCCACCTCGGCACCCTCGCCGCCGCGCTGTCGACGCCAGGCGCAACGGCCGGCCCCGCCACGACGGCGCAAGGGGTGGGGGAGGCCGGGCCGGGCGCGAGCCGCACCTATCTCGTCGTCTTCGGCGTCGACGCCGCCAGCGGGCTGCTCGCCGCCACCGACCCGGACACGTTCCGCTCCGGCCACGACGACCTGCGGGCCGTGCTGCGTCAGGGGCCGGGGCAGGGGACGCACCTGCTCGGCTGGTGGCGGGGGCTGCGCCGCCTCGCCGACGACCTTGGCGGCGCCCACAACCGCGACGACGTCGCCTGCCTGGTCGCGCTGAACGTGCCCGGCGCCGAGCTGGGCCTGCACCTCGGCGTGCACGACCTCGCGTACGCGCCCCGGCCCGACCGGGCGCTCCTGGTCGACCGGCACGACCAGCGCACCCGGCTCATCGTGCCGTTCGCCCGCGAGGGGCACGGCCCGGACGGGGAGGACTGAGGCGGTGTCCACCTTCGAGGAGTACGCGGCGCTCGCCCGGCAACTCGCCGAGCGGCGACAGGCCGGCGAGCGCGGTGCCGCCGCCGACGCCGACCGGCGCCGCAACCTGCACGCCGCCGCGGACTACCTCCAGCACCGGCTCACCGCCCAGGGGCAGCGCCTCGACCAGCTCGGCCAGGCCATCGGCATCCCGGCGTCCAGCGTGCCCACCGGCGCCGCACCCACGCCCTCCACCGTCCCCGGCGCAGGGCCGCCCGCCGGCGTCCCCGATTCCGCACCCACGTTCCCTGCCGTTCCCGGCGCCGGTGCGCCCGGCACCTCGGCCGGCGACGGTGGTCGAGGTGGCGCCCCGTTCGCCGGCGTCGGGCCGGGGGAGGGGGAGCCCGCCAGCGCAGCCGGCGCGCCGGGGCGGCCGGGCGTCGGGGCGCACCCCCAGGTCGGGGTGGGGGAGACGAGGCTGGCGCTGCCGACGGCCGCGAGCCCGGCGGCGGGCGGGGTGCCGGCCCCGCGCCCGGCGGAGGTCGACCCGACCGTCGAGCTGGAGCTGGCCCGACGCTACGCGGACGAGTCCGACCGGCACGGGCAGCAGACCGAGCTGCTCGCGCAGCGACCGGCGCTGCTGCCCGGCTGGTCGCCGGTGGCCCGGTCGGTCACCGTCTACGCGGGCTGCGCGGCCGTGGGCGCGATCCTCATGATGATCATGGTGCTCGCCTCCGGCGTCGGCCTGGTCGACGGTTTCACCCTCGGCGCGTGGATCTGCGCGGGTCTGCCCGCGCTCTCCTTCTTCGCCGGCTACCTGGTGCTCGGCCGATGGGGGCGACCGGCCATGGTCGCCGGCACGCCGCCCCGCTACGTGCACCTGGGCTTCCTGATCTGCTTCGCGGCCGTGCCGGTCGCCTACGTGGCCTTCCTGCTGCTGTTCCGCGTGATGCGCTGACCGCGAGCACGGCGGGACCGGTTCAGCAGCTCTGAGTTGGCAGCAGTGGATCAGCGCTGCTCACTGCTGATCCGGGCGATCTCCTGAGCGATCAGATCGTCGGCACTGATGACGCCGGACGCGACATCTCGAAGCCTGTCCTGCCAGTCCTCGTCGAACTCCGCTCCTTCGAGGGCGGCGTTGGCGGAGGCGAGGACCACGGCTGTCTCGACGCTCGCCACCTGCCGGGCGTAGTACGCCCTCATGAGGTCGACGTCGACCTGCTCGGTGGAGGGGGCGGACTCGGGCAACGCGCCACGCGCGACACGCCACGGAAGCTCGTTGTGCGTCATCGTCGACAGTTCAGCGGCGGAGAATCGGCCGTACGCCTCGGTCACCCAGTGAACCGTGTCGACCTGGGCGGGTGCCAGGCGGGATGCTTCGCCGAGCGGCCACTCGGTGACGGTCAGTTGACCGCGATGATGGCGGTAGAGGTGCGGGACCACCGGGCCTTCGCGCCATGCCTCGATCGGCTCCTGGAAAAGCGGGTGGCCCGTCCGCGCCAGGTGCCATCCCTGGCAGTAGTAGACGAGCTTCTCCAGCTTCATCGCCGTCATGGCCCCGAGGTCGCCCAGCACCGCCGCTGCGACGTCATGCGCCGTTGCCACCGATGGCACCCTCTCTGCAGGTTCTGCCTGAGAGCCTAACGAGTCGGACCGACAGTGCGGGTCCGACGGCGTCGGATAGGCAGAACCAGCAGATCCCGGAAGCTGTCGCGCCGCGTAGGTGACCCGCGGCGGTCAGCGGGAGCGGGCCGGCACCCAGTCCGTGAAGCGCCCGTGCAGGTCCGCCGACTGCGCGCCGGGGTAGTGCTGCGCGAGCTGGTCGGCGGCGGCTTCTTCGCGCAGCGTCACGAGGTGGACCATGAGCCCCGGCATGTCGCCCCGGTACTTCGCGAGGAGAAGCAGCTTCGCCGGGGAACAGGGCCAGGCGATCCCGCAGGCCCGGCAGCGCCACGTCGGGCGGGACGGGACGTGGTCGCGGACGGGCGTGTTCACCGGCTGGTCCCCGCGCTCCGCCGGGCCGGAGCGCGCCGCTGCGCCGAGGGTGAACGCGCGGCCGAGGGCGCCTGCGTGGGACGCATCCCGTCGGGTCGCACGTACAACTCGCGGCGGTCAATCGCCTGGCCGCGCGCGTCGAGCTGGTACACCTCGACCCACGCCCAGCCGTGGTAGGTGACGAGGTCGGTTCGCTCGCGGATCACCCGTACCGTGATCGGCTTCGCGAACTGCGGCGACGCCTCGCGCGTCAGCAGGTACACGCCAGGGCTGACCCGAGGCGTCCCGTCCTCGCGGGTGCTGGCCGTCGCGGCGGCGGGGCGCGTCGCCCAGCGCGACGCCGGTACGGCATTCGCGGGCCTCGGCACGGGCACGGGGCCTCCCTCCATCGGTGTCGGAATCGGGACGCGCGCTCGGCAGGGCCCCTGCGACGTGTGCGCCCGCCGAGTCCTGAGGGGGCCGATTCCGCCGGGCGCGCCGTCCTCCTTCCACCCTGGACGAACGCCCCCTAGGCTCGGAACAGTCACCGCGTGATCGCGGAACGTAGCGTGCGGTTTCGGGCCGGGGGAGAACGGTGTGGAGATTCGTGGAAGGGTGTGGAAGCCGTGGGAATCTCGCCGTCGGAGTACCTGCTTCGTGAGCTGAGGCGACGCCGGTCGGCCGCCGGGTTGACCCAGGCGCAGCTCGGTGAGCTGGTCTTCTGCTCGGACTCCCAGGTGAGCGCGATCGAGACCGGGACGAAGCCACCCACCCTGCCCTACCTGACCGCCGTCGACGGGGCGCTGGACACCGGCGGATACTTCGCGACGCTCTGGAACGAGCTGGTCAAGGGCGACGGCGCGCCGGTCTGGCTGCGCGAGTGGATACAGATCGAGCGGGAGGCGACCGCCCTACGCTGGTACGAGCACGCGTTCGTGCCGGGACTTCTCCAGACCGAGGCGTACGCGCGAGCGACCTTCCGAGCGGCACGGACGCCGGTTGCCGAGTTGGGCCAGCGGGTCGCGGCGCGGATGGAACGGCAGGCTGTGCTCGCCCGCCTGCCGAGCCCACAGCTCTTCGTGGTGCTCGACGAGATGGTCGTCCGGCGGGAGTTCGGCGGTCCCGACGTGATGGCCGAGCAGCTCGAGCACCTGCTGACCTGCGCCGAGCAGCCGCATGTCCAGTTGCAGGTCGTGCCGCTGTCCGCTGGCGTCTATACAGGACTGGCCGGAACGTTCATCCTGGCCGACCTGCCCGACGGCTCGCGTGCGGGCTGCGTAGACCATCAGTTGGAGTCACAGACCACCGGGCAGCCTGACGCGATTGCTCGGTTGGGGCTGGCGTGGGACGCTGTCCACGGCGAAGCCCTCCCGCTGAGGCAATCGATCGACGTGCTCAAGGAAGCGGCGAAGACATGGACAGTCTGACCGGCGCGCGGTGGCGCAAGTCGTCTCGCTCGTCCACCAATGGCGGCGTGTGCGTCGAGGTTGCCGACAATCTGCCCGGCGTCGTCGGCGTACGGGATTCGAAGGACCCGGCTGGTCCCGCGCTGGTCTTCACCCCGACCGCCTGGCGGGTTTTCGTCGCCCAGCTCACCGACCGCGCCTGACAACCCGCCGGGAGTTCGTCGCCCTCACTGGCGATCCCGGCCGCTGCAACCCCGATGCGAACTGAGGTTCCTCAGAGCGGGGAAGCGGGGGAGGCGTCCTCGGCGACATTCAACAGGTGGCACCGGACGATCGCCCGGCAGGAGGTGGCCAGGAGCAGCCCGAGGCCGATGGCCAGGACCGTCAGCCCGATGTCGAACGGCAGTCGCGCCATCAGGTCCAGCGAGCTCTGTTCGCCGATCACCGCGAAGCTCGCCGCCACCACCGACAGAGCGGTGACCAGGGTGCCCACGGCAGCGACCATCCCGGTCATCGCCGCCACCACGCTGCGCCGTGCCCACAGCGCGGCCATGGCGGCCAGCAGCAGCCAACCGAAGGTGAGCAGGGTCCAGCCACCCCCGTCGCTGAGTGACGCATAGGCCCAGCCGGAGAAGGACCAGATGGCGCGGCTGCTCGGCCGGAACCAGGGCATCAGATATCCGGCGAGGGTGAGCAGGGTGGCCACGAGCATGCCAACGTCGATCGCGAACAGCGGGAGCCTGGAGTTCTGCTCAGCCGTGGACATGACGCCCTCCCCGTCCGTGCGGTACGGGCAGCATTATAGGCCGTGGATCACCTGGGCCTCCGCCGTAGCTGCGCGCCGGGCCGGTGCCGATTAGGCCCGTTCGACGACGACCACCGGGATCTCCCGCTCGGTCTCCTTCTGGTAGCGGGCGTACGTCGGGAAGACCTCGGTCATGACCTGCCACAGCCGGGGCCGCTCCTCGGCGGTGGCGGTACGCGCCGTGCCCCGGAACTTCTCGGCCCCGACCTGCACCTCCACCTTCGGGTCGGCGCACAGGTTGAGGTACCAGTACGGGTGCCGCGCCGCGCCGCCGTTCGACGCCACCAGCAGGTAGCGGTCGCCGTCGCGGCCGTAGATGAGCGCGGTGCGCCGCAGCGTGCCGGACCGGCGCCCCCGGGTGGTGAGCAGCAGGCTGTCGTAGCCGTGGAATTTTCCGCCGTCGGCGCCGTCGGTCTCCAGGTAGCGCTGCACGTGGCTGGCCACCCACTCCACCGGACTGTCCTGAATGGTTTCCCCCATCGGCCCAGCCTAGCGGTCGCGCCGCGACGGCGAGGGCCCCGCGCCGGGACGGTCAGGAGTCCGTGAGCAGCAGCCAGTCATCGTCCAGCGGGGCGACGGTCGTGCCCTCGGGCCAGACGTGCGAGCCGGCGGCCGTCGCCCGCGCCTGGTCCACCAGGGGACGGCGGGCGAACGTCGCCCCGTCGAAGGTCACCGGGCCGTGGAAGCGGGCCCGACCGAAGTTCGCCGCTCCCTCGAAGCGGGTCCGCTCGAACCAGGTCTGGTCACCGAACTCGGTCCACCGGAACAGGGCCAGGTCCGCGAAGCGGGTCTGCCGGAACCCGGCGTAGCCGGTGAAGGTGGCGTGGTCCATCGAGACCCCGCTCAGGAAGACCGCCTCGCGGAAGGTCGCGCTGTCCGTGAATCGGGACGCGTCGAAGCTCGCCGTCCGGTGGAAGGTGACGCCCCGGAAGGAGGCCCGGGCGACGGTGGCGTGCCGGCACGACAGCCCGCCGGCGAGGTCGGCGCCGTCGAAGCTGACCCGGCCGGCGATCCGGGCGCGGTCGAGGACGATCTCGGCGTCGCCGCGCAGGTCGTCGCAGGCCAGGTCCGCGAAGGTCGCGCCGAGGGAGAGCCGCCCGCGTACGGTCGCGCCGACCAGGCTGGTGGTGCCGGCGCAGACCGCGCCGGTGAGGTCCGCGTCGTCCAGGGTGCAGCCGGTCGCGTCGAACCCGTCGAGCCGGGCGCCGGTCAGGTCCAGCCTGACCCCGGGCCAGTAGGCGTCGTCGTCCGCGCGCAGGTGCCGGGTCAGGACCCGCTGGGCGGTGCGGCGCACCTCCGCCTCGCGCGCGTCGTCCTCCGGCGCCGGCATCCGCAGGTACGCGCAGAGCACCGCCACGATCGTCTCCCGCTGGGCGGGATTGTCCTGCCCGAGCCGCTCCAGGGCGTGCAGGCCGCCCAGGCGTACGGCCGCGTTGTCGTTGCCGAGCAGTGCGACGGCGCTCGTGTACAGCTCGGTCAGCCGGCGCTCGGCGGCGTCGTGCTCGGCCGCCTCGGCATGCCGCTCCTGGTGGTGCTGCCCGGCCTCGGCGACCGCCTCCGCGTGCGCCTGCACCCGTTCCCGGTGCGCCTGGTCCTGCGCGGCGACGGTCTCCTGGTGCCGCTGGGCGCGTTCGCCGATCCACTGTCGCCGGGCGGCCAGCAGCAGGGCGAGCCCGCCGCCGGTGCCGGCGACCACGGTCAGCCCGGTGCGGATGGCGTCGATGCGCAGCGTCGCGCGGGTGTCCGGCTGGGCGGCGCGGTCGGCCTCGCCGAGCAGCCAGTCGAGCACCAGCCAGCCGAGCAGCGCGGCGAGGAGCAGCCCGACGAGCACCAGCCACCACGGCATCACCCGCAGCGGCTCTTCACGGGGCGGTGTCGGGCGCACGGGTCACAGCATGCCACCGCGCTCGGCCCGACGTGGGGCACCGTCCGCCGTGGACGGACGGCGCCGGGATTGCCGGTTTGTGCTCCCGGCGCGACAAGGGGTTACCGGGCCGTAACTTGTTATTGACGATGGTGGATTACGGCCATCATCATCGTCTCCACGATCGATCGGAACCACCCCCACCCCCGTCCCGCCCGGTTGCACCGGGTTCCTCCATGGGAGGTGCAGCTTTGCTGCTCCGAAAGATCGTCCCCGCCCTCGCCGTCATGATCGCCGCCGTGCTCGCCGCCCCCGCCACGGCCGCTGTCGCGGCCCCCGACCGGCCCGCGGCCAGCACCGACCGGAGCGCCACCGACCCGGCCGCCTCCGCCTCCGCCGTTGGGGACGGCGTCACCAGCACCGCCGCCGAGATTGCCGCCGCCGCGGCAGGTAACCCCGTCATCGTCGTCGGTGGCCTCAGCGGCATCGCCTCCGCCTACGGGCCGCTGGCCTCCCGGCTGCGCGTCGACGGGTACCGGGTCTGGGTCTACCAGCTGCCCAACCTCGGGCTCGGCGACATCCCCACCTCGGCCCGCGCGTTCAGCAGCTTCGTCGGGCAGGTCCGCGCGTCGACCGGCGCGGCCAAGGTCGACGTCGTCGCCCACTCCGAGGGCGGCCTGGTGTCCCGGTACTTCATCAAGAGCCTGGGCGGGGCCAGCAGCGTCGACCGCTACGTCAGCCTCGGCACCCCGCAGTACGGCACGTACGTGGCCAACATCGTGAAGTTCCTCGGCCTGGGCAGCTGCGCCGGCATCGTCGCCTGCCAGCAGATGTCGATCGGCTCGTCGTTCCTCGCCGGCCTCAATGCGGGCGACGACACCCCCGGCGCGGTCCGCTGGACGGCGGTGCGCACCCTCCAGGACGAGCTGGTGCGCCCCGTCGACAACGCCACACTGGCCGACGGAGCGACCAACGTGCTGATCCAGTCGGCGTGCCCCCTGCGGGTCGTCGGGCACCTCGGCCTGGTGCTCGACGGCACCACGTACACGGTGATCCGGCAGGCGCTGCGCGGGGAGGCGATCCGCCCCAACTGCCTCGCCCTGTAGCGGGCGGGGACGGGCGGCCGTGCGCCGCCCGCCCCGCCCCGCGTCAGGCGGCCTTGGCGAGGGCCGCGTACTCGTCGTCGGTCAGCTGCACCTCGGCGGCGGCCACGTTCTCCTCCAGGTGCGCCACCGACGACGTGCCCGGGATCGGCAGCATCACCGGTGACCGGCGCAGCAGCCAGGCGAGCGCGAGCTGGGCGGGCGTCGCGCCGTGCCCGGTGCTGATCGCGTCCAGCGGGCCGCCCGGCCGGGCCAGGTTGCCGGTGGCGATCGGGAACCAGGGGATGAACGCGAGGTCGTGGCGCTCGCAGTGCTCCAGGACGGCCTCCGCGCTGCGGTCCGCCAGGTTGTAGAGGTTCTGCACCGAGACGATCGGGGTGACGGCGCGGGCCGCCTCGATCTGCTCGACGGTCACCTCGGACAGGCCGATGTGCCGGATCTTGCCCTCCTGCTTGAGCAGCGCCAGCTCCCCGAGCTGGTCGGCGAGCGGCACCTGCGGGTCGATCCGGTGCAGCTGGTAGAGCCCGATGGCCTCCAGGCCGAGGTGCCGCAGGCTCAGCTCGCACTGCTGGCGCAGGTACTCCGGGCGCCCCACCGGACGCCAGTCGCCCGGGCCGGAGCGGGTCAGGCCGGCCTTGGTCGCGATGACCAGGTCGTCGGCGTACGGGTGCAGGGCATCCCGGATGAGCAGCTCGCTGACGAACGGCCCGTAGGAGTCGGCCGTGTCGATGAACGTCACCCCCAGCTCGTACGCCCGGCGCAGCACCCGTACGGCCTCGGCCGGGTCCTTCGGGTCGCCCCACACGCCGGGGCCGGTGAGCTGCATCGCGCCGTAGCCGAGCCGGTCGACCTGGAGGTCGCCCCCGATCCGGTACGTCCCCGAGGCCTTCGCGGGCTGCTTGCCGGCGTCATTCGTCATGCGTGGATTCCCATCCTGTCGTCCGTCTCCGGCGGTCGATCCCACCACCGAGAGGCTTTCCCGACGATCGTCGCCCACACCACCACCGGGGCGGATCGAGACCGGGATCACCCGCCGTAGGGCCGGACGTGGCCGGCGCGTCCCGGGTGCCCCCGGGCCCGCCACGACACGGCGCGACGTTGCCACAACCGGGCCGGGCGGGGGACGAAGTTGCCCGGAGCGCCCGTGCCGGCCGGCTGCCCGTGCGACGCTGGGCCGTGCCGGCTCGACGTCGACCACGGGCGTACGCCCCGCCGGTCGACCGAGCGCACGTCGCCGCGTGCGGCGCGACGCGGGAGGGAACGCCATGACGGGAGTGCCGCAGGTCGACTTCGCGCTCGACACGTACGAGTGCATCGTGCTGTATCCCGGCGCGGCCGGGCGGGCGCTGCCGGCGGAGACGGTGCAGCGGTTGCAGGCCGAGCACCTCGCGCACATGCAGGCCCTGCAACGGCGGGGGATCATCCTGGTTGCCGGCTCGGTGGACGGCCCGGCCCGCGAACCGGACCCGCCGATCGGCTTCGGCCTGGCACGCACCGGCTCCGTGGACGACGTACGCAGCGTGATGGAGGCCGACCCGGCCGTCCAGGCGGGGCTCTACCGGGTGGACGTGCTGACCTTCCTCTGCCCGGAGGGCTCGCTGGAGTTCCCGCTGGTCAAGACGCAGAGCTGAGCCCCCGGTACGGAAGACCGCCGGCCTGCCGCGCCGCCGCAGCCCGAGCACCGCCCCCAACGCAGCGCCCCGCCGTCGACCTACGGGCCCGGGGCGGAGCCGACCGGGACGGCCGGCGGATCCGGCGCGGGCGCGCGGGGGAGGCCGTGGCGGCGTCGGGCGGAACGGCGGGGAGCACCCGGCTGCCCGGTAGCGCCGGGGGCGTACGATTCCCGGCGCGCGGTCGCCGATGCCCGCCGCCTCAACGTTCCGGCGTGGGTTCCGCCCGCCGGCTGCGCGCGTGACGCGCGTCGTTGGACAATGTTCCGCAGTCCGCAAGGGGTCGGCCCACAGCCAGACCCGGAGGAGAGACTAGCCTGATGGGCGTGACACGCCGCGCGAAGATCGTCTGCACTCTTGGTCCTGCCACCTCGTCGCCGGAGCGCATCCGGGGCCTCGTCGAGGCCGGCATGAACGTGGCGAGACTCAACTTCAGCCACGGGAGCCACGAGGATCACGAGGCGGTGTACCGGCTGGTCCGCGAGGCCGCGGAAGCGGCCGGACGGCCGGTGGCCGTGCTCGCCGACCTCCAGGGCCCGAAGATCCGGCTCGGCCGGTTCGCCGACGGCCCGCACGAGTGGCGCACCGGCGACTCGGTCGTCATCACCGGTGACGACATCCTCGGCACCAAGGAGCGGGTCTCCTGCACCTACCGCAAGCTTCCGCAGGAGGTCAAGCCCGGCGACCGGCTGCTGATCGACGACGGCCGGGTCGCCGTCGAGGTCACCGACGTCACCGGCAACGACATCCGCTGCCTGGTCACCGAGGGCGGCCCGGTCTCCAACAACAAGGGCGTCTCGCTGCCGAACGTGGCGGTCAGCGTGCCGGCGATGTCCGAGAAGGACGCCGAGGACCTGCGTTTCGCCCTCGGCCTGGGCGTCGACCTGATCGCGCTCTCCTTCGTCCGCTCGGCGGACGACATCAAGCTGGTGCACGGCATCATGGCCGAGGAGGGCGTGCACCGGCCGGTGCTGGCCAAGGTGGAGAAGCCCGAGGCGGTCGACTGCCTGGAGCAGATCGTGCTGGCCTTCGACGGCGTCATGGTCGCCCGCGGCGACCTCGGCGTGGAGCTGCCGCTGGACCAGGTGCCGCTGGTGCAGAAGCGTGCCGTGCAGCTCTGCCGGGAGAACGCCAAGCCGGTCATCGTGGCCACCCAGATGCTCGACTCCATGATCGAGAACTCCCGGCCGACCCGCGCCGAGGCCTCCGACGTCGCCAACGCCGTGCTCGACGGCGCGGACGCGGTGATGCTCTCCGGCGAGACCAGCGTCGGCAAGTACCCGGTGCTCACCGTCAGCACCATGGCGAAGATCGTCACCACCACCGAGTCCGGCTCGATCGGCGTGCCGCGCCTCCAGCACGACCCCCGTACGCACGGTGGCGCGCTGACCGTCGCCGCCTCCTCGATCTCCCGGGCCATCGGCGCGAAGGCGCTGGTCGCCTTCTCGCAGACCGGCGACACCGTGCGGCGGCTGTCCCGGCTGCACTGCGATCTGCCGCTGCTCGCCTTCACCCCGGTGCCCGAGGTGCGCAACCAGCTCGCCCTCTCCTGGGGCGTGGAGACGTTCCTGATGCCGTTCGTCGAGCACACCGACGACATGTTCCGCCAGGTCGACCAGGCGCTGCTCGGGCTCGACCGGGCCAACCCCGGCGACTACGTGGTGATCGTCGCCGGCAGCCCGCCCGGCACCCCCGGCTCGACCAACACGCTGCGCGTACACCAGCTCGGATCGCTGGTCGACGCGGCGTCGGCGCGGGCCTTGCAGTGAGCGACGCGGACGTCGCGGTCGGGCAGGCCGCGGTCGACCAGCTCCTGGAGGTGCTCGACCTGGAGCACACCGGCGGGATGACCTTCCGGGGGATGAGCCCCCCGGTCGGTCCCCAGCGGGTGTACGGCGGCCAGGTCGCCGGCCAGGCGCTGGTCGCCGCCGGACGCACCGTCGACCCGGCCCGCTTCGTGCACTCCCTGCACGGCTACTTCGTCCGCCCGGGCGACCCGGCCGAGCCGATCGTGTACGAGGTGGAGAACGTCCGCGACGGCCGCTCCTTCTCGGTGCGCCGCTCGGTGGCGCTCCAGCACGACAAGCCGATCTTCTTCATGTCGGCGTCGTTCCAGCGGACGGAGGAGGGCCTGGACCACCAGGCCCCCACCCCGCCCGACGTGCCGGCGCCGGACGAGGTCCCGACGATGGCCGACCGGCTCGCCCGCTACCCGGAGCGGCTCGGCATCTGGGCGCAGATCCCGCGCCCGATCGACGTCCGCTACGTCGGCGAGCCCGGCTGGGTACGCCCCGGCGACCGCCCCGCCGACCCCCACCAGCGGGTCTGGATGCGCATCGACGGCAAGCTGCCCGAGGATCCGCTGCTGCACGCCTGCGCGCTCACGTACGCCTCCGACCTGACGCTGCTCGACTCGGTGCTCTCCGTGCACGGCGAGGTCTGGGGCCCGGGCGGCGTGGTCGGGGCCAGCCTCGACCACGCGCTCTGGTTCCACCGGCCGTTCCGCGCCGACGAGTGGTTCCTCTACGACTGCTGGAGCCCGTCGGCCTCCGGCGCCCGGGGGCTCGCCACCGGCCGCATGTTCACCACCGACGGGCACCACATCGCCAGCGCCGTGCAGGAGGGGCTGCTGCGCCGCGTCGGAGACTGACCGTCCGACCGTCGTGGCCCGACCCGTCGGGCTCGCCACCAGCGGCGTCTCCGAGGCCGCCCGCGCATCGCCACCGGCCGATCGGTCGAGGGGTGATCGTCCGGGCGGGTCGGTCAGGCGACTAACCTTGCCGCATGCGCCTCTCCGCCCGGGTCGACTACGCCCTCCGCGCGGTCGCCGAGCTCGCCTCGGTGACCGCCGACGCCGGGCCCGGGCGAAGCCGGCCCGTGACCGCCGACCAGATCGCCCGCGCCCAGGAGATCCCGCCGAAGTTCCTGGAAAGCATCCTGCTGCAATTGCGCCGGGGCGGCATCGTGCAGGCCCAGCGCGGCCCGGAGGGCGGCTACTGGCTGGCCCGACCGGCCGGGGAGATCTCGCTGGCCGAGGTGATCCGGGTGATCGACGGCCCGCTCGCGCACGTACGCGGGCAGCGGCCCGAGGAACTCGGCTACCACGGTGCGGCGCGGGCCCTCCAGGAGGTCTGGATCGCCCTGCGGGCCAGCGAGCGCGAAATCCTGGAACTGGTCACCGTCGCCGACGTGGCCGGCGGCACCCTGCCGGGCCGGGTCGTCGAGCTGGCCGCCGACCCCCGCGCCTGGACCTGACCCGCACCGCTTCCGGATCGCGTTGACTTCTTGCCCGCTTCGGGATCGTGCTCGTCGCCGCCACGGCCGGGCCGCCGGGCGGCGTCTGTCGTCTCACTGACCGGTTGGAGGCTTGACCGGGGCACGCCCCGTGCCGCATTGTCGACCAAGTCGATAGGAGATACCGAAAAGTCAGGGGGCGCTCGTGCGCAAGCTGCTGGTCCTCGCGCTGGTCGGGCTCGCCGCGCAACTCGTCGACGGCGCCCTCGGCATGGCGTACGGGCTGACCTCCTCCACGTTGCTGCTGCTCGTCGGGGTGGCGCCGGCCGCCGCGTCGGCGTCCGTGCACCTGGCCGAGATCGGCACCACGCTCGCCGCCGGGGTGTCGCACTGGCGGTTCGGCAACGTCGACTGGCGGGTGGTCGGCCGGATCGCCTTCCCCGGAGCCGTGGGCGCGTTCGCTGGCGCGACCTTCCTCAGCTCGATCTCCACCGAGTCGGCCGCCCCGTGGATGGCCGGCATCCTGTTCACCCTCGGCGCGTACCTGCTGGTGCGCTTCTCCCGGCCGCTGCGCACCGACCGGCGCGGCGGCCAGCTGCGCAGCCGCTTCCTCGGCCCGCTCGGCCTGGTCGCCGGCTTCGTCGACGCCACCGGCGGCGGCGGGTGGGGCCCGGTCGCCACACCGGCCCTGCTGGTCAGCGGGCGGATGGAGCCGCGCAAGGTGATCGGCTCGGTGGACACGTCCGAGTTCGTGGTCGCCGGCGCCGCCAGCCTCGGCTTCCTGATCGGCCTCGGCTCCGAGGGCTTCCTGCTGCCCATGGTCGCCGCGCTGCTCGTCGGCGGCCTGATCGCCGCGCCCATCGCGGCCTGGCTGGTGCGCATCGTCCCCGCCCAACTGCTCGGCGCGGCGATCGGCGGCGTGATCGTGCTGACCAACGCCCGTACGCTGATGCGCTCGGCCGACCTCGGCGGCCCGGCCCGGCCGGCCGTCTACGCGCTGCTGGCCGTCGCCTGGGCTGCCGCCCTGGCCCTGGCCGTCCGGGCGCTGCTGCGCACCCGCCGCCAGCGCGCCGTCGCCGCGACCGCCTTGGCGGCCGACGCCCTGAGCCCGGCGACCGTCCCTCCGGCGACCGCTTCCCCGGCAGACGTCCCCTCGGCGGCCGTCGCCTCGGCGGCTGCCCTGGCCGGGGAACGTCTCCCGACGGCTGTCCCCGCGACGGCTGCCCCGGCCGAGGACCGTCTCCCGACTCCGGCGGCGGTCCCCTCGCTCAACAACCGCTGACCCCCGCCCCGGCGCCGCCCGCCCTGCCCTGCATCGCGTCGCGTCGCATCGTGTAGATCTTGGTAGGAACGTGCCCCTCCAGGGGCCGATTCCTACCAAGATCTACACCGGCACCGGCACCGGCACCGGCACCGCAGCCGCAGCGGCAGCCGCACCCGCAGCACGGCCGGCGCAGCCGTGCCGTCAGCGCGACCGGCCAGCGCGTATCCGCGCCGTCAGCGCGACCGGCCAGCGCGTATCCGCGCCGTCAGCGCGACCGGCCAGCGCGCATCCGCGCCGTCAGCGCGACCGGCCAGCGCGTATCCGCGCCGCCAGCGCGATCGACCCGCGCAGCCGTGCCACAGCGCGATCGGCCAGCGCCGCCAACCGGCCGCCACCGGCCGTAACCGGGCCAGCCGGTGCAGGTGGCGCGGCGGCGGGGCGGCGGTCAGTGGGGGAGGAGGGCGGTCGCGGCGTCGGTGAGGAGGGTCCACGCCTCGTCGACGTGGACCTCGGTGCTCTGCGGGGAGCCGACGGCCAGGCGCAGCGTGTAGCGGCCGTTCACCCGGGTGTGCGTCAGGTGCACCCGGCCCGTGGCGTTGACCCGGGCCAGCAGCTCCGCGTTGACCTCGTCGTCCGCCACCAGCCGGAAGCACACCAGCGAGTACGGGTGGGCCCCCACCAGCGCGAACCGGTCGTCGGCGCGGACCCGGTCGGCGAACCGGGCGGCGAGCGACACGCCGGAGCGGATGTGCGCGCGCAGCCCCTCGGCGCCGTACCAGCGCAGCACGAACCAGAGCTTCAGCGCCCGGAACCGGCGGCCCAGCGGCACCTGCCAGTCCCGGTAGTCGATCACCGCGCCGGACTCGGTGGCGGCGTTGCGCAGGTACTCCGGCAGCACGCTCAGCGCCTCGATCAGCTCCGCCGTGTCGGCCACCCAGAACGCGTCGCAGTCGAAGCCGGTGAGCAGCCACTTGTGCGGGTCGAAGCAGTACGAGTCGGCGTACTCCAGGCCGGCGTGCCCGAACCGCAGCTCCGGGCAGACCGCCGCCGCTCCCGCGTACGCGGCGTCGACGTGCAGGAAGACGCCGTACTCGGCGCAGATCGCGCCGATCTCCGGCAGCGGGTCGATCGCGGTCGTGGAGGTGGTGCCGACGGTCGCGACCACGATCGCCGGGACCACGCCGGCCGCCAGGTCCGCCTCGATCGCCGCGCGCAGCGCCGCCGGGGACATCGCCTGCGTCTCTGGGTCGACCTCGACCGGCCGTACGCCGTCGGCGCCCAGCCCGGCGATCCGGGCGGCCTTCTCGATGGACGAGTGGCCCTGGGTGGAGGCGTAGGCGCGGTAGCGGCGGTCGACGCCGACCTCACGCCACCGGCCGCCGCCGGCGCGGTGCAGCGCGACCAGGGTCGCCACCAGCGTCGCCGAGGACGCCGAGTCCTGGATCACCCCGCCGCCGCCGGAGCCGGAGCGGAACCGCTTCGGCAGGTCCAGCAGTTCGGCGAGCCAGTCCAGCAGCACCGTCTCCAGTTCGGTGCACGCCGGCCCGGTCGCCCAGAGCATCCCCTGCACGCCCAGCCCGGCGCTGACCATGTCGCCGAGCACGCTGGGCCCCGAGGTGTTGGCCGGGAAGTAGCCGAAGAACCCGGGGTGCTGCCAGTGCGTCAGCCCCGGCGTGATCAGGGTGTCCAGGTCGGCCAGGACGGCCTCCACCGGCTCGCCGTGCTCCGGCGGGCCGGCGGGCAGCCGGGCGGCCACCGTCCCGGGCGGGTCCTGCGAGGTCACCGGACGCCGCTCCAGCGTCGCCCAGTAGTCGGCGATCCAGTCCACCACGGCGTGCCCGGCGCGTCGGAACTCGTCCGGGGTCATGTGCTCAGCCACGCCCTGAGTCGATCAAGAATCCGGGCCGGGGGCAAGGGAAGTGGCTGGTGCCCCCCGCCACGGGGACGCCCGAAGCAGGGCGGCCAGAAGGGCGGGGGAAGACGGATTGTCCGCTGAAAGCGCTTGCCCTAGCATCGCAGGTGCGCGGAGCCACCCCTCGACGCCGCCCGCCGGAGCACCGACGCCGCAGTGCCGGCGCCGGGACGCCCGACACCGGAGCGGCGGCGTCGACACCGACGCCGTACCGACGGCGTCGGACCACCGCCGCAAGCGCGGCGTCTCCTCCCGCCGGCCCGGGCAGGCCGACGGCGACGGTTGCCGCGCGCCCAACCTCCCCGGAGGCCACTCCCCATGCCCATCACCCATCGCCGCGTCGCGTTGCTCGCCGCGGCCGCCGCGGCCGCTCTCGCCGCCGGTACGCTTCCGACCCTCACCGCCTCGGCTGCCGCCGCAGGCTGCCGCGTCGAGCACCGGATCACCAACCAGTGGCCCGGCGGCTTCGGCGCCGACGTCACCGTCACCAACCTGGGCGACCCGGTGAACGGCTGGACCCTCACCTGGTCGCACACCGCCGGCCAGCGGGTCACCCAGGCGTGGAACGCCGTCGTCGACCAGTCCGGCGCGCAGGTGACCGCCCGTAACGTCGAGCACAACGCGGTGCTCGCCACCGGTGCCAGCGCCACCTTCGGCTTCAACGGCTCGTGGGAGGGGAGCAACCCGCCACCGACCGGCTTCGCCCTCAACGGCACCGCATGCACCGGCGCCGCGCCCACCGGCGGCCCGACCACCCCGCCGCCGCCGAGCACGCCGCCGCCCACGACCCCGCCACCCACCACGCCGCCGCCGACCACCCCGCCGCCGGCCGGGGCGGTGCAGATGGAGGACCTCGACCGGGGATTGGTCAGCGTCCGCTCCGGCAGCGGCAACCTGGTCTCCTGGCGGCTGCTCGGCACCGAGACGACCGGGGTCGCCTTCAACCTCTACCGGGGCACGACCAGGGTCAACGGCAGCCCGATCACCGGGGCGACCAACTACCTCGACAGCGGCGCGGCGGCCGACGCGACCTACACCGTGCGCGCCGTCGTCGGCGGCACCGAACAGGCCGCCTCCGCAGCCGCGCTCCGGTTCCCCGCCGGCTACCTCGACGTGCCGTTGCAGGTGCCGGCGGGCGCGAGCACGCCGAGCGGCGAGAGCTACACGTACTCCGCCAGCGACGCCTCCGTCGGCGACCTCGACGGCGACGGGGACTACGAGTTCGTGGTCAAGTGGGAGCCGTCCAACGCCAAGGACAACTCCCAGTCCGGCTACACCGGCAACGTGTACGTCGACGCGTACACCCTCACCGGCACCCGGCTGTGGCGCGTCGACCTGGGCCGCAACATCCGCGCCGGGGCCCACTACACCCAGTTCCAGGTGTACGACTACGACGGCGACGGTCGCGCCGAGGTGGCCATGAAGACCGCCGACGGCACCCGCTCCGGCACCGGCCAGGTGATCGGCTCCGCCACCGCCGACCACCGCAACTCCAGCGGGTACGTCCTCGCCGGCCCCGAGTACCTGACCATGTTCGACGGCCGCACCGGCGCGGTCCTCTCCACCGTCAACTACGACCCGCCGCGAGGCACGGTCTCCTCCTGGGGCGACAACTACGGCAACCGGGTCGACCGCTTCCTCGCCGCCACCGCCTACCTCGACGGGCAGCGCCCCTCCCTGGTGATGGCCCGCGGCTACTACACGCGGGCGGTCGTGGCGGCCTGGGACTTCCGCGACGGCACCCTGCGCAAGCGGTGGACCTTCGACTCCAACGCCTCGGGCAACGGCGCTGCCTTCGGCCAGGGCAACCACAACCTCTCCGTCGCCGACGTCGACGCCGACGGCCGCCAGGAGATCGTGTACGGGTCGGCCACCATCAACGACGACGGCCGCCTGATGTACGCCACCGGCTTCGGCCACGGCGACGCCCTGCACGTCGGCGACCTCCTGCCCGCCCGCGCCGGCCTGGAGGTCTTCACCATCCACGAGTCCGGCAACCAGCCGGCGGCCGACCTGCACGACGCCCGTACCGGTCAGGTCTTCTGGCAGCGGCCGAACAACGGGGGAGTCGAGGGCCCCGGCCGGGGCGTCGCCGCCGACATCCACGCCGGCAGCCCCGGCGCCGAGTTCTGGGGCGCCGGCACCCACATGGGCGACCTCTACAGCGCCACCGGGGCCGTCGTCGGGCGCCGGCCGTCCTCGGCGAACTTCCTCGCCTGGTGGGACGGCGACCCCGTCCGGGAACTGCTCGACGGCACCCGCATCGACAAGTACGGCACCGGTGGCGACACCCGCCTGCTGACCGCCAGCGGCGTGGCGGCGAACAACGGCACCAAGTCCACCCCGGCGCTCTCCGCCGACCTGTTCGGCGACTGGCGGGAGGAGGTCGTCTGGCGCACCACCGACAGCCGGGCCCTGCGCATCTACAGCACGCCCACGCCCACCAACACCCGGATCCACACGCTCATGCACGACCCGCAGTACCGGGTGGCGGTCGCCTGGCAGAACACCGCCTACAACCAGCCCCCGCACCCGGGCTTCTTCCTCGGCGACGGCATGGCCGCCCCGCCCACGCCCAACGTCTACCTGCGGTGACCCGACGACCGGTCGGCGGCGGCGCCCCCGGGGCGCACGGTCGGCCGGTCGCAGAACGGAAAAGGCACCGGGCCGCAGCCGCGGAATCCGCACAGCTCCGGCCCGGTGCCCCACACCGCGGCATCCCCGACCCGTCCCGACCGGGAATGCCGTACCACCACCGAGGTCAAAACTAGGCGGGCCGCGCGTCGCCCCGGTGACGCCGACGTGAAGATCGTGTTTCAGCCCTCGCGGCGCAGGCCACCGGCCACGTGCTCGGCGATCAGCTCGTACGAGCGCACCCGGTCGGCCACGTCGTACACCAGCGTGGTCAGCATCAGCTCGTCCGCGCCGGTGCGCGCCAGCAGCTCCCCGAGCTGCCGCCGTACCGTCTCGGGGGAGCCCGTCGCCTGCCCGTCGCGGCGCTGCCGCACGAA
Source organism: Micromonospora sp. NBC_01740 (assembly GCF_035920365.1). Lineage (NCBI taxonomy): Bacteria > Bacillati > Actinomycetota > Actinomycetes > Micromonosporales > Micromonosporaceae > Micromonospora > Micromonospora sp. NBC_01740. Next base: position 6,712,159 of record NZ_CP109150.1, on the reverse strand, counting down.
CTCGCGCTCGGCCTCCGTGTACGGGTACGCCGCCGCCTCGTCCGGCGTCGACAGGGGCTCGGGCCGCCCCGAGCGCAGCCGCAGGAACGACAGCGCCGCCGGCCCCGCCAGCCACTCCGCCCGCTCGTCGGTGTCCGCGCAGACCGCGTTGACGGCCACCATCGCGTACGGCTTCTCCAGCCACTTCGACGGCCGGAAGTGCTGCCGGTACAGCGCCAGCGCGGGCACCGTGTTCTGCGCGCTGAAGTGGTGCGCGAAGGAGAACGGCAGACCCAGCAGCCCGGCCAGCTGGGCGCTGAACCCGCTGGAGCCGAGCAGCCAGACCGCCGGCTGCTCGCCGAGGCCCGGGGTGGCGGTGATCGGTCCCGGCCGCTCCCCGCTGAAGTAGTTCATCAGGTCCGACAGCTCCCGGGGGAAGCCCTCCGCCGACAGCCCCTCCATCGTCCGGCGCAGCGCCAGCGCGGTCACCTGGTCGGTGCCGGGGGCCCGGCCGATGCCCAGGTCGATGCGGCCCGGGTGCAGCGCTTCGAGGGTGCCGAACTGCTCGGCCACCACCAGCGGCGCGTGGTTGGGCAGCATCACCCCGCCGGAGCCGAGCCGGATCGTCGATGTGTGCGCCGCCAGGTGCGCGAGCAGCACCGCCGGCGCGGAACTCGCGATCGCCGGCATGTTGTGGTGCTCGGCCACCCAGAACCGGCGGTACCCGAGTTCCTCCGTGCGCCGGGCCAGCTCGGTGGTGTGCCGCAGCGCCGCGCCGGCAGTGGCGCCAGCCGCGACCGGGGCAAGATCGAGAACAGACAGCGGTACGTTGATCACAAGGGTGGCCAACCCGCCCCACCTCGGGTTTGTTCCCCGGGGCGATCCGGCTCACGCGCCCGTCGCGGGCCCGCAGCGCGCTCAGCCCATGCCGCGGGCCTGCTCGAAGATCAGGCTCGTCTGGGTGTGCTGCACCGCCGGGTCCACGGCCAGGTGGTCCAGCACGAAGTCCCGCAGGGCGTCCGCCGAGGCCGCCCGCACGTGCAGCACGTAGTCCTCCGCGCCCGCCACGTGGAACACCGCCACCACCCCCGGCAGCCGCACCGACCGGGCCCGGAACGCGTCCACCGCCGCCCGCTCGTGCGCGGTCAGCCGTACCGACACCAGCGCCTGCAACGGCAGCCCCACCGCCGCCGGATCGACCTCCGCGTGGAACCCGCGGATCGCCCCGCGCTCCCGCAGGGCGCGGGTGCGGGTCAGGCACGTCGAGGGGGCCACCCCGACCCGCTCGGCGAGGGCGTTGTTCGGCAGGCGGCCGTCGGCGGCCAGCTCCGACAGGATCGCCCGGTCGGTGTCGTCCAGGTCGGCGAACCGCCGCACATCATTCGTAGCAAGGGGCATGGAGGCATCATCCATCGAACCAGCCCGCGCCTCCAAGGGCAATTACCGAATCATGTTCGGAACTATTGCCGCCTGTTGGCGCTATGTTCGATCCTTCCAGCATGACGACCGTGGACACCAGAGCCGTGCACGCCGGCCGCGACGACCTCGCCGCACTCGGCGTCCACGTGCCGCCGATCGACTTCTCCACCACCAACCCGCTGCCGTCCGTCGACGCCGGCGGCGACGCGTACGAGGCCCTCGCCACCGGAGGCACCCTCCCCGCCGGTGGCAGCGCCGTCTACCAGCGCCTGTGGAACCCCACCGTGGCCCGCTTCGAGACCGCCCTCGCCGACCTCGAGGACACCACCGACGCCGTCGCCTTCGCCAGCGGCATGGCCGCCCTCACCGCCACCCTGCTCGCCGCCACCCGGGACGGCAGGCGGCACCTCGTCGCCGTCCGCCCCCTCTACGGCGGCACCGACCACGTGCTCGCCACCGGCCTGCTCGGCACCACCGTCACCTGGGCCCGCCCCGACGAGGTCGCCGCCGCCGTCCGCCCCGACACCGCCCTGGTGATCGCCGAGACCCCGGCCAACCCCACCCTCGACCTGGTCGACATCGCCGCCCTCGCCCGCGCCGCCGGCGACGTGCCGCTGCTCGTCGACAACACCGTCGCCACCCCCGTGCTCCAGCAACCCACCCGGCACGGCGCCACGCTCGTGCTGCACAGCGCCACCAAGAGCATCGGCGGGCACGGCGACGTCCTCGCCGGCGTGGTCGCCTGCGACGCCGACTGGGCCGCCCGGCTGCGCCAGGTCCGCGCGCTCACCGGCGCGATCCTGCACCCCCTCGGCGCGTACCTGCTGCACCGCGGCCTGCAGACCCTGCCGGTGCGGGTGCGTGCCCAGCAGGCCGGCGCCGAGAAGCTCGCCGCCTGGCTCGCCGCCCACCCCGCCGTCGCGCAGGTGCACCACCCGTCGCTGCACGACCCCGCCGGGCTCGTCGGACGGCAGATGAACGGCCCCGGCAGCCTCCTCGCCTTCGAGGTACGCGGCGGCGCCCCCGCCGCGGCCGCCGTCGCGAACGCCTGCCGGCTGATCACCCACGCGGTCTCGCTGGGCGGCGTCGACACCCTCATCCAGCACCCGGCCTCGCTGACCCACCGCCCCGTCGAGGGGGAGGCCAAGCCGTGCGGGGGCCTGCTGCGCGTCTCGGTGGGCCTGGAGGACGCGGAGGACCTGCGCGCCGACCTGGCCCAGGCCCTCGCCGAACTCGGCTGACCCGCATCGACGCCGTCGGCCGGTCCTCGCTGAACTCGGCTGACCCGCATCGACGCCGTCGGCCGGCCTCCGCTGTACTCGGCTGGCCGGACCGACGTCGTCGGCCGGCCCTCGCTGAATTCGGCTGGCCGGACCAACGCCGTCGCCCGCCCTCACTGCCGCGAGTCGGTCGCCCCGTTGCCGCGAGTCGCCCCGCCGCGGGCGTCGTGGCGCACGGGAGTGGAACGCCACGGGTGCCAACGGGCCCAGGTGACACCCGTGGCGTTCCACCCGTGGGAGCCGACCGGGCGGCACGGTCAGGACTTCGGGCCGACGTGGTGGTCGAGGGCGGCGACGGCGTCCCGGCGCGCCACGGAGAGGGAGTTGCGGCGGTTCATCCGCCAGGCGATGCCGAGCAGGTCCAGTGCCCACTGGCAGAGCCCCATGATGTCGGCCGACTCGTTGACGAACATGTAGCGCGGGTAGACGTAGCTCCTGCCGCGCGTCGTCACCCGGTTGCTGAACCGGCAGCCGTCGGAGTGGAACAAACCCCGCAGGAAAGGCCCGGGATGGGCGGTGACGATCCTCTTCTGCCAGTCGGCGAGGGTGATCTGACGCTCGTGCTTCTTGCCGGGACCGTGCTGCGGGAACAGGCACGGCCAGTGCTTGCCGTAACTCTGCACGTTCACGCAGCCCTGTTGTGGAACCCGCTGGACCTTGTTGGCCAGCACCGCGCGCATAGCGGAGTCGCAGGCGTCGATCAACCCGGGCCACGCGTCGCCGCAGGAAATCCTCAAGACCGGCACCCGCGAGCTAGTGACCAGGTGCCCGTCACCCAGGTAGAGGCCCAGCAGGTAGCTGTAGGCCGATGGGTTTGTCGGATATCCGTCGTCGCGACGGCAGCGGAAACAGCGCTCTGCCGTGCTTCGAACCAGCGGTTGCGGCCGCTCGCGGCACCACTCCCAGACAGTCCGGTAGGAAAGACCGACGACCCGGGCAGCCTCGGCGATGGTTGCGCCGCCCAGGTGGACTCTGAGGGCTCGGGCGCGTATCTCCGGTGCGTGCACAGGACGAGTCTCGTACGCCCGTACGACAGTTCCGGTGTCCCCGGTGGGATTCGAACCCACACTGTCGGAGGTTTGAGCTCCGCTTCTCTGCCATTGGAATACGGGGACGTCGTCGCCCAACGCTGTGGCGGCGCCACATAGGTTACCCACTACGCTAAGGGCGGCGACACCCGGCATCGCGGGTGTCGAGCACAGACTGGTGGGAGTGGCTCGTGGCCGAGATGCAGACGGACGTCGAGCGCAGGCGCGTTCTGATCGCCGAGGACGAGGCGCTGATCCGGCTGGACCTGGCCGAGATGCTCGTCGAGGAGGGCTACGAGGTCGTCGGGGAGGCCGGTGACGGCGAGACCGCCGTCCGGCTCGCCGAGGAGCTCAAGCCGGATCTGGTCATCCTCGACATCAAGATGCCGATCATGGACGGGCTGGCCGCCGCCGAGCGGATCGCGGGCGCCCGGATCGCCCCGGTGATCATCCTGACCGCGTTCAGCCAGCGTGACCTGGTGGAGCGGGCGCGGGCGGCCGGCGCGATGGCGTACCTCGTGAAGCCCTTCCAGAAGAGCGACCTGGTGCCGGCGGTGGAGATCGCGCTGTCGCGCTACTCGGAGATCGCCGCCCTGGAGGCGGAGGTCGCGGGGCTGACCGACCGGCTGGAGATCCGCAAGACGGTCGAGCGCGCCAAGGGCGCGCTGATGACGACGTACGGGATGACCGAGCCGCAGGCGTTCAAGTGGATCCAGCGCACGGCGATGGACCACCGGATGACCATGAAGGAGGTCGCCGAGCGGATCCTCGCCGAGACCGCCGGCGGCGAGGTCGCCCAGCCCGCGTCCTGAGGTGCCGCCGGGGCGACGCGACACGCCGGGGAGCGCTCCGGGGGCTCCTCGCAGGGCCGGTTGATCGATAGC